>JAIDTL010000156.1 GCA_029060725.1 Muribaculaceae bacterium | reverse complement strand
ATACGGCGACCACCGAGATCTACACAAGGCTATTCGTCGGCAGCGTCAGATGTGTTTTTTTTATTTTTATTGGTTATGTGAGATCTACACAATTCCTATCCATTGGGTAATATTGTTGGGACTGTTTTGTGGACTCTACAGCATCCTCTATAATTGGATTACGGCGGTAATGAAGAAATTCTTCAACAGCCGCAAGCACCAGTGGGTAGCGTGGGTGAGTGGTGGTCTGATAGCCGGCATTATTCTTCTGATGTTTCCCTCAATGTATGGAGAGGGTTATCCTGAGATGACGAAATTGATCAATGGCAATTACAACGACATACTTGCGGGAGGCCCCCTTGATGAAGTGCCGGAGACAGTACGTTTCATAGCAGTGTTGACATTGCTGTTGGTGTTGAAGGCATTGGCTACAGTCTGCAGCAACAGTGCAGGTGGAGTTGCAGGATCATTTGCCCCTACCTTGTTTGCCGGAGCAGTGGCAGGGACTCTGTTTGCATTGTTGATGAAGCATTGGTTTGGGATAGAATTGCCCGCCCCGCTATGCGCCATGATAGCTATGGGAGGGGCCTTTGCAGGCATCGTTAAAGCCCCTGTGATGTCGATATTCCTCATCTCGGAGATGACAGGGGCCACGGAATACATCCTCCCGATCTGCATCTGTGCCCTCGTCTCGTTTGCTTTGGTGAAACTTATGGAGAGCAGGCCTTCCGGCCTGCGCCCTCATGGAAAGCAGGCTTTCCAGCCTGCGCCCAATAATAATCCTAAATGAAACATATAATTCATGTATTTAGACAAATACAAGGATATAGAGCAATGCTATGGAGGCAACCTCCCTCACATGCATCAAGATGGAACTACGCAATATGTGACGTTCCGACTCGCTGATTCATTACCTGCTACAAAGATTCAAGAATTGAATGACTTGATTTCACAATTTAAGAAAGCAAATCCAGAGCCTTGGGATCAAGAAACTCAAATTGATTATTGGAAAATGATTGGACCGAAGTCTGAGCGTTTACTACATAATGGATATGGAAATTGTCTTTTAAGATTTCCAGAGGTAAGGAAAATACTGATTGATTCGATATCTTACTATGATGAGAAAAAATATATAGTTTATGCATATATTATTATGCCTAATCATGTGCACATGCTTATTAGACCTTTGGGTAAATATAAAATTAGAGATATTTTACATGGAATTAAAGGATTTTCGGGGTATGGAATCAATAAACTGACATGTTCTCATGGTGAATTTTGGATGAGGGAATCATTTGATCGATTAGTAAGAAGTGAGGCTGCTTATGAACATTATATGAGATATATTATTTCGAATCCAAGAAATTTGAGAGAAGGAGAATTTGCTCTGTATGTAAGAGAAGAATAAAATAGGCCGCAGGCCGGAAGGCCTGCTTTCCATAAGGGGCGCAGGCTGGAAAGCCTGCTTTCCATAAAAAAAAGACCCGGTCGTCATCACGACGTCCGGGTCTTTCCGTCTTTTGCGTTCCCGACGCAAAGACTGCGATAGAAATAACTAATGTATATAACCCAAAATTTAGACAATTATTCATTGCTCTTCCTAATCGGAATCATACTATAAACGCTAATAAATATGCAAATATTAGTATATAGACGTTAAAGTTATGTTAAAATACAAACTTAAAAGAAAAGTGAAGGTTGGGTGACTATTCGGAGTGGGTTTTTATGGCTTGGATCGTCGGCGGAACAGGGAAGGGTCATTTCATTCATGCAGATATGCAATCCGATGGCTCGGGTCATCAACATGTCGTCGTGTTTCCCTGTCACTGCCCCATAGCTGCCGTTAGGGCGGCGTTCATACGTCAGATATTCGTCGAGGCAGCGTTCGTCACGCTCGATATATAGTTCTTCCCTCACCACTCTCACTAAATTGGAAATGATCATCGGCTTGGTGGCAGTGTTGGTGTGAAAACCATATTTGCGCGGTCTCCCCTCAATAATATCTTCCGGACTTTGCCTGCGCGCATACAGATTAGGATAGCAATCACGGAGCTGATTGAGAATAAATCCTGACTGATCCCCATCTACATATCGGTCGGGATCTCGCGTCTCAAGGGTGTTTGACTCAATGACAAGCAATGACTCCCCATACCACTTGGCTATCCTTGCCGACAACCACGCCAACTGGTCCATGTCGCAGTGGCCGCGCCATTGCGCTACAACTGCCGGCCCTCCTATGCCACGCTTCATGCGGTATCTATCAAAGACTACAATCACACTCCAGTCAGCCTTCATGCTGCGACCTCCTACGTCTACTACGGTAAGATACCTATTTTGCACTAAATTGGATTTCCCTTCCTTCACATCCGGCATATCCCAAACCTTCAATCTGCCATTAGGATCCGATTCAAACTCAATACCCTCCAATGCTCTCTCCCCATAGTCGGCACTCCCCACGAGTTCTCCGGAATATTTCGGTGGCATACACCGTTTTCTTAGAGCAAGCACCTTTTTCCGATTGAATACGTTTGCGCCACTGTTGACGAAAGCCTCTAAGTCGTTGCTGGGATATTCCGACATCATCTGGTCGGCATTATTAGTTTGCGAGCGAGCGTTTTCATACCAGTTTATGGCATCCAGGCTTGCCCCGGCTTCCCAGAGATCCCATATATAGCGACCTGTGGCAATGCGGTCGTCGTCGGAGAAGTCGGAATGGCGGTTTTTCAGCATCCTCTCAGCCATAGCCCGACGGTCGGCTACCTTCACCCGATATTGCTCTATCTCATGCCACGCTACAAAGACGGGGCGATATAGCGACGTCCCGCGTTTTGCCGCCAAATACTCCTTATGGAAGAAAGTGCCGACACCATTTGCAGTTGATTCCATCACAATCATCGTCTCAGGATGCAGCAACACTCCCGAAGTGGAAGCGCGTATGATGTCTTCAGGACTCTTGCCTTGGGTTTTTCGCCAAAGCCCTACCTCCGTCAGATGCACCAACGCATAGTCGCCGCCACGGCTGGAGTCAGGACGTTCGGCGCTTCCAGCCTTGATGCGGAAATTGCGGCGCGGTATTTTTATTGCGCTGCGGCTCAGTCCGGCATTGACATAAATTTTCTCTTTATCGGGAATTTGTTCGGAATTTTCTGTGAGAAGGGCTCGGGGATAGCAATCGAGAGCGGTTTTTGCCATGGCTATCACTTCATCTGTGCCTGCATTCTGATGAGCTACAATCAGCGAGTTGAAGCCCATGCGGCGCATCAGCTGAATCCATAGCATATATATTTGTGTCGCCGTGCTTCCTCCCCACTGACGGGCCTTCACGAGCACGATACGAATCGGTTTTTCGGCTTCCCTCATTTTCTCAAACTCTCCGATTAGCTTACGTTGAGGGGCATTCAGGAGGAAGGGAATGCCAAGTCCGCCACCATTCTTATGTTTGATCTTGATGCACTTGAAAGCCCAGAAAGGGAAATCGTAGCGGCAACGGAGCTCAAACCATCTCTGGCGGGCATTTTCTATCGTTCCGGGGAAAGCCTCCGTAAGGCTACGTCCTGCCATGAGCATACGGACTTCCGGGAGTTCCTGCATGGCTGTCGGGATATGCAGTCTGGATGGCTCCAGCTCTGGGATGGATATGGAGAATCTGGTGCCGGGGCTCAAGAGTCCCGACACCGGATCGTAAGGAGTCGACATAGCTCTGGAGCGGCGTTCATCCTCTTCGAGTATTTGTTCAATTGAAATTTCTTCTTGTGTCATTTTATCTTTAGGGGCATTAGGGGCATTAGGGGCACTAAGGGCTTTAAGGGCTTTAGGGGAGGAGGTGGAGGGCTAAGGCTTTGTTGGGTTGGGATGTTAAGAGCAGCAGGCGCCACCAAAGGCGTGGAGGGGAGAGGATGTGGCTTTTGATGTGGGGGTCGAAACTGCGAAGGGGTTCCCAGTGCCGGCAATCATCGCTGCCATAGATAATTCCGAGAGCGGGGGAGTCAGATAAACCTAAGACTTGGATGCTTCGGATGGCACGTGGGGCTGCATTTCGTCGGCTCCTGCTGTCGGAAGCCAATGCCATGGGGCGAGTCAGCAATATGTATGGCATATCAAGAGCAGTGGCGGTCTCCTTTATATAGTCAGCGTCGATGCCTTCAGGAAAAGTGAAAGACTCAGATGTAGAATCAGGATTCCGATATTTATAAGGGAGATTTGATGGGAGGTATCCATCGCCGGCTTCTATCCAATCTGCAATCCAATCCATAGGATCAGTGTCGGCTGAGACGTCATTGCCGAGAGATAACAAAGAATTACGGGAGAATGGCGTAACACTGCCATAGATAGCGGCATAACAAGAGTAATCGGGAGCAGACGCAGCTTTCGACGACACACGATACCCGGTACGTTCATTGCCGACAAATTCATAATACTTCTCCGGGGCTGCCACAGAAGCCTTTATCGAAGAAGTGGAAAGAAAAGCAAACCGAATGCCGATGGCATTCCCTCCGGTGGCAGACTTCACGCTCCCGATGCTTCCTCGCAGTTCCTTGGGGTCGGGAATATAGAGAGGATAACTGATGAATGTGCGAAGTGAATCACCCATAGACAAGCCTTCGGATGATGAGAGGATCAATCGATGTGGACGTACGGGCAACCGTATGGCGATAGTCAGGGCATCGTCGGTAGCAGTTGCTGCAGTTATTTCAGGATGGGGTGGGAAATCAGTGGGGAGAGCGATGGCTTGTGGGGAAGGGTAGGAGAGAGAGCCATCGGGAGTCATCGTCATGGTAAAGCACCGGAATGGAAGGATGAATTGCCCTTGTCTTCTTAGTTCAGTCGAGAGATCGAGAAGAAACTCAGCTGCCTTTTGAAGTATGGCTTGTGTGATTCTCTCTGCAGTGGCAGGGTCTACACGAGAGATTTCACCTGACAGCATCAGATTTGCCTTCTCCTTCTCCCCTGCCAAGAGAGGAATCCGCAAGGTTGCAGTGGGGTAAGTGCCTGATGGATTTATGGAAAGCAGGCCTTCCGGCCTGCGGCTTGGCGCGTCAGGTGTGGTTAGCCGCAGGCTGGAAAGCCTGCTTTCCATGTCGATTTCGCCGTCGCGGCAGGTAAAGTCATTGGCGTCGCGATCTTTTTCAATAAGTGGGATAAACATTGTTGTAGATGATGGAGCGGGCTGTGGATGGGGCGAGGAAGAATTCAGGGGCGCCGGAGTAGATGGCGATTGTTACGGCTTCGATTTTGGAATAGGAGGGGCATTTGCGTCTCAGTTTCTGATACTTTTCGTATAGGGAAAGATACATACGTTGCCGTTCGGGATTCATCCTCTTTATAGAGGTGGGATCTTTCTCGATACGGCTCATGATATCTCGGGCCCGGTCCGGGTCTACCCAGAATCGGGAAGTGGGGGTTTTGACGGTTCGTTTGATTACTCTGTCATTAGTGGAATAGACTCCTTGGTTGAAGAATGCCTGGCGGAGTTCGGCGTCACGCTGGGCATTGAAGTCGCTGCGGCTTCCTTTCTTTTTCATAAGCATTGCATATTTTAAATTTATCTGATGCAAAATTATGACAAAGCAAAGCATTAAGCAAAATAAATTGTGTTAAAAATTGTAAAAGACTGCACGGTTTTGTGCAGTCGATGATGGCGTCTTTCTAAGCCGTAGAAATCAGCATGAAATCAGAGGAAAATTTTGATAAGAGAGAATTTTAGTATAAATTTGCTTTATGGAGTGCTCACTGCGTTCGCACCACTATCGCCTTCTTTGGAAAAAGCATCCTCTATGATAACCTGGAGGATATAGCTGGCGCCAAGATATACTAATTAGAGTGATAGTCTGAGCTGCTTGTGGTTCTAATTTGCATGAAATTATTAAATAATTGCTTTTTTATATTGTTTTTTAGCTAAACTTTGAAATATTTTTTGTAAATTTGCACATTAATGCGTAGATTTGCTAAAAGGCTATGCCTTACCACTGACAATTCAGCGACATAAGCACTCCTTTCGGATTAATAAAGTGATAATAAATTAAACAACAATAAAACTTAACAATCTAACAATGACAAGTACTTTACTTAAAAATGTAGAGCGGTTTCGCTATTTAGCGATTCTGCTCCTCGCGGTGTGTGGCTACGCCACAGCTGACGCGCAACTTTCCTCAGATGAAATCAGCGAGGCAATCCTCGTTGAAGGATCTGTGCCAGTGAAATGGACTAATGATGCGGAGCATCCATGGTATATACCGGAAGGGGAATCATATATGAGAACTCCGGAAATTCCGAATGAGGATACTGCTTTTACAACCACTCTTTCGTTTAGCTACACTTCTTCTTACCCAATTGAATTGACTGGTGAGTGGAGAAAATATTGTTATAACTCAGAAGATATCCTGAAATTAATTATTGACGGAGAAGAAAAAACTTTCACTACTTATAGTGGCTGGTATAAATTCAATATAATGGTGTCCGCCGGTACGCATACCATTGAATTTGTTTCAATATCTACGGCAGAGAATTATTGGAATGAAGATTATTTTGCAGGAATCCGAAATCTTCGTGTATGGGAATGCAAGGAACTTGAAACTGCATGTCTAAAAGACGGTTCGCTTCCTATCAAATTTCAGAATGATCCCAACAATATTTGGATTACAGAGGATGGTTATATCCGCTCTGTGTTTAAGGGAGAAAGAGATTCTTGTACGAAAATCTCCACGACATTCACCATTGAAAAGGCATCTATCTTCGAATATGAAATACGTAATCTCAAAAGTTGGTATGAGGGGCGTAAGTCGTGTGTATATGTTGACGGTGTCATGTACTATACTCATAGAAACTACGATTGGGAATCATATTGCTTAGTTCTTAATCCTGGCACCCATACCATTGAGTTTGAGAGTTGGGAGATAGATGACGCGGATACTAATATTACCCATCTTCGCAATGTCCGTCTTGACCAAAACTGGTATGAAGTGACTTTGAATAATCCCGGCGAACTAAGCGTGAAGATTCTGCAGGCGCTTGAGGGCAAGAACCTTCAGGATGCTGAACTTGTAAAGATCAATGGCTCTATGAACTCCGACGACTGGGCAATAGTGAAGCAACTTTCCGGGGCAAAAGCCATTGACTTTTCTGCCACGAACATAACATCCATTCCTGACGAAGGAATGCGAGGATTAAGTTATCTTAGCACTGTCATGCTCCCAGAGACACTAAAAATGATTGGAAATTATGCTTTCTATGAAACCAATTTCCATCAGGCAACGATTCCGGCTTCTGTTGAAACCATAGGATACTGTGCGTGGCATGGAACACCCCTTCAATTTATGACATTTGCGGATAATTCAAAATTAAAAAAGATTGGTCACGATGCTTTTTCATCTACTCGCCTTATAGAATTCTATATGCCCGATAGTGTCACTGAAGCCGGCAGAAATGCTGAAGAACATAATTCAAACAGTTGGCATGAAAATTATTATGATAATTGGGATGTACTTGCATCTTGCAAGTCTTTGAAGAAACTTCACATATCTAATGGATTAAAAACTGTACCCCGAGGAGTTGCTTATAATTGTACTGCTCTTGAAGAGGTAAATATTCCAGTGAATGCCGAAGTCATAGAATGGGAGACGTTCTCCTATACGAATATCAAGTCAATTGACATTCCTGAGACTGTGACCAAAATAGCTTATCGCGCTTTTGCAGGGTCCGCTCTGGAAAGTCTTTCAATTCCTCCATCAGTAGCGACTTATGGAGAGGGAATAGCTGCAGATTGTAAAAATCTAAAAGAGGTGTCATTGAGTTCACATTGTTGGGATATGTCTGCTGATTTTAGTGGTTGTACTGCTTTGGAGAAAATTGTGCTTCCATGTGCTACGCCTCCTTCTGTCGATACATATTATAGCTACGAACCATTTTATAATGTTAATAAGTCTAATGTAACTCTATATGTGCCAGATTTTGCCCTTGAAGCATACAAGGCAGATCCATACTGGTATCAATTTACAAATACTCAGGTTTCTGACGAGGCTTCTGTAAATGATTACTGGGCGATCCGAGGGGATCTAACACTAAATAATGCACATCACATGCAAGGTACTCCTTCGCTTGAGATAATGACCGGCGGCACTTTGACCTTGGATGCAGACACTCCACAGAGTTTTGATGTGTTGACTTTCAATAACAGTGAATCTTCTCCTGCCTCCTTGCTTAGCAGGGCTAATTCTGTCAACGCGAACAGTGTAGTGACAAACTTCTATGTAGAACGAAGAGACACATGGTATTTCTTCTCTCCAGTCACTGATGTGAATATGGCAGATGTGAGATATCCTGCCACTGATTCTTGGGTAATCCGTTACTATGATGGTGCTCGTCGCGCAAGCGAGGATGCAACTTCCGGCAACTGGATCAACGTTCCGGCAGACGGTACGCTTAAGAGCGGACAGGGATACATTATCCAAGCTCGCGAACCAGGTTGGCTATACATGCCGGCGGCTGCAACATCAGAAAACGAAAAGATGCTTGGATCGAATGCAGTGACATTCGAACTTGCTGATAATGCTTGCGAGACTGAGGCTAATGCCGGTTGGAACTTCGTTGCAAACCCATATCCGACATATTACGATATCTACTACATCGACATGCAGGCTCCCATCACAGTATGGACCGGCAGCACTTACCGCGCTTACTCACTCAATGACGGCGACCGTGGCGATGACACATTCGTGCTCCGTCCGATGCAGCCATTCTTCGTGCAGAAGTCTGTTGACACTCCTGATCTTTCCACCGGTATGCCGCTTGTAGGTCGACAGATCAACACTAACATTGACCGTTCACGCGCTCCGCGTCCTATCGTAGTGGATGAAAATCGTCATAAACTCAACCTTGAACTTTATTGCGACGACAACGAAACCGCTGACGACTATACACGCGTAGTGCTCAACGAACAGGCTTCAATGGCATACGAGACAGTACGCGATGCCTCTAAGTTCATGAGTATGGATGCCAACGTGGCTCAGCTTTACACTCTTGGCGACAACAAACACCCAATGGCTATCAACGAGCGTCCATACGAGGATGGCAATGTTGCACTTGGTGTGCTTCTTCCTGCAGCAGACCGCACTTACCGCATCTCAGCGCAGCGTGCTGATCGTCAGGCTTGGCTTTATGACGCAGAGACAGGCATTGAATTCGATCTTAATGAAGGAGACTATATCTTCACTGCCTCCAAGACCGGAATTGACAACTCACGCTTCTCAATCCGCTTTGCACCTGCTGTCACAGCAGTAGAGGGAGTAGAAGACAATGCTGTAAAGGTTGTAGGCAATGCAGGATCAATCTCAGTTTCTGCACCTACAGGCGCAACTGTAGCAGTTTATGGAACTGACGGCAGCATCATCACCAACACTGTAGCTGAAAACGGAAGCCTTGAGATTGAGGTAGCCGGTGGTGTATATGTAGTGAAGGTGAATGGCGAGTCATTCAAGACAATCGTAAAATAAGAATCTTAACCCCCATTAAATATGAGGTTACACCTAAATTTATCCTTTAGGATAATACTTCCGCTGCTTGTGCTCCTTTTGTGGGGCACTGCAGCGAAAGCCCAATACAATCCGGCAGATCCACCGGAGCCGGGGGTCAAATTCACCCTGACTACGCGGTGTGTGCCTGAAAATGCGGCGTGGAATCTTACTCCGAAAGAAAGCCATGCCTTTGGAAGCTCCGTATATGTATATACTACAGGGAATACCGGTTTTAAATTCATACAATGGGAAGATGAAGCGAGAAATGTAATATCTACTGACCAAGACTTCACTTATACAATGCCGAGTCGGGATGTCATATTGACAGCACGTTTTGTCTACGATCCGGATTCTCCGGAAGAACCTTCCACTCCAGAATTCAAGACCGAATCAAAGATCACATTTATAACTAACCCGATCGATGCCGGTTATTTCTACCAGCAATCTCAAGGATCATGGAGAGATAGTTATAGTGATGAGTTTGAAGTGGGAAGTACACATGATTTTCAAGTACATGCCTATCAAAACTACCGTTTTGTCAATTGGACAAGAGGAGGAGTAGTAATTGGGACGGATGAGGTACTTAATTACACTGTTCCGCAAGGAGATCATACGCTTATTGCCAACTTCGAATATGACCCGACAAATCCTGAAGAACCCGGCGGACAGCGTCCTTTGAGACTACTTAAGGTACAGTCAAATCCGGCGGATGGAGGATATGTGCACTTCTATCATGATTATTATAGTGTATATGATGCTATGGTGGAAGAAGGATCGACTAAATCAATCTATTCAGAATCTCATGACTATTATACATTTGTAAACTGGACCGATGATCTTGGCAATGTCGTTTCTGAGGCATCAGAATTTGAGTATACTATGCCTCAACGCAACGTAACACTTACAGCCAATTTCTCCTACAATTACAATCCGGCAAATCCAGAGGAACCCGGCATTCCAAATCCAGACGGGTCGATTGCGGAAAATATGGTTATGTGGCCACGTATGGGTATGTATGACGATACTCACGTGCAGATTCTCTGCGAGACTCCGGGTGCGACAATCCACTATACCCTTGACGGTACAAACCCAACGGCAGCAAGTCCTGTTTATACCGCGCCTATATATGTAGGTAGCAACCTTCTTGTGAAGGCCATAGCTTATAAGGAGGGTATGGAAGATTCTCCTGTAGTTAGCTATCAGGTGACGGCATATAAGACTGGCGCTCCAATCTTTACATTTGAAAATCGTCTGTTGAAGATTTCGAGTGAAACGCCTGATGCTATAATTCGATATACTACAGATTTTACCGACCCTAATGAGGAAAGTACTGTCTATACGGCTCCTTTCGAACCGGAAGAAAATTGCCGTATCAAAGCATACGCAAGCAAGGATGGTCTGACCGACTCTCCCATAAGCATTTATGTATTTCGTCGGGCTGAACACTCCATACCTGCTCCAACCTTCTCTGTCAATGAGGATGGGAAGATTGTGATCATCCCTGCTATTAATGATGGAGAAACCAGATATACGACAGACGGTACAGATCCGGATGCCACAAGCACCCTCTATACGGAGCCATTGACTCTCGATGGCAACTTTACTGTGAAGGCGTATACGACACACGTGAATTACTTTGATTCACCCATAGGAGAGTACGTCATAGATGGCTATAAAGTAGAAACACCGACTTATAGTTATTCCGATCTTGCCCTTACTTTAGCTACTGCCACTTCAGGGGCTACCGTCCGCTACACAACCGACGGCTCAGTACCGACGGAAGAATCTGCGGCATATTCCGCTCCCCTCAGACTTACTGAAGACTGCAAGGTGGTGGCACGTGGTTTCAAAGCTAACTATGAGCCATCAGACACCGTCAGCTATACTTTCGTATATGCTGATCATGTTGTAGCAACTCCAGTGCTGACATACGATCCGGAAGCATTGACCATCACAATGACATGTGATACCATCAATGCCGAAATCCGCTATACCATTGACGGTGAGGCTCCGACAGCAGAG
Source organism: Muribaculaceae bacterium (assembly GCA_029060725.1). Taxonomy (GTDB): domain Bacteria; phylum Bacteroidota; class Bacteroidia; order Bacteroidales; family Muribaculaceae; genus Lepagella. The sequence continues at coordinate 59,571 of JAIDTL010000156.1, read as the reverse complement.
ACAGGAATAAAGTATGAAGGCCCGGTAGCTGTAGTAGGCAACCATACCTATACAGCCAAGGCATTCCGTAGCGATTTGTTTGATTCGGAATCGGCTTCCGTGACAGTCGACGACCAGAAAGTGCCGACTCCAACAGCAAGCTTTGCCAACAAAGTGCTGACATTGTCGTGCAGTGATGCTGAGGCAGCCATCCGATATACACTTGACGGTGCAGAGCCTACTGCAGAATCTGCACTCTATGAAGCCCCTGTCGCTCTGACGGAAGACTGCACGGTGAAGTTCATCGCAATGCGCCAATACTTCCTCGATTCAGAAACAGGCACATACGAATTCAAGATAGCAGATCATCAGGTGGCAACTCCTGAGCTGACCTACGATCCGGAAGCATTGACCATCGCAATGACTTGCGACACTGATGGTGCGGAGATCCGATATACCATTGACGGGGAGGCTCCGACAGAAGAGACCGGAATCAAGTATGAAGGTCCGATATCAGTCGTAGGCAACCATACTTATACAGCCAAGGCATTTCGTAGCGATTTGTTTGATTCTGAAGAGGCTTCCGTGACAGTGGATGACAGGAAAGTTACGGCTCCGATCGTAACCCACAGTCTGGAGACGATGAAAGTCACTATGACTTGTGCTACAGTCGGTGCGCAGATCCGTTACACTACCGATGGAACTGTGCCGACTCCAACGACAGGAACAGTCTACACGGAGCCAATCGACATCACCGGTAACATGACCTTTACCGTCAGAGCTTTCTTAGCTGACTTTATCGAATCTGACGTGACGGTCTACGAAGTTTCCAACATGAAGTTGCCTGCTCCTACAGCATCCTACGGTAAGCATTATCTAACATTGGCGAGTGAAGAAGAGTCTGCACAGATACGCTATACAGCCAACGGCGATCAACCGACATCCTCATCAACGCTTTACAGCGAACCGATACCAATGACAGAAGACTGCACTGTCAGATTCATTGCCACAAAGGCAGGCTACAACGATTCTGATGAAGCCATATATAACTTTGTGCTCAGCCAGTGGAAGGAAACCATTCCTACAATTGGCAAGGATTTTGAAGGTCGCAGAGTATTTGTTGAGAATGCAGATGGAGCGGCAATACGCGTGATCATCGATGGAGAAGAACGGATTTGCAATAGCCTTGAGTCAATCGACGTAGTGCCTGAAATGAGGCTTCTTCAAGTCTCAGCCATTGCCACTGATGAAGACCGCTACGATTCTGAGACTATTTCAGAAGAGTTAGTGTTCCATCTTCCTCCAAAGGTGGATTATGACGGCCACGCAGTGCATTATGGTCCTGCCGAAGGAGACCCCGCTTCTGCATCAGCGAATGTAAGTATATTTATGGATGATGAATACCGGCATGGCGGAGTAGGCGAGCGCACGATGGAAGTCTCATATATGGCACGCCTGACAGCTGTAGCTACTTCTGACAATGCATTCCGCAGCGACACCGTAGCGAAGGAAATCGACTATTTCAACACCGGACGCATAGCCGCCGCAAGGAATGGATATCGCATTTCCGAAGGGTTCGGCACTTGGGGTGACAACCCGGATGAGTACACATATCTCTATATCAACGGAGGAGAGATAGAGAAAGAAGACCTTGAATTCCTCGGGTCGCTTCCTAATCTCACTGCACTTCACTTAGCGCCAAACCACACCACCACAGAACCGTGCGACGGAGTCTTCGCCAACTCAGCGCTTGAGACCATTTTCGCTTATAGCATACCGCAGGGAATGCTGAAGGGAATGAAGAAACTGACTACTGTGATGTGGGGTATCACCGACGAGCGTATGCCGGAGGGAAGACTTGCAGAAGCCGACAACCCCAATATATTGCTTTGGGTGTTTGACGAAGATAATGCTCCTTCAGATGCAATCAACGTCGTGACCTATCCATACATTAGTGGTGACGCTCCTACCGATCCGGATGGAGCAGGAGTGACGGGAACAGCAAAGAAGGTCGCTCTTATGCCCGGTTATCCTTTCGGCGTTCACATGCCGATTGATGTAGAGCACATAGAGCTGACCAAGGAATTCACTATGCCGACAGTGATTGGAGAATGTGCAGGATGGGAGACCATAGCCCTACCCTTCGACGCAGCAAGCATCATGCATGAGCAGGCAGGTGAAATTGTGCCATTCTCATTATGGAAAGGTCCGGAAGATAGCGTCAAGCCTTTCTGGCTATACAATGCTGCAGAAGAGGGCTGGGTAGCTGCAAGTGCCATTCAGGCTCGCACACCCTACATCATCTCCATGCCAAACAATGAAGACTATGTCTACGGCTATAATCTTCCCGGCAAAGTGACATTTGCTGCGGAGAGAGTGACACTTATTCCTGACAGCGTTATGCCGAAAGCAGACAAGTGGCTTGACGGGACAGAGTTTGTGGGCACCTTCCTGCCGGTGGAGGAGACCGGAATACGGTCGATCAACGTCAACATGTTGGCAGGCCGTGATTGGCTTGGCAGTGCATTCGTGACGGAAGATAAGACCCTTCCATTCGGGGCATATCTTCGCGGCGAGGGAATGCCAAAGCAGATACCTGTCTTCGGCGACTGGAGCGGAGTGCTGACACCTGTGGCAGAAGCATCCGGTTCAGGCATAATGGTAGAGACTCCGGCAGCAGGCACTATCCGCGTCAGCAGCAGCCGTGAATGCAATACTGCTGTGACTACGGCTACAGGCGTGGTGATACGTACCATGCATTTGAAAGCGGGCGAGACAGTAGTCATCGAAGGCTTGACACGCGACATATATATCGTAGGCGGAGTGAAAGTAATGGTGAAATAATAACTCTAATGTATATAATAAAAATGAAGTTTCTAAAGATTGCCATCGTGGCAGGAGCCCTGTTGGGTTCCTTGCCAATGATGGCCCAAAAACTCGAATACCGGGACTTCAAAGCCACTAATGACATGTTTGCCCGATTGGCAGACACGCAGGTGATCGACCCGAACAGTGGCAAGAAAGCTGCCCTCATCAGGATCTACACTCCGTTTCCTAACGAAGTGCTCGGTTTTGACGGAGGTCTATATCAGATTCTCGACCGCAAGCAGCATGGTCCGGGCGAAGTGTGGCTCTATGTTCCGGAGCGTACTCAGAAGGTGACTGTCAATCACCCCAAGTACAGCCCTACAGTGATTTGGTTTGACGGTATGGAAGCAGAAGCCGGCAAAACTTACTCTGTAGAGCTCAACGTGGAGGGTCGCAACGTAGCCTTGATCGCTTCGACGCCCAATGCGGAGATCACCGTCGACGGAGAGCCCCAAGGAAAGTCTCCCGTCAATATGCACATGCCATTGGGTTCGCACCTTGTGCGTGCAGAACTCGGGTCTTTGCTCTTTGAAGATGTAGTCACACTCACGGCAGACGGCGGCAATCAGTTTACGCTGCAGATGGAAGATGAGAACCTAAAGTTTGGCGACGTCAATATAGAAGTTGCCGACGGAGCTGAACTATGGTTCCAAGACAACCGAGAAGGTGTCGGACAGCTCCGCAAGCACTTGAAGGCAGGCAGTTATGTCGTCACTGCAAAGCTCCCCGACCATGAAGACCAGACCACGACCTTCACAGTCGAAGCAGGCAAGACAAAGACTGTCACAGCAACTCCACCGTTGCCACACCTCGGATATCTTGAACTCGTCACCGAGCCGGCTTACGGCGTCACTGTGATGGAGGGTGATTCAGTTGTCAACCTTCAGTCTACAATGCAGCTTCCCGTGGCACGCTACGAGTATGACTTCTCGAAGAAGGGTTACTATCCTCAGAGCCTGAAGTTCCGTATAGAGCGTGGAGAGACCCTTCGCGACACCATCCGCCTCGAAAGGATACAGTATGTCAAGAAGACAACAGGCTATGCAGCTGTGTCGTTTGCCGGCAGTGGGATGCCATCGGTAGGTTTTACTCTTGGTGGCTACTACGAGAACATCAACTTAGAGGTCAGCTACAACCTTGGCATCAGCAGCAGCAAAGACGTAAGCTGGTATGACCGCACCGACAACGTATTCATGGGGCAACACAAATACCGACTCGATGAGATGGCAGTGCGTGCCGGCTATCAGCTTAGGTTTGCAGAGCGCTTCGGGCTTACTCCGCAGGCAGGGTTCATGATCCAGCGCCTTGCTGCCAAGGAGAGTAAATACCCCGGCAATGGATTCACCCAGCCTTGCGTGACAGTGGGGGCCCGGTTCTCCTACCACCCGATCCAGCACGTAGGCTTCTTCATCACTCCTGAATATGGCATACCCGTCTCCACAAAGGGTGATGTGGTAGATGTCTTCAAGCAGGGAGGCATGACAAGGGGTGGAATAAAGGGTTCGATAGGAGTTTCAGTTTCACTCTAATTCAAGTAGAATATCAACAATGAAGACAAGACATATATTCGGATGGCTTGCAGCGGCATTTCTGACACTTGCCGGGATAGCCGCCTGTAGCGACAACTACGATACGGGACTTATGCCTACGAAAAACCAGCTCGAACTGAAGGTAGACGGGCACTCGTCGGGCTTCAGTGTCGACTATGGGGCTGCCCCGGACAACAATATAAAGGTGGAAGTAGAGAGCAATACGCTCTGGAAGGTATCCATCGAGTGTGAGGGAGGGTGGTGTACTGCCGACAAGATGACCGGACGCGGCAATGAGACCATAACGCTAAGCATACTTGAGAACATCAATAAGGAAAGAAGCGCCAGGGTCATGGTCTATGTGGTCGATGCCGATGGAGATGCTGTCACCAACGAGGGCACCACCAGCATAGAGATGACTCTCAAGCAGGCAGTAAGCGACGTAAGGCTGACGCCATCATCGTTGGAGCCTTTCGAGGCGCAGAATCCCAGAAGCCAGGAATTTACGATTATTTCTAATGTAAATTGGACACTCGACGTCAGCTATGAGGGTGAGAACCCGACGGAATTCGTCATGATCACGCCTCTCAGTGGAATGACACCAGGCGCAGACGGCACTTACAGCGGCTCTGCGGGTGCAACATTCAGAATGGCTCTGCAGGACAACCGCACGGCAGCCGACAGGAAGGCATTCCTCAACCTTGTGAGTGCTATCTCACGCTATACTATAGAGATCACCCAGACAAAATCGTCATATACATTTGATGTGACTCCCTCCGAAAACCAGACTGTCGGTGCAGAAGGTGGGGAGATACCTTTTGGAGTGCTTTCTCCCAATTCCGGATGGGATGCGGTATGCTCCGCTTCATGGGTGTCGCTTACAGTGCCTTCTGTTGCCGAAGGAAGCCTGTCGAGAGTGGAGACAGTAGCCAAGATAGCTCCTTCTGACGGACAATATCGTTCTACTCAGATTCTCTTCAAGCCGCGCGACGATCGCTATCCGCAGCAGACTGTCACTATCGTGCAGACGGGCATCGACGTATATTTCGAGGCGAGCCGTATCGACAATGTAGGTATAGTCAAAGAGACCGGAGGCCAAATTGTGGTAGAGGTCGACTCTCGCTTCAGATGGAGAGCTTCTGCTCCGTCATGGATCGAACTGACAGGCACTTCCGGCAATGGCTTCGACACTTTCGGAGCTAATGTCGATGCCAATTACAGTGATGACACCCGCACCGGCTTCATCACGATAACTCCTGAGACCACCTATACGAATGAAGGAATCGTGCTTAACCCGGCATCATTCGGTTTAGGTGCTATAAATATCGGAGTGACACAGTTCGGAGGGCGGGAGCCTGCTGTAAGCGTGCCATGGCCCGCTGACGACTATTCGCAGACTTCGGCTTCATTGGCATTCAATTTCTATTCTCCCTTCTACACTGTGATTGAGGCAGGATTGGAATGGAGCCGTGAAGACGGTACGGATCAACACCGAGTGGCAATCAGCCCGTCGGACAGCAATGACGGCACCGTGACCTTCGACCTGACTGACCTCGAACCCGCTACTCGCTATATCGCACGTGGCTTTGTCAGATTTATCAGAGGTGATAAAGTTGAAGACAAGTATGGAAGCTGGAGCTATCCATTCTCTACTGCCGGTCAATATCCGAGCAACAGCGACAATCCGACACCCTCCAATTAATGATTAATTATAACTATAAATTATTAATTATAAATTATTAATTATAAATGTTAAGGCGTATTTTTTTTATATTTGCAGTGGCGCTTCTCGGGACTACCTTAAGTTTTGCAGCGAAGCCCAAGGAGACACCGGAGCAGAAAAGGGCTGAGGAAATCAAGAATATGCCGGATCTCTTTATCTATGGGGTCGGCTTCGGCGGAGATGCTGAGGAGGCATACACTGCCGCTGTCCATGACATGGTCAAGAAGATTTCTCAGACTGTCAGCGGACGCACTTTCGGACAGGCCACCGACCTACTTCAGGCTGATGGCACGACTGTCTCATCTGAGCAGTTTACATCTGTAGTGGAAAGCTACACCACTCCGGCTTCTTTGGAGGGAGTGCAAGTGATAGCTGTAGGCGGAGCTCCTGATTTCGAGCGTTTCGTCTATATGCCTAAGGAGAATATCAGGAAGATGCATGACCGCCGACGCAAGAATGTGGCGGATTTGGCACGTTCCGGCGCCAAGGCTGCCGAAAAAGGGAAAGTCGACGATGCGCTCCGTCATCTTTATCGCTCCTACGTGCTTCTCCAAAGTCTGCCGAATCCGTCAGACGTCAATGAGAAAATAAATGGAGAGGAGGAGAATCTCTCTATATGGTTGCCCGAGGCTATGCGCGACATTGTCAATAAAGTGAGCTTTGGAATTGCGTCGGTCAGCGATGATGAAGATGATCCGGAAAGCGGCACAAAGCTTGTAGAGCTCAATGTGAAGTATGACGGAAAGCCTGCCACTACGTGCACGTTCAAATATGGCACAAACACAGGCTATTCGCCACTGATCACCGCCCGGGATGGCATGGCGATGCTCGAACTCCCATCTGACGTGCCTATGAAGCCCCTGAAGCTTTATGTGGAATATCAGTTTAAGAATGAAAACCATGCTGATGCTGAACTCAAGCCTCTTCTTGACTCCTACAAGGGAGGGGGATTGGTGGCAAATGAATTTCTGATCAATAATTCAAAAAAGGAACTGAAAGCTGACAAGAAGGAAGCTAAGGCATTCCAGGAGCAGGTGGCTGCCGGGGCGCACGAAGGTATCCTGGAGCTGAACCGCGAGGAAGTGTCGCCCTACGTAGGCTTGATGGAAAAGATCATATATTGCATCAACAACCGAAAATTTGACGAGGTGAAAGAGATCTGCACTCCTGAAGGCTGGATGATGTTTGAGCGTCTGATGAAGTATGGAAAGGTGCGTATCCTCGGCAAGGCTACACGCGACACATACGAATTCTATCCCTATCGCGACGAGGTAATGTGCCGCTCAGTGCCGATGTCGTTTACTTTCAGCAAGGGACGCCAGTTTACCGAAGATGTAACCTTTACATTCAATAAAGACTGCAAGCTTGTCAGCCTTGGTTTCGGACTTGGAAGCATAGCACGCAAGGATATCTTTGCCAAGGAAGGAGCAGCTTGGAATGATGACAAGAAGATGGTGCTCGTCAACTTCCTGGAAAATTACCGAACAGCGTTTGCTCTTGGTCTTCAGGACTATATTGAGAGTATTTTCGATGATGACGCGGTCATCATTGTGGGTCATGTCACCAAGAAACTGGAGAAAGTTCCGGGAGCCGACGGTTTCGGGCTCGCTTCGAAGGAACAGGTCACATATTCTCAGAAGTCAAAGAAGGAATATATGGAGCAGCTGCGTCGTTGCTTTGCAAGCCAGGAATTCATCAACCTGCGTTTTACAGACACAGATGTAGAGCGTTCCGGAGTTGGCGGCGAGACGTATGCTCTTCAGTTGAAGCAAGATTATATCTCGCAGACATACGGTGACCAAGGTTATCTGTTCCTTTTCGTTGACTTCAATGATCCTGATAAGCCTTTGATTCATATCCGTACATGGCAGCCGGAGCGCAATCCTGACTTGACTCCTAACCTTCCACCGGATCATCCACGTGCCGGAATTTTCTCACCGGCGTCTTTCTAACAACGATTAACGATTGACGATTAACGATTAACGATCAAAGCAGCTGCTCTTGTGGGTGGCTGCTTTTTTTTTCTGTAAGTCGCAGAGGGCATAAGCGTGGGGGCGCAGGCTGGAAAGCCTGCTTTCCATTTTATGGGGATAAGGGGGAGCGGAGGTGGGGATGAAGTAATTTTGCAAGCGTAACAGCAAAATTATACCTGATTATGGAAACATCTATCGTAATACCCCGAATGCAAGTCTTCACGCAAGTGGCAAGACGCACCGAGTGGCAGGGCACCCGCTCCCCACAAGACAACGATTATGATCGTCTTGCTCTTTCAGAGGCTGACAAATCACTCTTCCACTCCTTCTTCGACGAAGCGGCGATGCACGCCATCGATATCTGTCGGCCTTTCCTAAAGAGTGTCGCCAACACCGACGATTCACTCTCAATGACCATCGCTGTCAATGAAACCACTGACACCGTCAGTCTGCAAAAGACAGTCGAGAATATGCTCACTTCCCATGTCCTTGCCCTCTGGCAAGAGATAGTGAGTCCGGAGCGTTCGGGTGCAACGTTTTCGCGTCGCGACGACTATGCTCTCAAACTCCAATCTATCCTTTATCACCATCCGGCACCGAAGAGATTTAACTATTAACTATGAATTATAAATTATGAATTATTAGATAAGATTTATCATGATTCATCATGGGTAATCATGGGTAATCATGGGTAATCATGAATTATTCCAAAATCTCAATTCTCAATTATTCTAAATTCTAAATTAAAAATAATAATTATGCTTATCAAAATTAACATCAATGTCAAGGAGCTCGTCTACGATATCCAGAACAAGACCTACCTTACAGGCAGAAGCCGCAGTGACGGCAAAAACTATCGTCAGGTTGCACTGATGCAGGCTAACAATGATGACGAGAACCTCAATCAAATACTCCGCAGTATAGGGAATGCTTTTGCCAAGGTGAAAGCTGAGCTTGCCGAGGTGTTGACGGGACACGATACTCAAGGTAACAATACGCTCAATATAAGTACAGAGTCGGAAGAACTCTTCCTTGAGATGCCTGAGAATTTCAATCAAGCTGCCACTGACTCCATAATTGCGGCTATCCATCAGTATATTGTTGCTTTTGCAACCTCCGAATGGTTTATGATCACCAACAAGCAGGACACTGAAGACTACAAGCGTCTTTCCGAAACCAGTCTCGAACTCCTACGAGAATCCCTCTGCAAACGCACCAAACCATCAAGGACAACGATTAACGATTAACGATAAATTATGAATTATGAATTATGCATTAAATCAAGGGAGGTCCTCGACGATATACGCAGTGGCGCGTGGCTTGAGGCGGAGCTGCATCCGGAGCTTGACCGCCATCGCCGGCATGAGATGGCGGATATATGCGAGAAGGACAACGTAGAGAGGGTATGGCGTGTGCTCGGCGTTGCCATCGCAGAGATACGGCTTGCTCTTCAAAAGATATTGTCTCCCCAATGTAGGGTTTCTCTTGCAAATGATCTTGAACGTCCGGAATCATGGCAGTTTTCTTTTTTGTTTCCATTGCCTTCATCCTCGGTCTCTTACATCAGGGAGAAGATCCATGAATATCTTGTAGCCGCCGTAATGGCAGACCGCACTGCCGTCATCATCCCTCCAGGCGCCAAAATCTGGCAAGAGCGAGCTTCCGACGCCATTGCATCGCTCCGGAATCTTGCTTCGGTCTCGCATCCACATCTATCAGGAGTAGTCCGTCCGCTTTGGCCATTATAATTTGGTTTTATCCCGATTATTGATTAACTTTGCACAATCATAGCAGTCTTTGCAATTAAGTATGGTTTTGGATCATGAGTGAGAATTATGACTATATCATAAAGCGCCTCTCCGAGGCTACTGAGCCTTTATCGTGTAGCCCCGGACTGAAGTCCGGGGTTTTGGCATGATGACAGCTCTTCGAGCTGATAAGTTATCGTCATAAATTGGAGCATAATCTGATATCCTAACAAAAATCAAAACTTTAAATCAACATGGAATACAGAGAAATCGGACGTACCGGCATGAAAGTGTCGCAACTGAGTTTTGGAGCCTCCTCTCTTGGCGGGGTCTTCAGAAGCATCGACGAAGGAAAGGCTATAGAAGCTGTATACGCTGCCATTGAAGGTGGCATCAATTTCATCGACGTCTCCCCCTATTATGGGCATTACAAGGCAGAGACAGTGCTTGGAAAAGCTCTGCGTGGAATAGGACGCGACAAATACTATCTCTCCACCAAGGTGGGACGCTACGGCAAGGATGGTGTCAATACTTGGGATTATTCCGGGCGTCGTGCGCAAGAGAGTGTCTACGAAAGCATGGAGCGTCTCGGCATTGACTATATAGATCTTATCAATGTACATGACATTGAGTTTGCCGATCTGAATCAGGTGGTGGAAGAGACGCTGCCGGCGCTTGTCGAACTTCGTGAAAAGGGTATTGTAGGACATGTGGGAATCACCGACTTGCAGCTTGAAAACCTCAAATGGGTGATAGAGCACTCAAAGCCGGGAACTATAGAAAGCGTGCTTAACTTCTGCCATTACTGCCTTAACGATGATAAACTCGTCGACTTCCTTCCTTTCTTCGAAGAAAGAGGAATCGGGGTAATAAATGCATCTCCGTTGTCGATGGGTCTTCTTTCAAATCGCGGTGTCCCCGACTGGCATCCGGCACCGAAGCCTCTTGTGGAAGCTTGCCGCAAGGCTGCAGAATACTGCAATGAGGTTGGGTATCCTATCGAGAAGCTTGCTATCCAATATAGTGTAGACAATCCGCGGATTGCGTCGACGCTCTTCAGCTCCGCCAACCCCGACAACGTACGCCGCAACATAGCATACGTAGCCGAAAAAGCCCCGGAGGAGCTGATCATGAAAGTGAAAGAGATCATAGGGGATCAGCAACGTGTAAGCTGGAAAAACTCATAAGATTATGATAAGGATTATTGATGCGCATGCGCATTTGTGGCTGCAGCAGTATGCTGAGCTGCCGGGGGGTGGAAGGGTCAGGCAACTTGCCAATGGACGTGCGGATTTCTTTGGGGAGGAGCGTCAGATGCTTCCTCCGTTTATGATTGATGGGCGCAATAGTGCAGAAGTGTTCCTTTCCAATATGGACTATGCGCAAGTGGCGGCTGCCGTAGTGACTCAAGAATTTATCGACGGCAATCAGAATGCCTATCTTGAAGATGTACAGAGGCGCTATCCCGATAGATTCCTCTGTTGCGGCATGTGCCACTATCTGCGACCCGGATTCGTGGAGGAGGCAGCAAAATTGATAGAAAAAGGTTTTAAAGCCATTGCTATCCCTGCTCATAGGCTTCCACTTGAAGGGGACTCCCGAATATGGCTTAATTCCGGAGAGATGCTCGAGATGTTCCGTCTGATGGAAAAGAATGGCATCATCCTCTCAATCACACTCGCAGATGGAGATCTTCAGGTGAAGGAGATGGAGGATGTGATCGCGGCATGTCCCGACTTGAAGATTGCCATCGGGCATTTTGGAATGGTGACGTGTCCGGGCTGGCAAGAACAGATAAAGTTGGCAAGGCATCCTAATGTCATGATCGAGTCAGGTGGCATCACATGGCTATTCAACTCGGAGTTCTATCCATTCGATGGGGCTGTGACAGCGATTAAGGAGGCTGCCGACCTGGTGGGGATGGAAAAACTGATGTGGGGTAGCGACTATCCTCGCACCATCACTGCCATCACCTACCGAATGAGCTACGACTTCATCCTGAAGACTTCGCGCCTGACCGAGACGGAAAAGCGCCTCTTCCTTGGGGAGAATGCTTGCCGCTTCTACGGCTTCAGAGAGCTCCCCGAGCTCCCTTATATAAAGAATATGTCTGAGTAATTAGCCTAATTAGTCAAATTAGTCCAATTAGTCTTATTAGTCTGATTGGCTCAATAAATAATTTAAGATGAAAAAGATTTTAATTGAATCGCCTGAGAAAGTTATTATAGTAGAGGCTGAGAGGCCGCAGATGTCAGCAGATGAAGTGCTGCTGAAAATAGGATATGTCGGATTCTGCGGATCTGACCTTAATACGTATCTTGGGAAGAATGCCCTTGCTATCTCCCCTGTAGTGCCGGGTCATGAGATCGGCGCTGTTGTGGAGGAAATTGGGGCGGAAGTGCCCGCAGGGCTTTTCAGAAAAGGGATGCACGTGACCGTCAATCCCTATACAGCCTGCGGAAAGTGCCCGTCTTGCCGTCGCAGGCGTCCCAACACCTGCCGCGACAACCAGACCCTTGGCGTGCAACGTCATGGCGCTATGCAGGAGTATATCGCTGTGCCATGGGAAAAAGTGGTGGAGGCTGATGGCCTAAGCGTAAAGGAATGCGCCCTCATCGAGCCAATGAGCGTCGGTTTCCATGCCGTAGCACGTGGCGAAGTCACTGATATCGACACTGTAATGGTGATCGGATGCGGTATGATAGGTGTTGGTGCGATAGTGCGTGCCGCCCTGCGCGGTGCAAAAGTGATAGCAGTGGATCTTGACGAAAAGAAACTTGAGCTTGCCAAGCATCTTGGGGCTTCATACGGTCTTGACTCTTCAAAAGAAGACTTCCACGACAAACTGATGGAAATCACCGGTGGTGATGGCCCGGATGTAGTGATAGAAGCTGTGGGGTCGCCTTTCACATATAATCTTGCTGTAAATGAGGTGTCGTTTGCCGGACGCGTGGTGTGCATCGGATATTCACCGGCTCCTGTCACTTTCCAGACAAAGCTTTTCGTGCAGAAAGAACTGGACATAAGGGGCTCGCGCAATGCTCTTCCTGAAGACTTCAAGGCTGTGAAGGAATACATGAAGCGTGGCACTTGCCCTGTCGACTCCCTCATATCTGCAATAGTACAGCCTGAGCAGGCTGAAGAAATCCTGGCATATTGGAATACCCATCGTCCGGATATCTTCCGTATTCTTGTGGAATTCTAAAGCCTCCAGGCGAAGTCCCCCACCCCCCTAAAGGGAGAGAGTAGAATTGGCGATTTTACTCCCCCTTTAGGGGGCTGGGGGGCTTCATTATTTGTGGGATAAGGGGATTGCAGCGTCGCAATGTGATATCTTTGCCGATAAAAAAGCAAATGGAGAAATATTACAACAATGCAATGATTGAGTGGAGACGTATGGAATCTTTCCGCTCAGAACGCTCCCGTTGCAAGCGATACGTATATGGCGACCAGTGGGACGATAAGATTTATGATGGCAAGGAATGGATATCAGAAGAAAACTTTATCCTACGGCAAGGACAAGTGCCACTGAAAAACAATATCCTGCGTCGTATTCTCAGGAATGTAATCGGTCTTTATCGTGCTCAGTATAAAGTGCCATTGCTCACTGTCAAAAGGTCCGGCTTTTCAAAAGAAGCGGTGAGCGCTAAAAATAAGAATCGTCGCAAATGGTTTCACGATAACCGTATGGAAGAACTTGCCCCACGACTGCTTGAAGAGTTCCTGATCTCAGGACTTGTAGCCGTAAAAATCGAGGATAAACAAATCCTTCCAGTGACAGCCGACAATTTCTTCTTCCATTCAGAAGGATATGACCCTCGAGGCAACGACATCGACCTGATAGGGGAAATACACAAAGTAAGTTTCGGCACTCTCTTAGAAAAATTTTGCGAAAGCGCCGACGAATATCATCGGATATCCACTCTATATGCCGGGCAAAGTGTGTGCAGCATCGTAGAAGTGTGGTGTAAGGATGTCCAAGTATTTGGCATTCTTCATGACGAAGAAAATGCTATTCTCAGGGTCAGCCATATAGCCGACATCCTCTCAGGCATGAATAAAGCGGAAGAAGGGAAAGGCAAAATGGGGAAAGTGTGCAGCTATATAAAGAGTGGATGGCGCAGGTTTTGGTTTGCCGCTGATGGCACATTGCTGCGCGAAAGCGGCATATACGGCAGGCATCCCTACGTATTCAAGGCATATCCCTTCATTGATGGCGAGATACACTCTTACATCAGCGACATAATTGATCAGCAACGCTACGTAAACCGCCTCATCACGCTCTATGACTTCATTATGAAGTCAAGTGCCAAAGGCGTCTTGTTGTTTCCGGATGAATCCCTCCCAAGGGGAATGAGCCTGCAGGAAGTGGCTGACCAATGGTCGCGTTTCAACGGAGTGATTCCCTATCATGCAAAGCCCGGGGTGCCGATGCCGACACAGGTCAGTGGAAATAGTGCCAACATCGGCATTACGGAACTCCTCAAAATCCAGATGCAGATGCTTGAAGACATAAGCGGAGTCTCGCCTACGCTACAGGGAAAACTTGTAGCCAACTCCACAAGCGGCACTCTATTCCAGCAGCAAAACGAAGCCGCTCAAACGTCACTTCTCGACATACTGCGCTCTTTCACTGATTTCCTTGCTACGCTGGCAGAGAATGCCGACTCAACGATCAACGATTAACGATCAACGATGAACTATGAATTATGAATTATCAATGATCAGATTGGTTGCATCATAATATATCATGATAAATCATGGTTAATCATGATAAAACATGAGTAATCCTGAATTATAATATATATGCGAGAAAATGCGTTATGCTATAAACAAATCAAATAAACCCTCCCATTATGAAGAAAATTCTGATTCTCATTGCTCTTTTAGGTTCTGCGCTTTTCTCCTACGCTCAAGGTCCTTGGGGAGTGCGTGCAGCTTTCGACATCAATATCCCCGGCAGAGTAGGGGGGATTGCCGACACTGAGGCAGGCAATTTGCTCAAAGAAAGATATCGTCAAGGTTATGGCGGCACAATCGGGGTGGTATACGACCATTGGTTAAGCGGCAGCATATTTCTTCAGCCCGGACTCTCCTTATTTTACGACTCTTATTCCTATAAGGATCTGATCATCATGGAAGACGGGAAAGGGAAGGAAGAGAAGGATCCCTCACTTTATAAACTTGGGGTACGCATACCCGTTGTGGTGGGCTATTCCTACAGCCTTGTCGATGTGCTTCCTATGCGAGTATATACAGGTCCGGAATTCAACTACGCTTTTGCCGGAGACATCAGGTTTAAGAATCGGGATTTGGTAGGCGACGACTGGCATCTTTTCGGCAAGAATGGTGACCAGCGCCGCTTTGACATAGCTTGGAAGATAGGTTTGGCTGCAGAGCTTGACATTGCCATCGTCGGTGTGGAGGCTGCCATCGGCGTGACTGATCTTTTCCCCGGCAACCTCTCCTTCCGTGATAATCGCGTTTCGGTCTCCGTAACTCGCTTTTTTTAGCAAGTCACATCTAAATTTTTGCAATAATCTCCGCATTTTTCACTAACTTTGCAAAATAAATTTGATTTCTGCATCTTGCATCTCTGAAAATCATGCATTATGCATTATGAATTATGCATTAAAATAAGATTATGGCTGAAAAACATCGTTTCGCCGGCTTGACCGACAAACAAGTCACCGAAAGTCGCGCTACGCACGGAGTCAATATTCTGACCCCGGCTAAAAAGGTGCCTCTCTGGAAGCGCTTCCTTGAGAAATTCAGCGATCCGCTGATCATCATCCTTATGATAGCCGGTGCCCTTTCGATAGGCATCTCTTGCTATGAATATTGGGGGCTGCAGGAAGGTCCGACTGTCTTCTTCGAACCCGTAGGTATCTTCATAGCCATACTCCTTGCTACAGGACTCGCTTTCTATTTCGAAATGAAGGCCGACAAGGAATTTGCCCTCCTCAACCAAGTGAATGATGACGAACCGGTGCAGGTGGTGCGCAACGGGAATGCCACTATGATACCGAAGAAGGATGTAGTGGTAGGAGATACCGTAATACTTAACACCGGAGAGGAAATCCCGGCTGACGGAGAACTGCTCGAAGCCGTATCCCTTAACGTCGACGAGTCGACACTCACGGGGGAACCGATGTGCCATAAAACTACCGACCGCACCCAACTTGACCCCGATGCCACCTTCCCGAGCAACCACGTGATGCGCGGCACCAAGATCATGGAGGGGCACGGAGTGATGCGTGTGCTTGCCGTAGGCGACAAGACTGAAAATGGAAAGGTGTTTGAAGCCGCCCAGATCGACGACAGTGTCAAGACTCCTCTGAATGAGCAGCTTGACGGACTCGGCGACCTTATCACCAAGGCTTCATACGCTATAGCCGCCCTGATTGTAGTGGGGCGCGTCATAATGTATTTTATCAACTCTCCCTTCGATTGGATCGGCTTCATCACTTATCTGCTCCAGACGCTGATGATTGCTGTGACACTTGTGGTAGTGGCTGTGCCCGAAGGCCTTCCGATGGCTGTCACCTTATCTTTGGCATACTCTATGCGTCGCATGCTCAAGACCAACAACCTCGTGCGCAAGATGCATGCATGCGAGACGATGGGAGCGACAACCGTAATCTGCACCGATAAGACCGGCACGCTGACCCAGAATCAGATGCAGATTTATAAGACTAATTTCTTTGGAAATCCTACAGATGAAGTCTTATACGAGGGGATTGCCGTCAATTCCACTGCCCAACTCGACTTGGTAGGCGAGAGGCCTCAGGTGCTCGGAAATCCCACTGAGGGGGCGCTTCTTCTGTGGCTCAACGAGCGTGGAGTAGACTATGCGGCACTGCGTGCGAAAGCTATGCGAGTAGAGGAGCTGCCGTTCACTACTGAACGCAAGTATATGGCTACCGTCGTGAAGTCTTCGACCGGAAAGAATATTTTATATGTCAAAGGGGCTCCGGAAATTGTATTCGGTATGTGCAAGGATACTGCCGGAGTGACTAAATCTGAAATAGATGCCCAGCTTCTCGAATACCAGAATATGGCGATGCGCACCTTAGGATTTGCATATCAAGAGGTGGAGGATGGCGCAGTGGTCATCAAAGATGGCAAGGTGGCAGCTGAGAATCTGACATTTCTTGGCATTGTGGCTATTTCTGACCCTGTCCGCGCAGATGTGCCTGATGCAGTGCGTGAAGTCACGGATGCCGGAATCAAGGTGAAGATTGTCACCGGCGACACACCGGGTACTGCCAAGGAAATCGGACGCCAGGTGGGCATCTGGGACGATGCCGTCGACACTGACCGCAATATCATCACCGGCGTGGAGTTTGAAGCTCTTTCAGATGAAGAACTCAAGGAGCGCGTAGGCGACATTAAGATAATCGCACGTGCGCGTCCGATGGATAAGAAGCGTCTTGTGGAAACCCTTCAGGGAAATAATGAAGTGGTGGCTGTGACCGGCGACGGCACCAACGATGCCCCCGCTCTCAAGGCTGCGCATGTGGGTCTCTCGATGGGTGACGGCACTTCTGTGGCTAAGGAGGCTTCTGACATTACTATTGTCGACAACTCATTCTCTTCGATCGGTCGCGCTGTGATGTGGGGACGTTCGCTCTATCAGAATATACAGCGATTCATACTCTTCCAGATGACGGTGAATGTGGCAGCTTGCCTGATTGTGCTTGCGGGAGCATTTATGGGCACTGAATCGCCGCTGACCGTAACGCAGATGCTTTGGGTCAACCTTATAATGGATACTTTTGCCGCGATGGCTCTTGCGTCGCTTCCGCCATCGCCAAGCGTGATGAGGGATAAACCACGCTCACGTGAGGCTTTCATCATCAACCGACCGATGTGGCGCTCAATAATTGGAGTTGGTGGCATATTCTTCATTCTTCTTCTCGGCATTCTCTACATCTTTGAGCATTACTCAGTAGACTCAATGACGCAGATATTCTCTTTCATACCGCAATCGGGAAAGCCCGGTATTGGCAGCTTGACAAAGTATGAACTTTCGATGTTCTTCACTATCTTCGTCTTCCTGCAGTTCTGGAATATGTTCAACGCCCGAGCCTTCGAGACGGGACGCAGTGCATTTCATTTGAAGGGAGCGAGTGGATTCGTGATGATAGCCTTGGCAATCCTCGTAGGGCAGATAGCCATAGTGACAATAGGCGGCGAATTTTTCAATGTCACTCCGCTCCGCATCGAAGACTGGCTGATCATCATCGGCTCAACCTCCCTCGTACTCTGGATCGGCGAACTACTTAGACTCTTTAAATAATTCATAATTCATAATTCATAATGCATAATTGCTTGACGCTTAATTTTGTCGTCAGAATTATGCATTATGAATAGAATAATGCATTATGAATTATGCATTAAGCATTAATTTTGGAAGTGGAACCAGTCGATGTCGACGTGGCCTCCGGTCTGCTTTGTGGCGTAGTTGAATAGGGCGAATTTTGTGCCCATGAAATGGCGCATATAGTCAAACCTCATTGGAATCTCCTGATCAAAATCTGTCCAATTTTCGCCATCCATGCTATATGCAAATGATGCCATGTCGCGTCCCGGATTGAAATCTCCGTTTATCTGCAAGAATATGTTCTGCTCCTTCTTGTTCTTGAATTTCAAAGGAATTTCTGCCATTACATTGACGTCTACCTTCTCAATATTACGTGGCTGCTTGAATACGGATTTCTCCTCCGCGAGCTGAAGGTAGTGTTTACCCCCTTTCTTGACTACGCGTAGCACACCGCTATCTCCATTATAAGCTGCTAATCCACAAATATCCCCATCCTTCATATTTGTAACGTCAATCTTGACAGAGCCGGAGCATGTAGGCCCTGCCATGCGCTGTGTCAGCGTATTTGGTGCCACTTGCATATTGTCTACCACACGTGCTGTCTTCAAGCGAAGATGCCCGGGACGCTCTTGAAGGCTCCACGCCTCGTCGATCGGGTTATGGTTCCACTGCCAATAAAGGTTCATGCCATTGCGTGCATGATACCCGCCGTTTTCATTTATTGGCAATAGCTCAAACTCATCGCTGCCGATAAGTCCGGCTACGTCCGGGTACCTTTTGCTGAGGTCTGACGGAGTGCGATAGTTTCTCCTGTCAAGCAATGGATTTCCTGAGGGGTTGTCTGCAGGATCATCTGCAATTGCATTATTGATTACGCCTGTATACTCGCCTACCATAGGCCATCCTTCCACCCATGTCACCGGAAGGGCGCAAGGCACACGTCCGATGCCTCCGCGGTCTTGAAATATCAAAGCCCACCATCCTTTGTCGCTCTGGTCATCGCCTACAAGACATCCTTGACCTACGCCTCCATAAGATTCGAATGGAGTCTCGAGGATTATCTTCTTCTGGTAAGGCCCTTCAATATTATTGGCACGGTAGCATACCTCACGGCGCACTCTTCCTTGTGCACCCCATTTCATGGAAATCATGCAGATGTAATATTTACCGTTGTGCTTAATTACGCTGCTTCCTTCAAGAAGAGCAGTTTTTTCTTCCGGATCAGTTGATGCATCCACAACCTTTTTATTTAATCCTCCTGCCAGAGGATTAAAATTTTTGTCGAGTTCCACTACGGTGCACCCACCTCCGCTTGTGAATAGATAGCGTCTGCCATCCTCATCGAATAGGAGTGACGCATCATGCATGTGTGGAGGTCTGGCTAAGAGTTGCCAAGGACCTTCGGGATTGTCTGCACAAAATACAAAACCTTTCCCCGGCGCACCATTGGCAGAAAACCAGACGTAGAATTTCCCCATGTGATATCGTATGCTGGAAGCCCATTGCCCCTGGCCATATACCGTCTGTCCGTTTAACAGGTCATATCTGTCGCCGTCGTCAATGCGGTCGAATACATACCCGATGGTCTCCCAATTGACCATATCCTTCGATTTCATGATTGGTCCTCCGGGCATGAGGTGCATTGTGGTACTTATCATATAATAAGTGTCAGCTACCTTGCATACGCTAATATCGGGGACATCAGCGTTTATGACAGGATTGCGAAATGTCTCTCCTGCTCCGGCAAGCAATGGCAAAACCAAAAGCAATAAGGCAAAAATTCTCTTCATGGTGTTTAAGTGGGAATAAAAATGAAAAATCGTCTGCAAAATTAATAATATAGCTCCATAATAGGATATACCGTCCTTTCAAATTCTTTACAATAAGTTTCCGGCGTATTTAAATCTGTTGCTTATTGATTCAAATTAGTATTTTCTATAGATGCAACTAAATAAAAAATCAATGCGACTAATATTAAATTTGGTTTTCATGCTTCTAAGTGATTGCGACGAATATGTAAATTATCTATAGGTTTTGTAGCTAATTTTGTAGTCATAAAACCCATCCATCATGAAAGCTACAAACATTCAAATTTACTGTCGCATTTTGTTGCTGTCGATTTGTTTTTTCGGTGCATTTGATGTCGTCGCCCTGCATGACGTAGCAGTGCGGCTCTACGACCAAAGGAAAATACTTGCCGGCAATTACTCGTCGTTTTGCAACGACCCGGACGGTTTCCTTTGGGTTGGTACAGACGCGGGATTGTTGCGATTTGATGGCAATAATGTAGATATCTATCGAAACGACGAACATGATCCGAATTCTATAAGTGACAACAAGATAATGAGCCTATATTCCGATAAAAAAGGGAGGACATGGGTAGGCACTCTTGATGGCTTGAACTTATATGATGAAAATTCCAATTCTTTTCGACTCGCCAAACTTCAAGGAATGTCGCTCAACGGATTTGTACGCGACATGGCAGAATTTCCGGATGGCAGATTGTTGTATCTTGTCTCCGGAATTGGTTTGTATTCTGTCGATATGAATTCGGTTGAGGATAAAGATTCCGATATAAAGGTGAATCGAGTCAGACTGTCGTTTGACGACGGCTCAGGAGTGAGCCGTCTGATCAAATCAGGAAAAAATGAAGTGTTCTTCACTACTGTAGGAGGTTCGGTATGCCGGCTCAACCCGGACTATAGCGTAGAAGTACTTGCCAAGATTGATGCTAATGTGTCGAAAATTTGTTGGCAGGCTGATGATACTTTGATTCTTTCCACTCAATATGAAGTATTTCGCCTTGATTCAAAGTCAAAATCTCTGACTCCTCTTAAGATAGTGGGAAAAGAGAGAATAAAGGTGACTGAAATTTGTTGTTCCGACGACGTCGCATATATTGCCACCGGCGGAGATGGACTGTGGGAAGTGAAAAAAGGAGCGACAAATATTGAAAGGTCGGGCAGGTTTACGTCGTCAAACTTAGATCTCTCTACCTTAAAAATCGGAAGTGTATTTCTTGATCGTTTTGGCAACCTTTGGTTTGGCTGCAACAACAAGGGACTCGCGATGGCTCCTGCGCACGACGGTCCCTTCTTCTTGAAGTCGTTTGCCGGAATCCTTCGGGAAGAAGGTGGGGCGGAATTGACTTCAATGTGCGTATTAGATGATGAGTTAGCCGTGGGTCTCAATAATGGGAAAGTAATTTTCATCAATGACGATGATGCAATCCGTAAGGTGGTGGTGTCGCATGGAGCGCCGGTGACCTCTCTTTCCAAATATTCAGATGGCAATCTGCTTGTAGGGGTGGCTCGTGAGGGTATTTGGAGTGTGAATGCCAAGACGCTTGCTTTGTCAAAAGTCGTAAGCCCCGAGTCCCGCTATCCAGGAGTGTTGGTCTCTTCTTGCGACAATGGCGACATTGTGGCTGCTTTCGGTGAGTTGGGAGTGCTTCGTTACAATCCTGTCACTCGCGATGAGAAATGGTTTTATCCTGTGGTAGGAAGCAATCTTCTATCGTGTTGGTATTACTCGGGCATCTCAAAGACATCCGATGGCAGGATTTGGGTAGGCGGCTACAGCGGGATTGCGTGCTATAACCCTGATGTAGACAACCTTATGCCTATCGACCAAAACCCATTTGTCAAGGGGGTGGTCAATGACGTCTGTGACTACCCCGGAGGTGTGATGATAGCCACCGACAGAGGACTCATATATTATACTCCGGGTAAGGGGATTATGAAAAAATTCACAGTTCTTGACGGACTCCCTGACAATGATGTTCGCACTCTTGAGTCTGATGGCAAAGGGGGAATATGGATAGGCACAATGAAAGGGATCGCCTACCTGAATGGCACCGACAGCAAGGTGCATAGTTTCGGAGGCAAGTATGGGGTGGCAAGATCTTCGTATGTTTTTTCAGATCGGGGGGTATCTTCGCCGGATGTGTTGTTAGGAAATTTCGAAAGTCTTATTATGTTTGAGCCTGACTCTGTAAGCTCTTCATCATTTGGCTCAAAAATCAATATTACCGGACTCTATGTCAATGCCGAGCGTATCACCGGTGCGAGTCGTGCCGGGTCATCACCGATGCTGGTGGGGTCGGTGACCCATCCTGAGCTTATACGTCTATCTCATAAAGACAATTCTCTTGTGATCAGGCTTTCCACCCTTGATTTTCGCGATCCTTCCGATCTCAGATATGAGTGGCAACTTGACGGGGAAGGTGATACCTGGCACTCTTCGTCGCCGGGCGAGAGTGTGATCTATCTTCCGCCACTGGAATCCGGACATCACAAACTCCGATTGCGTGGCTGGGAAAATGATATGGTCTCCGATATCAGGGAACTGAATCTTGATGTGAAAGCTCCATGGTATTTGTCGAATATGGCATACGCCACTTATGTCTTGCTAATCGTTGCCATGGGAGGCCTTATATATAAGGTAGTGAAGAATAAGAGGGAGGAAGAGCTGTATGAGACAAAGATCAAGTATTTCATGGACATTTCTCATGAGCTTCGCTCTCCGGTCACCTTGATGCTGACGCCCGTAGAGACTCTTCTCAAGCAAAACAATTCCCCTGAGACGACTTCCCAACTTCTCACGATGCGCCGTAATGGACAGAGGGTGCTCAATCTCGTAGATCAGCTTCTTGATCTCCGCAAGATAGAGAAGGGGAAGATGAGACTTGTGTATTCCAATATGGATATCAAGGAATTCGTAGAGCAACTTGTCGACATGTTCAAGCCCATGGCTGAGGAAAAGAAGCAGGCGCTTTCTTTTGTATGCCACGAGAAGGAGCTCTACGGAAAAGTAGATGGCAATAATCTCGATAAGATTCTTGTAAATCTTATTTCCAATGCAATCAAATATACCCCCGATGGGGGAGAAGTGATGGTGGAATTGAAGAGAACGGAAGATTCATTTGGCGCTAAAAAGTATTCAGTGACTGTGACCGACACCGGCATAGGGCTTGATAATAAGATGATATCACATCTCTTTGAACGCTTCTACCGCAACCGTGAGTATCACCACGGCAATGCCTCCGGCTTCGGCATCGGGCTCGATCTATGTATGCGGCTCGTAGAATTGCACAAAGGAGACATATCTGCTAAAAACCGTGAAGACGGCATCCGGGGCAGTATCTTTTCCGTGACCTTTCCTCTTATGCCGGTTGACTCTGAGGGGATAGAGGATAAAGAAGAAATAAAGCATCGTCCACTTCCGGTAGTTATGCCACACGCTGCCAGCTACCCGAGGAGCGTCAAGTCGGGACACAGGTTCAGGATAATGGTGGTCGACGACGATCAGGAGTTGCGTGATTATCTTAAGGAGTGTTTGGGCACATCTTATAAGGTGGTGACGATGCCGGATGCCGAGACTGCATTGAAAGATATTTCAGAAAGGCATCCTGATCTGATCGTCTCTGACATTAAGATGGGAGGCATTGATGGCATTTCCTTCTTGAGGCGACTTAAGACAAATATGGCGACTCAACATATCCCGGTGATCCTTTTCAGCTCTGCCTCCAACAGCGATGAGCGTGTAAGGGGATGGAAGAATGGTGCGGATGGTTATTTGCCAAAACCGTTCGCCATCGATGAGCTCGAGGGTATGATCTCCGGCCTTCTTTCTACAAGAAGCAAACTCAAAGGGAAATTCTCCGGTTCGCATGAGTCTGTCGACAAAATCGAGGCGCCGAAAGTGAAGGGCGTGGATGAGGAGCTTATGGACAAAATCAACCGGTATATCAACGACAATCTTTCTGAAACAGCCATGAATGTAGATGCGCTCAGTGAATATGTCGGTCTCAGCCGTTCGCAACTTCACAGAAGGATGAAAGATATTGTTGGTGTCGCACCAAGCGACTATATTAGAAATGTCAAGCTTCGTAAGGCATGCGAAATGCTGGCTAAGGGGGATGTGGATATCGCCCAAGTGGCTTATTCATTGGGTTTCAATGCGCAATCTCATTTCTCGACCCTATTCAAACGCTATACCGGGATGACTCCTACTGAATATCGCACGCAAGGGAAAGAGAATCCGGATGCCGTAATATCTGAAGCGAATATTAAAGAAGAAGATGATATAAAAGATTGATAATCATATATGCTGTTACAAATTTGAATACATTGGAGATGTTTCGAGGTCTTAAGTGGCACCAATTTTAAATGATTTGACAAATATTATAAAAATGGTTGCACCCAACTTGAATAATTTTGCATTCGGTTAATTCCCTCCAATAGCGAGGACCAAATTTAACTCAAGAAAAAACAATTAACAACTTTCCATTAATACTAAAAAAATCTAACGATGAAAAATGAACACAGATTGCTTCACAGCATTGCTTTGTTGCTGATCTTCATCATGACTTCTGCACTGGCGGCAAGGGCCGACACAGTGAAGGGTACAGTCATTGACGACACCGGTGAGCCACTCATCGGCGTCACCGTTATGGTTGTGGGCATGCCCGGTGGCACAGTCACAGACCTTGACGGCAATTATAAAATCGATGTGCCTAACATTAAGAGAAACGAGTTGAAGTTTACCTACGTCGGTATGGAAACTTTGACAGTCAAGGTCAATTCCAGAACTACTGTCAACGTTGAGATGAAAACCGCAGATTCAACACTCGACGAGCTTGTGGTGGTTGGTTATGGCCAACAGAAGAAAGCTTCCGTAGTAGGTGCAATCACCCAGACTTCCGGTAAGGTGCTCGAACGCGCCGGTGGTGTGTCAAGTGTAGGTGCCGCACTAACCGGTAACCTTCCCGGTGTGATCACCATGGCCTCTTCCGGTATGCCGGGTGAAGAAGACCCGCAGATCATCATCCGTTCTGCTTCTACGTGGAACGGCAGCGACCCTCTTATCCTCGTAGATGGTATCGAACGCGATATGTCATCGGTCGATATTTCTTCCATTGAGACCATCTCAGTGCTAAAGGATGCTTCTGCTACTGCTGTATATGGTGTGAAGGGTGCTAACGGTGTGATCCTCATCACTACCAAGCGTGGTACAGAAGGTAATGCTGTTGTAAGCGTAAAAGCTAATATGACTGCGAAGGTTGCTTCAAAACTCCCTAAGAAGTATGATGCATACGACACTTTCTATCTGATGAACAATTCTATCGAACGTGAAGCTGCAATCGAACCTAAGGGTTGGGGTAACTACACTCCGGTAGCTATTATCGATAAATATCGTCATCCTGCCAACATGGAAGAGTGGGACCGCTATCCAAATACTGACTGGGAAGACGCTCTTTTCAAGAAGACCGCGATGTCTTACAATGCTTCCGTATCGGTTTCCGGTGGTACTAAGCTCGTGAAATACTTCGCAGCTGCAGACTTCACTCACGAAGGCGACCTTTTCAAGCAGTATGACAACGGACGCGGATATTCCACAGGTTTCGGCTACAACCGTATCAACGTGCGTTCGAACCTTGACTTCAGCCTTACCAAGACCACTCAGCTTACGGTGAATCTATTCGGTTCAAATGCTACAAAGAAGACTCCTTGGGACTATAACGGTGATGGAAATTCATACTGGGGTTCCGCGTATAAATCAGCTCCTGATGCCATGCGTCCTATTTATTCCAATGGTATGTGGGGTTGGTATGCACCACGCGATGCCGACGTGCCAAACTCAGTGAAGATCCTTGCCCTTGGTGGCGACAAGACATCTACTAACACCCAGATCAACACTGACATGGCTCTCGTCCAGAAACTTGATATGGTGACTAAGGGCTTGAGTTTCCGTGCCAAGTTGGCGCTTGACTACAAGTTCCTTGAGAACAATAGAGGTATCAACGACCAGTATCATGAAGGTCAATTATATTGGGTGGATCCCAATGATGGATCAGTTCAGCTCAAGGCTGCCGAACCGACTACAGGCCTTGATGTAACTGTCAACCCCATCCTTTGGGGCTATCAGGCAGGTTCGGTCGACGTAAACCAGACTTTCAGAAGACTTTATTATTCGTTCCAGTTTGACTACAATCGTTCGTTTGGTAAGAACGAGGTCAGCGCTCTTGCTCTTTTCAGCCGTGAAAAGACCACTTGGGGAAGCAATTTCCCTGTATATCGTGAGGACTGGGTGTTCCGTTTGACTTACAACTGGGATTACCGTTACTTTGCCGAGTTCAACGGCGCATACAACGGCTCAGAGAAATATGGTCCAAAGAACCGTTTCGAGTTCTTCCCTTCAATGTCGTTGGGTTGGATGCTCTCTAACGAGCCTTTCATGGAATGGGCTCGCCAGAACAATGCGCTCACTACATTCAAGATACGTGCCTCTATCGGTAAGGTAGGTGATGACAGTGCAGGCGGACGCCACCTTTATCAGACTCAGTACGGCTATGGCGGTAATGCGCTGATGGGTACAATAAATCCTCAGAACTCGCCTTATACTTTCTATACCATCTCGCGCATCGGCAACGAGAACATTTCTTGGGAAAAGGTGACTAAGAAGAATATCGGTATCGATTACTCGTTCCTTGGCGGTATGTTTGCCGGTTCAGTTGATTTCTTCCAGGATCACCGTACTGATATCATCCTTGTAGGCAACCAGCGTACATCAATTCCTTCTTACTTCGGAGCTGAGGCTCCTACAGCCAACATCGGTATCATGGATAGCAAAGGCTACGAGCTTGAACTCAGATTCAACAAGAATATTGGCAAAGATATGCGTGTATGGGCAAATCTCAGCATGACTCACGCTTCAAATAACATTAAATTCCGTGACGACCCAGCCCTTAAACCGGCTTATCAGAAATATGAAGGACATGAATGGGGACAGGTGACAAGTTATCTTGATAATGGAAACCTTGCTACTTGGGATGATGTCCTTGGAAGTACAGTATGGAACACAGGTAATGAAAACAAACTTCCCGGAGATTACGATATAATCGACTTCAATGGTGACGGTGTGATCAACACCGAGGATAAGGCTCCTTACGGATATTCTACAACACCGCAAAACACTTACAATGCTTCAATAGGCTTTGAGTGGAAAGGATGGAGTATCTTTGCTCAGTTCTATGGAGTATCCAATGTGATGCGCTACGTGAAGTACCCGACATTCCGCTCTACAGCTCATGTGGCATACGATGAGGGCGAATACTGGACTCCGTTCAATAATGCCTATATTCCACAGCCCCGTTGGGCAAGTACTATTGACGAATGTGCAGACGGAACAAGATATCTGTATGACGGTTCTTACGTGCGACTCAAGAATGTCGAGATCGCCTATAATTTCCAAGGCAGATGGATGGCTAAGGCCGGCATCAAGAACCTCCGTCTCTATGTCAACGGCAACAACCTCTTCATGTGGACCAAGATGCCGGATGACTGCGAACGTGGTAGCTCCGGCGACGGCGTATATCCTTCGTTCAAACGTTTCAACGTCGGTCTCGAACTTAGCTTCTAATCGAAGAGAAACGAAGATTTTCAAATAATTCAAGAAATTCCAAAATATGAAAATTTCTAAATATATAATAATGCTGACTGTGGCTGCCGCATCACTCGGTGTGTCTTCCTGCACCGATTACCTTGATAAGGCACCTAACAGTGATATAGCGGAGACGGTCCCTTACCAGAACTTCCGGAATTTCCAGGGGTTTGTGGAAGAGATGTACAAACGAATACCTCTGATTTCAAACAGCCAATATCATTGCTGCTTCAACTACGGAGAAGAAGAATATTGGGAACCACAGGAGCTCCGTCTTTTCGCCCGCAGTGTTGACTACGGTGATTTCTGGGGTTATACAAATCTATTGTATACTTATCCAAACTGTTATACAGGAGGAGATGGTGATAAGCACAATGAACGTATTGCCGCTAACTTATGGATGAACTCATGGTATGTCATCAGGAAGGCGAATATCGGACTTTCCCAACTTGACAAGCTTGTAGATGCCACTCAGGAGGAACGCAATCTGATAGAGGGTCAGCTGTATTTCTTCCGTGCATTATTCCATTACTTGGTGATGGAATGGTGGGGAGGAATGCCATATATCGACCATGTGATAGGACCGGATGAGCAGATCAGGCTTCCTCGTGAGACCTGGCAAGCTTGCGCTGAAAAGTGTGCGGCAGATTTCCAGAAGGCCGCCGATTTGCTTCCCGTAGATTGGGATGCTACAGCAGCCGGCAAGGCTACACTCGGTAACAACAATATGCGAGCCAACAAAATCATGGCTCTTGCATATAAAGGTAAGGTTCTGTTATGGGGCGGTAGCCCACTTATGAACTGGGATTCGCATGAGCGCAACAATGCTTACGCTGTCTATGACGAGGACTTCTGCAAGAGAGCTGCTGATGCCCTCGGTGAAGCTCTTAAGATCACTGAGGAGACCGGCAGATATTCGCTTCTTCCGATAGATCAATTCAACGATCTCACAGTTGTCTATAAGTCAAAGGCTGTCCCCGGTGGCACAGAGGCTATTCTTCATGAGAACCTCAATGGCTTCGGAGGTCGTTGGGGCTGGAACATGAACACAGACTTCCGTCCTCAGACTCATTTGAGTGCCGGCATCAAATGCTGGCCTACTGCCAACTACTCCAACTATTTCGGTATGGCTAACGGATATCCTATTCAGGATTCAGCAGTCAAGGATAAGGAGTCAGGTTATGATCCTGAATATCCGTGGAGCAACCGTGACCCACGTTTCTATAAGACGTACGTAATCGACGGTGAGATGTGCGGAGAAAACAAGCTTACTGAAGCTACTCTTTATACCGGTGGTGCTGACCGTGAGAAAGCTAATCCTTCGAAAGGATGTTACACCGGTCTATTCAATGCAAAACTCAGTCTAAAGAATACCGATTGGGATAATTGTCGAAATGACTGGATGTGCGTACTCTCATTGATGCGTCTCGCCGATGTTTACTTGCTCTATTCGGAAGCTACAACTGTTGGATATGGAGTTAAGCAGACTGCACCAACCTATTCCAAAACAGCTGAAGACGCTCTTAATGTAGTCAGGGATAGGGCAACCGTAGCACATGTGCTTCCGAAATTCACCGACACCAAAGAGAACTTCCTGAGTGAAGTGCGTCGTGAGCGTGCAGTCGAGCTTGCATTCGAGGGAATGCGTTTCCACGATCTTCGCCGCTGGATGCTTCTGACTCAAAGACCATACACCCTTAAGACAGGATTTCAATTTGACCGTGGTCCCGGCTTTACTCAGGGCTCAACTGAAAATCAGGTACTCAATCTTCGTGAAGAGGTTTTGCGTGAACGTAATTACACAAATCGTCACTATTGGCTGCCACTTCCTAACAAGAACGACACCTACCTCTATGAAGGCTTTGAGCAGAACCCCGGCTGGTAATAAATTCGTCTCACTTTTTTACAAGAAACAACAATGAACACTAAATTTCATATAGGCATTACGGCGCTCGCCCTGTCGCTAAGCAGTTTCCCTGCTTTCGCGCAGTCTGAGTCGCAAGACAGCCTGGTAAATATTGCTTTCGGAAAGATCGACAAGAGAGACGTAATTTCAGCCGCCTCGTTTGTCAATATCAACGAATTGAGCAAAAAGAACGCCAATGGCAGCGCACTCGTAGATGTGTCGACTCATGTCGGAGGCTACAACGGTAATATATGGGGTCAAGGTCCACTTGTACTTGTCGATGGTGTGCCACGCGATGCATCTCTCGTCAAGGCTTCTGAAGTGGAAAGCGTCTCAATTCTCAAGGATGCTACTGCTGTTGCTCTCTACGGAAGCAAAGGTGCCAAGGGCGTTGTGCTGATCACTACGAAGAGAGGTCAGGAGTCACCGATGCACATTGACGTACGTGCCAATGTAGGAGCAATGCTTCCTAAGGCATATCCTAAGTATCTTGATGCCGCTACATACATGAACCTCTACAATGAGGCATGCTTGAACGACGGCAGGTCGCCGCTCTATGACCAGGCAACCATTTACAACACAGCGATGGGTGCTAATCCATACCGCTATCCTGATATGGATTTCTATTCCTCCGATTATCTGCGTGATTTCGTCACTACTGCAGATATCACAGGCGAGGTATATGGCGGCACTGAGAAGACAAAGTATTATCTCAACTTGGGTCTTGACTATACCAACGACCTGATCAAATATGGCGAGCATAATAAGTCGAATTCTTTCAATTTCAATGTCCGCGGTAATGTAGATATGACAATAGTCAAGTGGCTGACTGCTACTACCAATGCCGCCATTATCGTAAGCGATAACTACAGCGGACGCGGAAACTTCTGGGGTGACGCTTCTTCCTTGCGTCCAAACTGGTTCTCTCCTTGGCTTCCGGTCAGCATGATGGATCCGAATAATGCCGGCATGCAGGACTTCGTCAACACCAGCACACATCTCGTAGACGGACAATATTTGCTTGGTGGTACGACTTCCAACCAGACAAATGCTTTCTCTGAAGCTTTGGCTGCCGGATACACTCGCCAGAAATATCGCAAGTTCCTCTTCGATCTTAATTTGAATGCTGATCTCTCAAGCCTGACTCAAGGTCTTTCTTTTAAGGCTGCTTTCAGTGTCGATTACAATGCTCATTATTCTGAGGCTTACGCACAGTCGTATGCAGTATATCAGCCGACATGGGGAAATTTCAATGGTCAGGATGTGATAGTTGGTCTCAACAAGATCAATGAAGACAAGTCTTCTACAAATGAGTATGTGGGCCAGTCCACATATCATCAGACCATGATGGGAACCTTGCAGTTTGACTACACCCGCTCGTTTGCAGATGCTCACAATGTCAATGCGACTCTTCTTGGTTGGGGCTATCAGCAGCATTTATCTGCTGACGACGGACACTCAGGAGAGGGTGGCTATCACCGTCCGAGCAACCTGAATGCAGGCCTTAGAGTGAATTACAACTACAAGCACCGTTATTATGTAGACTTGACCGGTACTGTAGTGCATTCTTCCAAGCTTCCTGAAAAGAAGCGCAATGCATTCTCTCCGGCTATCTCAGTTGCATGGAATCTTGCAAATGAGAACTTCATGGAGGGTTCACGCTCATGGCTTGACAATCTTAAGATCATGGGTTCGTTTGCTAATCTCCATCAGGACATCGACATCACAGACTGGTATCTTTACAAGGCAGACTATCAGTTCTCTCCATCGAGCGGTTGGTATCAGTGGGCTGACGGCACTGTCGGCGGTTCTACTTCCACTTCAAAGCGTGGTGCAAATGATGAACTTTCGTTTATCACCCGCAAGGAGTTCCGTGTAGGTCTTGACGCTACTCTCTTTAACGGACTACTCAACGTGAATGCTAACTGGTTTAATCAAACTACCAACGGCCTGCTTACACAGGGTGCGAGCACTATCTATCCGTCGTTCTATAATTCAGGCACAGGCAACTTCCTTCCTTACATCAATTACAATAAGGATGAGCGTACCGGTGTCGACTATACTGTCAACATCAATAAGGAATTCGGCGACTGGAAGTTCTCTCTTGGTCTCGTAGGCATGTACTATGATTCGAAGGCTAAGCTCCGTGACGAGGTTTGGGAAGAAAACTATCTCTATCGTCAGGGTCATGCTCTTGACGCTTCTTGGGGATATGTATGCGAAGGATTTTTCCAGTCTGAGGCTGAGATCGCTTCTTCTCCGAAGCAGTCGTTTGGTGGTACAGTCCGTCCCGGTGACCTCAAGTATAAGGATATCAACGGCGACAATGTCATTGACTCCAAAGACCAGGTTGACCTTGGCA
Organism: Muribaculaceae bacterium; assembly: GCA_029060725.1. Taxonomy (GTDB): domain Bacteria; phylum Bacteroidota; class Bacteroidia; order Bacteroidales; family Muribaculaceae; genus Lepagella. Next base: position 27,713 of record JAIDTL010000156.1, on the reverse strand, counting down.
AAATGGGATGGAGCTCATCTCCATACGTATACGGACTCAACCTTACAGCTCAGTACAAGAAGTTCACTCTCTATCTTTCAGGCACGGGCGTCAGCGGAGCTAAATTCTACAAGAGCGACAGCTACTATTGGCTTCGCGGCACAAGCAAATTCTCTGAAATGGCGCTCAACCGTTGGACTCCCGAGACTGCAGCTACAGCAACTTTCCCACGTCTGACTACAGAAAATGGCGACAACAACTACCAGAACTCAACTTTCTGGCTTGCCAAGGGTGATTGCTTCCGTCTCGACAATCTTCAGCTCACTTACGATATCATTCCTAAGAGCAGTTTTATCAACGGTATCAGCGTCTATGCAGGTGCTTACAATCTCTTCACTATATCTAAGGAGCGTGCGCATCTGGAAAGAAACATCGGTGGTGCTCCTCAGTTCCGCACTATCTACATAGGTTGCAAACTTAATATGTAATTTTTGAATCAGTATGAAAAAGATATTATACACTCTGTTGGCAGTAGCTTCGCTCGGGTTCACAAGCTGCGACGACCTCTGGGATCCTGCCAGGCAGAATTTCAAGGATCAAGGCCAGATGGACTCGGAACCTGACTACGCGATGGGTTTCCTAACCAGAGCATATAGCTCTCTTTCCGGCTACTACACCAATACTGAATATGCTACCGATAATGCTGTTGTCAACCAGAATAGTGAAGGTTTCCGCACTATGGCTACCGGTGGTTGGACAGCTTCCAGTTGGACAGGTATTAACGAATGGGGCGGAGCATATACCGGAATTCAATATATCAATCAGGTTCTTCCCAAAATCGATGAGGTGGAATGGAGCTCCGATCCGGAGCGTTGCAAAATGCTTGCACTTCGTCTTCGTGGTGAAGCATACGGATTGCGTGCAATTCTTCACTATCAAATTCTGAAGGCTCATGCCGGATATGATGCAGCAGGTAATCTACTTGGTGTCCCCTATTTGGAAAGCTATCTCGATGCCAATGATGATATGAATGCAGCAATGGTGCGTCCATCTTTCAAGGATTGTGTAGATAAGATTAAATATGACTTGAATCAGGCTATTGACATTCTTCCTCTTGACTATGAGGATTTGGCAGAAGTTCCGGCTAAATACACTCAGTATACAACTGATGTGGCTATCTATAACCGCACAATGGGAGCTCACTTCCGTCAGCTCGTCAGCGGACGTATCGCTCAAGCTTATCTGTCCCGCCTGACATTGTTGGCAGCAAGCGACGGTTTCGGAAACACAGTTTCTTGGGCAGATGCTGCAAAGGCAGCTGCTGATCTGCTGAATGAGAACAATGGCGTTGCAGGTGTGAAAGCAGGTTCATACGAATATTATGCCGCAAGCATAGCAGATAAATTGAAAGAAGGTATAAACCCTGCAGAGATCATCTGGCGCGAGAATTTTGCTGACAATAACAGTACAGAATCTGAAAATTTTCCTCCAAGTCTCAATGGTAACGGCCGCATGAATCCATCCCAGAATCTTGTGGATGCATTCCCCACAGTAAGTGGTTACCCTATAAGTGTGGCTGAGGATTATGATGCTGCAAATCCATACGCAAACCGTGACCCACGCTTCTATGCTTACATTATTTATAATGGCAGTACTAAAGTGGGAGTAAACAATGCTACCATCTCTACTGTCACCGGTACGGCTGACGGCATTGGAGGAGTTGAGCAGCGTTCTTCACGTACAGGATATTACATGAAGAAGCGTCTTCGTATGGATGTCAACTGTACAGCAGGTTTGACAACCACTAAAGTACACTACAATCCTCGTGTCCGCTACACCGAGATTTATCTCAATTATGCTGAAGCAGCTAATGAGGCATACGGTCCGAAGGCAGACGGTGGAAATGGATTCTCAGCCTACGACGTGATCAAGGCTATCCGTCAGCGTGCAGGTGTAGGCGCTTCGAATGGCGATGCATATCTTGAAGAATGTGCAGCTTCCAAGGAGAAGATGAGAGAGCTTATCCGCAACGAACGCCGTATCGAACTTTGTTTCGAGAATTCTCGTTTCTGGGATCTTCGCCGTTGGAAACTTAACCTCAACGAAACTGTAAAAGGTATCGAGTGGAACGCTGATGGCACTTATAGGATCTTTGATGTAGAACAGCGTGATTTTGAAGACTATATGGCATATCCACCGATTCCTCAGTCTGAAATCCTCAAATATAGCAATCTCCAGCAAAACAACGGCTGGCACTAATACAGCAATAATATTATGAAACATAATTTTTTAATTCCAACATCAATAGCTGCTTTGGCACTCCTGGCTGCTTGCTCGAATGGGAACAATGAGTTCCCTGATTTCGACTACCAGACAGTATACTTCGCCAATCAGTATGCTATGCGTACTCTCGAACTTGGAGCAGATGAATTCGTAGACCTGACTGCTGACAATAATCACGATGCCTTCATAGTCGCTGCATGGGGAGGAGGCTATTCAAACAATAAGAATGTGCTTATCGACTATATTGTAGATTCTTCAATTGTGGATGGTTTCTATTTCAAGGATTCCGATCAGCTTGTAGAAGTAATGCCTACAGATTATTATACTCTCGAGTCTGAAAAAATCAGTATTCCCAAAGGGAGCAACAAGGGTGGAGTGAAAGTTCATCTTACTGATAAATTCTTTGCCGACCCTAAATCTGTAGGAAACTGCTACGTGATACCTTTGCTTATGACAGACGTATCAGGTGCCGACAGGATTCTCACAGGTACTGCTTCGGAAGATAATCCTGTTCTTACCAATGATGCTCATTGGTCGATACAGCCCAAACACTTTATACTGTATGGCGTGAAGTATGCCAATCCTTGGCACGGTCAGTATCTTCGTCGTGGTGTCGACAATGCTACAATTGATGGTGTAAGCTCTAAGTTGGTTCGCCATAGTGAGTATGTGGAAAATGATGAAGTCGTAGACCTTTCTACTTCTGCTTATAAGGAGGATATTCTTCCTATAAAGGTAAAGGATGCTTCCGGAACGGACCATACAGTAGATGTTGTTCTTACGTTTGCAGACGACAATACGTGCACCCTCTCTTCCGCCAGCGAAGAAGCTACAGTCTCAGGTGTCGGTAAGTTTGTCAGCAAGGGTGAGAAGAATAGCCTTGGTGGCAAAGACCGCGATGCCATCTATCTTGACTACACTTTGGACATTCCAGAGAAGAACATGAAGTTTGAGTCGAAAGACACCCTCGTGCTCCGCACTCGCAATGTATATGGCGCTCAGACTTTCGGAATAGAAAGAAAATAACCCCTCAATTTTGTGAAATATGAAAAAGATATTTATTTACACTCTGCCTGCACTTGCGATAGCAGCTGCTTCATGTGCCGATGGCTATGAGGGTGATTTCAAGATGGACAAACCGGAGAGTGTGGAGCATGCTGAGCATCTCGCTTCTCTCGCTACTCTCAATAGTGTGATAGATCGCGCTCAAAATCCTAACTTCAAGCTTGGTCTTGCAGTGAATTCTGCAGACTATGCTTCACAAGGACTTACCTATAGCGTGGCTCTGACAAATTTCGACATGGTGACCGATCTCAATGCTCTGTCATATTCGACTATACTGAACGAGGATGGTGATATCGTTTTGACTCCGGTGACAGATATGTTTATTCAGGACGGTTCGAAAGTGGCAGGAGGCGCTATGCTCGCTTACAACGCCCTTCCAAAGGCATATCTTGAAGAAGTGATTTCTCCTACCTTTGTCAAAGGTGATTTGGCGATAGGTACGATTTTGGCGACTGATTTTGAAGATGATGCGCAAGGTAAAATTTATCCTATGACTAATGGAAGTACAGCAGTTGTTGCTGCCAATCCCTCGGGAGCCGATGGAAATGTACTTCAGATAGGATCATCCTCTGATAAGGCAAGGAACTCTTATGCTGAGCTTACTTTTGCACTTCCCAATGGATTGACAATTGGAAATATTACATCTATAGTATTTGATCTTTATTGTCCCGATGACAAGTCTCAAAAAAGAAATTTTGTGGCTATTGTAAACGGTGTGCGAAAGAATTTCACAGGTGATACCCCCGATAAGCGCGGATGTCCACTTGAAACTTGGATGAATAAGCTTGTACTTGATATCACTGATGTAGAAATCTCTGATGCAGACAAGAGTGCAACTGAAATTACCATTGGCTTCGGTCCCAATGTCAATAACTCATACTATTTTATTGACAATATACAGTTTGGTTGGACTACCGGTGTGCCTGACAAGTATGTAGAAAAGAATGAGGCTGAGAAAGCTGCTGCTCTCGCAGATAATTTCAGCAATTGGGCAGACGCAATTATGACCGCTTGCGCTCCGTCTATATCAGATTATGTTGTGGTAGCCAATCCGATGAGTGATGTTGCTCCTTACGTACTCCGTTCTACAGAGTCTGAAGCAGTTCTTGATGAAGAAGGAAATATTGTCAACGATATGTCCGGTATGTTCTTCTTCAATGATTACATGGGCGACAACTATGTAAAGACTGTCACCGATTGTCTCTCCAAATCATATTCTGCTGCCGGAGGTGTCGGAAATGCTAAGTTCTATGTTGGAGAATCCGGTCTTGTAGGAAATGCAGAAAAGACTCAGAGCCTGCTTTCTCAAGTCGCTGCATGGACGAATGCCGGTGCTAAGATAGACGGCATAGCTGTTGCGATGAACAATATTGAGGCTTCAGCAGCCAATCGTCAAGCTGTGACGGATCTCTTCACAGCTCTCGGAAACTCAGGAAAACTCATTCGTCTTGATAATTTGTCGGTGGTCAATGCTGATGCTGAATTCTATGGATTCATTGTATCGGAATATTTCCGTCTCGTAAAGGCTGAGAACCGCGCAGGTATCATCTTCGCCGGTATGGGTGACCTTTGGAAAAACAATGCCCGCACCGATGCATACGAGGCCATCCTCAACGCACTATCCACCAAGTAGAAAATCATGATAAAGCCCCAGTCTTTATGCCTGGAGCATCCTCGAAAAATTATCAGGTCGGAGACCTGATGATTATGGCAAAACCCCGGGCTTTAAGCCCGGGGTGCCCAAAACAAAAGCACAGTAGCCTCGGAGAGGCGCTTTGTGGTAAATAAAATCAACACAAAAACCAAATATTTTTATTAACCCAAAAAACTTCATGTTATGAAGAAATTTACACTTCTTAGTGCAGCTCTCGTAGCTGCAATGGGCGCAAATGCCCAGATTATGATTGACTGGAACGACGAAGGCCAGTACACTTTCCATGCAGAGGATTTCATCGCTGAGGGTAGCATCTCTTGGGATGAAGATGAAGCTGCATTTGTATGTAGCGGTGAAGGCGAAGGCAAAATCATGCTCAACCTTGACGGCAAGACTATCGACTTCTCAGAAGTTGCTTCAATCAAGGTTATCGGTAGCTGGGATAGTGAAGTTGATTCAGCTGATTTCGGACCGAGTGCATGGAACGAGAATGATCCGCTTGGCACTCTTGTGATCAACGATGCGATAAGTGGCCAGATCAATGCATGGTGGGGTAGCCGCTACGATATCAACTATACCGGCGTTGCAGATAAAGGTGACTATGCAGGCGAGAAGTATTATTCAATATCTACTAAAGTAGACGCATTCTATTTTACAGCACGCACCATCACCGAAGGTGAAGGTGAAGACGCAATAGTAGTTGGTTCTGTTCCAGGTAATGTTTATATTGACGAGGTCGTGCTCACAAAGGTAGTGGAGAGAGATCCACAAGCTATTACCATCGATATGTGGCATAACTGGACAGCATGGGATGAAACTGCAGAGATCGATACAGAAAGACCTTTCTATGGCGAAGACAATGTAGGTAAGAACATTGGTGCAGGTTGGGTTGTTCTCGGCACCGGCAACGTGCTCGGTTGCGAATTTGCTGACCTTACCGGCTACGCAGGTATCTATATCAAAGGTACACCAGGAATGACTTTACGTCTCCTCTTCAATCGTCCGGATATGGAAGGTGGTAGCGCACCTATCACTGAATGTCAGCCTACATGTGATGAGAACGGAGAATGTGAATTCTACTTCTCTGAGTTGGCTGCTAAAGAAATTGAAAATAGAGGAGAAGCTTATCCATACGTACACCTCAACTCTGTAAAGACTCCATGGGGTCTGCCCGAAGGTGTAGAATCAATAAAGGTTCAGAAGTTCAACTTCATCGAGAAGGGAACTGATCCGGGTGCAGTCAATGGCATCAACGCTGCTAAGAGCGCTGACGTTATCTACAACGTATTCGGCCAGAAGGTTGACGAAAACTACCGTGGTATCGTTATCAAGAACGGTAAGAAGTTTGTCAATAAATAATTCGTTGCTATATAAATATTAAGGGAGAGGCCCGAATCCCGTCGTCGGGATTCACCTCTCCCTTTTTTTCAAAGTTCTATTTTGTCTTTATTCTTTAATAATTTATCTTTAATTAAGATGAAGTATCGGTTAATAATTATTTCTATTTTGCTTTCATTGCTCTTGCCTTTGAAAGTTTTTGCTGCCGAAATGCGGCGTCCCCTTTCTCCACAGCAACCAATGTACATTTTCCATATAGATGTGTGGAATAATGCCGACCCTCAGAAAGTAATAGACCTTGTTCCGGAGGATATGCTTCCTTACACGGTATTTAATATATCTCTCTCCGCTTCCCCCAGTGTGACAAAAGATGGTTACAGGACCGCTGAGTCATGGCTTCGCACTTGCGCTGAAAATCGTGTCTGGGCTCTGATACAGCCAGCCAGCGGCGGACATTCTTGGTTTTCTGACTATAATACTGATGTCTACAGATATTTCTTCGAGACCTATCCCAACTTGTTAGGTTTCAATTATTGCGAGCAATTTTGGGGATTTGATGACGCAGACGGTCTTCATCCTTTCGGTGTGAAAAGTCCTACAATTTCCGACCGTATGAATCATTTTGTCAATTTACTTGACCTTGCAGATGAATTCGGCGGATATCTCGTCATAAGCAACTGTCTTGTAATCCCGGAATGGGATTCTACCTCTCCTCTAACGATGTTTAAACGTTATCCGGCTTTTGCTGAGGCTGCCAAAAAACATAAGGAACACCTTATTTATTGCGAGAAATATACCACATCAGGCAATTTCTACGACATGGAGAGCATGTGTCTTGGAGTTTTCCTTTCTGACTATTGCGACAACTGGGGAATGCGCTTTGACCAATGTGGATATGTAGATCATGTGCATAACAATATGCCGAATGAACAGAAGATGCCTCCTGCCATTGGAGGTATGACAATTCTTGAGCACATGATGATGACCGGACAGACAGTGCAAGATGGACCGGAACTTATCTGGAATCAATGTGTCCGTGCTCTTCAAGATGCTAAGACAGAAGATGGATACAATACACGTCAGTTTGAATTTTATTCACAGTTCCCGAATGTATACATGGATGTATGGCGTAAGTTTACTACTGATGGAGTAATTCGTATTTTGCCACGTCAGGAAGTGATCGACAGCACAAAGATTGCCGTTTATAATGATATCGACCAGAAGCAAACAACAAATAATTGGGAGGGACGGCGCTCTCAAAGATACCTGTTCACAGGATTATATGCCCTTGACAATGGCACATTTGGCAACGATACGGTCTATTTGAAGAAGACCGGGCGTTACACTACCGTCCCCACAATATTTGTAGATAATGGAGAGGAACTCGGATTCCGTCGTGTAGTGAAGCAAAGTAATTATTATAAGGAATGGCCCGGTGCTACTGATAAGGTAGATGAGTTTAATTCAATGTTCTCACCCCAGACTTTAGATGATCCGGAGACCAGCCTTTATGTGCGCCGTATTGATAATAACTGGCTTGTCTATAACAACAGCCAGTATGAAAAGCAGCGTAAGGTGGAAACATCTACAATGGCTCTTCGATACAATTCATGCGATGCCGTCACTATTACAATGCCGATGTATTCTTTTGGATTGGTAACAGAGAAAGAGGATGGACTTGATATTTATCTGAACAACTATACACACTTTAAAGAGTTTACCAACGACACGATCATTATAAGGGGATGCAATTCACAACCAACGTATAATGTAATCGAGAGAGGTGATCATAAGGTATCGAATGTGACTTCATCGTATAAAGATGGGAATCTTACTCTTATCGTATCACATCTTGGTCCGCTTGATATAAACGTTAAGTGTGAAGGTGCAAACCGCGACCGTATGCAGGTGCCTGTATGGGAGAAGACCTACGGGTGTGATATACCTCCTGTATACAAAGGCACACGTCAGTGGGAATGGGAGAATTCGGATTATGCAAGCATCGATAAAGCTGGCAATGGCTCCGGACGTTCCGATATTCCCGGTTTCACAGCTCTTGGATATGTGTCATACGGAACAAAGAATGGCGCAAAACTCCGCGACCATATTCGTATCGATGAGGCTGGCAGATATAAGATGACAATCCGATATCTTGCTCCTGATGAAGAGGTCAGCCGTGTTAATATTACATTAAACGGTAAGATAGTAGCTCGTAACGTGAAGTTTGCTAAAACTGGTGAGGACAATGCTTGGGCTGAATCTTCAGTCGAGTTTGATGTTCCTGAAGGAATCAATGAAATTGTGCTTTCTTCTACTAAAACTCAGACCGCCAATCTATATCTGGATAACTTCACCCTTACTCCACTCTTTGAAAACGCTGTAGAGACCATCTCTACAGTCATGGACAACGGTATGATCTACAATGTATATGGTCAGAAAGTAGATGAAAACTACCGTGGCATCGTGATTAAGAACGGCAAAAAGTATATTCAGAAATAATAATTCACCCTTCCTATTAAAAAAGCGCATAAGCCTTAGCTTATGCGCTTTTTTCAATATCCAAGGATTCCGATAATCAGTTTTATGATTATTTCTTCATGACTTTCTTAACGGTTCCGTCTGCTTCTATGACGATGTTGAGTCCTGATTGCATTGAGCTTATCTTCAGACCTTGAGGAGTGTAAATGCCTGCCGGCACTCTCTTGATTCCTTCTGTGAGGGATTCTACACCTGAAATTCCTTCATAATTCAATTTGCATTCAAGAAGAAGGAACTCATGATAGCCTCCTGCATTGGTCTGATCGACAAATGATATGACATATTTGCCATTTTCAGGGATGGAGAATTCAAATTCATGTTGCTCTTCTGCAGAAAGATCAGCTGAGGTGTTTCCGTTTGCATTTACTTTTGTAGTGAATATTTCAGACTGTGCCGTAGCATTATCAGAGTCAAGATTTCTGATCATCACCTTATAAATAGGATGTTCTTTCCAGGCCGCCATAGCAAATGTGAGTTTATAGTCGCCAGCTTCAAGGGTAAGAGGATAGTTGGCTTGAACGCCATATTCTGCCCTTCCGTTGCGCCAATAAAGAGCTTTCCCTTGATATCCTGTGAAATCCTTGAAAGTGCGTGCTCCCATCCCATAAGACTGTGGATATTCATGTATCTCATTGTTTTCTTGGATACATTGCCACCCTTCAGGAATAGTTCCGTTGGCTACATTTCTAAAGTCGAGTTTATAGACAGATGTGGTATCGACAAAGACCGGTTGGATTGTTACGTTGTCGTCAGGCATTATGAAGGATATTTCACCGGATTCTCCGATCTCAATTGTAGCTGACATTGAATAGAATACTGAATTTACAATTTTCAGTTCTTTAAGCGCATATCCCTCTTGAGGATTTACGGTAAGAGTTACTTTATCCCCTTCTGCGGCTTGGCTGAGATCTGCCTTTACAGTTCCGTTTTCTGCTTCTCTCACTGTCACAAGGAATTTTTCCTCTTCTGTGCCCTTGGGAATGTATATTATTTGGTCGATAGTCGGAGAGGTAGCACCTGTATTTGTAAGGATAAGAGTGTTTATGCCTTCTTTCAATGAAGCAGGCACCTTGATCTTGGTCCACTCATTCTTCTTCACCTTATCAAGAGTTATGTTATGTACTTCACCGTTGATAGAAACCTCAAGATCTCCGGATTTGGAGGTATTGCAATATCGTATGGCGATTTCATAGTCACCGGCTTCTCTGAGATTTAACTCATGTCGTAGTGAGGCTTGAGTGTTAGAGCCCATTTCTACGTAGCCTAATGCAGCAAATTGATTATAGTCAGGTGCCCACCATCCGGAATGAGTGAAAGCGACATTCTTGACATTTTTATAGTCCATGTTTTCAGCCTCAATAATGACACTTCCCTTAAAAAACTCAGGTTGCTTTGGAATAGGCAAGCTATAATCGGAAGGTATAGCATCGTTAGCATCTTTCCTGTCGGCATTACCCTGACAGAAAACAGTGACATCTACCGGTCCAAGATGCCTTACATTGAGTGTATAAGTGTTCTTTTCCTCATTATAGCTGCTTGAGACAGAAGCGTAATAGTCGCCATGCTTATTGACCTTATAAGATGGTTCTGCATTGAGACCATGGATTCTGATTACGTCCATTCGCCTTGTCGTGGTATCGTTTCTGAAGTTGTTCAAATAGAAATCAATATGATCCTCATATTCTCTGATTACACCTGACGAAAGTATATTGTATTTCAATTCGAGTGTATCGCAGGTGTTATATTTGAGAGGAATTTTTGCAGTGGCGCTTTTTCCGGTGATGTTTGAATATGGAGTATAAGTGACGAGCTGGTTGCGGAAACGATTGACGTATAAATCTCCTACCGACACTTCTGGATAATACTGATTAAACTCATTTACCTTTTTATTCACAGTGTTCCAGCGTGTATTACGGGTGGATTTATTCACGAGCGCCGGAATTTGCTTTGCTAAATCATCGTAAGCTTCAAGCATTACTGGAATAGTGCCGTAGCGACCGCTCTTTTTTAAGTAGAGATAATTGTTCATCCAATATCCGTCGTTTCTATTGAATGGGTCTGTCTGCTTATAAAGACCGTCATAAAGATTATCCCATGATGCATATTTATCTTCATCGTTTCCTCCTGTGACATCATTGATGACAGCGATTTTAGTCTTTTCTACCACTTCTTGTCTTGTCGGGATATACATTGAGCCATCAATGATTTTGCCAAACATGTCAAGCCAAATGCCGTCGAAGTTAGGGAATTTACCCCAGTTACGACGTTGGTAGCCATTGACAGTAGAATTGTTGAGATTTTGGAAGTCTTCTGTCCATATTAGCTCCGGACCGTCCCAAACGGCACCACCGTTGACACATGTCTGCTCCATGACTGTTCCGATACCGGCTGCTCCGGGATAGGGCTTGGTGTTTTCTCCGCATATATCGCTGAGTGCTCCGTTCCAGCCGCAGTTGTCATAGCGGACTCCATAATTGTTGGCAAGCCCGGCTACGAATGGTCCCCAAGAGACGCTCTCGTTGTTGTAGAAGCAGCTGCTTGTAGTGTATTTATAAAGCCAAAGTATTGCTTCGGGATATGCTTGACAAGCCTTGTGCAAGTCAGCGTTGCGTTTCATCATGCCCAGTGGATTGAGCGGATGACTCCATACATTTCCGCAAAAGCTTACAGTCAGGAAGCCTCCGTATTTGTGCGACATTTCTACGAGTTTTGCAAACAAGGCTATGCGTGATTGTTGGGTGCTACTGCTCTTGTCGCCAGCCTCGTCAAAACCCCAGAACTGTTCGGCATAGTTCCATCCTAAGAAGTTGGGATAAGTCTTGAAGAAGTATTCGAATGTCTCCAAGTCGTCATCTTGAATATGGGTGTGACCGCCGCTGGCAGGCTGGCATGTAAACCATAGTCCGTTGTGCTGGCACACGGATGCCCAAGATTTATATGTACGCACTGCCGATCGGGGCATCCTGTACATATTAGTGTCTTTGTCATACTGGCATGATAGAGAAAGATTCATGCATACGTAGGGTTTGATCTCCTCAGGAATCAGATCAATGATTTTCTGCGGATCTGCAGAATTCCAGACATCGATGTGGATCATCCATAATGGATTCTGGTTGTCTATCGGTCGTCTGGTTTGCGCAAAGAGCGCAAGTCCGAAAACTGACAACAACAGGCAAAATAAAATTCGCTTCATAATGTAATGATTTTATTCGTAATATATTTTTGTTATTTTTCTTGGTTTTGAAATATGCTAAAATGTTTAATGCAAAATTAGGAAAAAGATTTCAATATTTATTTCATCGGAATTTTAAAAGTGTTTAGATTTGTTGCATCGTTGGCTATTTTACGTATAAAATTGTCTCAAATTCCCCTTTTTAATGTTTCTTTAAACCGGTAAGATACTATTTTGAATGTAATATCCACCGATTGGTAAATGATAATCTGAAATTGACATTATCTTTGCATCAGAAAAATTTATCAGGAAAAAAATATGAAAAAACTAATTTCTTTAGGCATCTGTGCGCTGAGCGTGTTTGCCTTATCTGCATCTACTACTTGGCAGAAACTTACCGTCAACGGACAGTCGCGCGACATTAAGGTGCATGTCCCCGACAACACCCCCTCAGGGGCTGCACTCGTGATCGCTTGTCATGGGATGAATCAGAGCGCTGACTGGCACGACAGCAACTCAAAGTGGACCGCTGTCTCAGACACTGCCAAGTTTGTACTCGTATTCCCTGAAGGAATCGACCATGGTTGGGATATCGGCGGCAACCGCGACGTGGATCTGGTATGTGCAATCATCGACAAGATGGAGAAAGAACAAAATATCAGCACAGGAAGAGTCTATCTCACCGGTTTCTCAATGGGTGGCATGTTCACATATCATTGTGCCAACCGTATTCCCGATAAAATCGCTGCTTTTGTTCCCGTAAGCGGTTATCCGATGTGGGACAAGAGTGCTTATAGCTCTCGCCCTGTACCCATCATGCATGTGCATGGCACAGGCGACGATGTCTGCGTCTTCAGCGGTGTACAGCCAACTCTCGACAACTGGATCAAGCACAACGGATGCAACACTGTCGAGAAGCTCATCGATCCTTATCCTGAGGGCAACCGTAATAAAGGCGCTAAGATGCACATCTGGGGCGATGGTAAAGATGGGGTAGAGGTTCGCCTACTTGAGTTTGCCGGAAAAGGACACTGGCAGTCGGAAGATCCAGTATTCTGCCTTACGAGTATCGAAGCGTGGAACTTTATGCAACGTTGGAGTCTCGGACCTGATGCTCCAAAAGTGACCTCAGTGGAACCGGAAGACGGTTCGTTTGATCTTCCACTTGATGGCATGGATATATCGTTGACTTTCGATATGAACGTAGATGGCTCCGAAGCTGAGGCTCAGCTAATCAAAGATGGCGTTCCGGTCAATCTGGATGTCAAGAGCAACGGTAATTCCCTTACTCTGACTGTCCCTGAAATCGAACGCGGTGAATATGCTCTTTCTCTTCGCAATGTGAAGGGAGAGAATGAAGGCGTGATGAAAGTGTTTAAGGCAACTTACACTTTCGGTGTGGAAGAAGTAGGCGACGTGCCTCCATATAATGAAGTATTCAATCCAAATCTTAGAGCTGAGGAAAACACGGTAGGAGAGGGAATCCCTACGGGATGGTATCGCATCAACACCCGCTCCAATGGGGAAAAAGATGAAAAGACTTCGGGCAGCGCAAACACAGGTGGCGCTCGAATGAAATATTTCATGACCGGAGGCGACTTCAATGAGGGGTTCTATCTCAGCGCACGCGACTATGATCGGTGCGAGATAACATACGGTAAATACACTCCGGACTATGCTCTTCATTTCGACAAAGGACGCTATGTAGCCAATTTCAATTCCGTATATTGGAACAAGGGTTCGCTTGACGGGAAAGTTACGTTTGATTTCACTGTGAAAGATCCGAAAGGAACCGTCGTGGCTACATTCCCATCGCTTCCTTCCACCGGAAATATGGATGAGCAACAAGGTAAGATTTCCAACTCTACATACCATTCTCTCGAATTTGACATTCCGGCAGATGGAAATTATACAGTCACCTACAGTATGACCTCCGGTTGGGCTGCCGTGATCGTTGGCAACCTCAAGATAGCAACAGCAATGTCGACCGCTGAGAGATACAAAGGCACTTTCCAGCGCACGCTTAAGGAAGCCAAAGACCTTTATGCGGCTCTTTCAGAAGATATCCTCTCTACTGAAGAAGCACAAAACTTGAAAGCTGCAATCGAAAGCTATGAATCTCTCGTGTCGACTTCCCCCACTGTCTACGAGCAAGCTACGGCTGCTCTTGCTGACGCAATAGCGAAAGTCTCCAAAGTGACTGCAGTCGATAGTATACTTGAAGATAATAATCATAATAGTGACTGCTACGATGTATTCGGCAGACGCATCAATAAGGCAAATCTCTCCAAGGGCCAAATCTACATACAAAACGCCAAGAAGCACATCGCTCACTAATACTACCAATGACTTTGTAGGGACGCGCGACTCGTGCGTCCTTTCTATTTAATGATTATTTTCGGATGCAATCAGGTCGGAGACCTGATAATTATGCTTTAACCCCAGACTTTAGTCTGGGGAATCCTGGACAATAGCTCAGTAGCCTCGGAGAGGCGCTTTATGGTAAATCAACTCATAATGAAAAAACTCTTATCGTTCATATTCACAGCTTTTTTATTAGCTCTTCTTTTCCCGATATATTCTTCAGCTGCTACCATCTTGAAGCTCTCCAATCCCGAGGGCTTCTCGCTCCAGGGCTCTCCCATAGTCTATGATCCAGCTGACTATGCCCTCGTCGCTAACGTAGCTCAGATGCTTGCAGAAGATATCTGCAAAGTAACAGGGAAGAATCCGGACATCTTGACCTCCCTTCCGAAGGGAACCAATGCAATACTGATCGGCACGCTCGGTCATTCCCGGCTCATCGACGATCTTGCCAAGAAAGGAATCATACCTGCCGACAGCATCCATGGGGGATGGGAGCGTTTCATAATAAAAACCATCCCTACAAAGAAAGGTAAAAAACTTTTGGTCATTGCCGGCAGCGACCGACGCGGTACTGCTTACGGAGCCACGACTCTCTCTCGTGAAATTGGAGTAGATCCGTGGACTTGGTGGGCGGATGTCCCCGTGAAACAGAATCCGGAGATAAAGATCAATGCTGATTACATCTCCCATGCTCCTACCATCAAATACCGCGGCATCTTCATCAACGACGAGGATTGGGGTATTCTTCCATGGGCTGCCAAAGGCCTTGACAGCGATATAAACGATATTGGTCCGAATACATACGAGAAAGTGTGTCAGCTCCTGTTGCGTCTTAAGGGCAATATGCTTGCGCCTGCAATGCACTCCTGCACAGGGGCGTTCTATTCCCATCCTGAAAGCAAAGTCGTAGCTGACAGATATGGTATCATCATGACCACTTCCCATTGCGAACCGATAATGTTCAATAATGCGGCGCTTTCAGAGTGGAATCCGGAACGTGACGGAGAGTGGGACTATGGCACGAACCGTGATGTAATATATGGAAAGTTTTCTGACCGACTCAATGAGGTGGCTGACTATGAGAATATCTATACTATAGGAATGCGTGGTGTGCATGATGAGGCTATGAGCCGCACACGTCCTGTAGAGGAGCGTATTGCCCTTCTCGAAAAAGTAATCACAGATCAGCGCAATCTCCTCTCTAAACGACTTGGCAAACCCGCGGAGGAAATTCCTCAGATATTTGTGCCATATAAGGAGACACTCGACCTTTACCGCAAGGGACTTAATGTGCCTGATGATGTCACTATAATTTGGCCTGATGATAACTATGGATATATGAAAAGCGTTTCCTCTCCCGAAGAAAGAAAACGCTCCGGTTCTTCCGGCGTCTATTACCACACATCATATCTTGGTACTCCTCACGACTATCTCTGGCTCTGCACTACTCCTCCTGCCATGATGTATCATGAGTTGAAAAAAGCCTACGATTGTGGCTCAGACCGCTATTGGCTTCTTAATGTAGGCGATATCAAGCCTGCAGAACTCGATACCCAGACATTTTTCGACATGGCTTGGGATTTCAATAGCTTTTCCCAAGACAACATCAACTCATATCAATCTTCTCTTGTGGCTGAATGGTGTGGGGAAAAGTATAAACTGCCGGTTCAGGAGATATTGGATGAATACTATAGGCTTGCATGGATTAGAAAACCTGAATATATGGGTTGGGAAATAGAATGGGACAGCCCGGACACACGCGAGGTAGGCCCTACCGACTTCAGTTTCTCAAACTACGGTGACGCTTGGCAGCGATTAGATGAATATAAGGGTCTTGCAGCAAAAACTGAAGCTTTGATGCAAGAGCTACCCGACTCATTGCGGACTCCATTTTTTGAGATGATAGGATATCCTGTGCTTGCATCTGAAATGATGAACCGTAAGTTTCTCTTCGCACAGCTCAATGGCGAATTGGCGGATGCCGATAATCTGCCGGGTGCAAACTATGCCGCACGCCTATCAGTAGAAGCAGCCGACAGCATTGACACCCTAAATAAGATCTATAATTCCCTTGAAAACGGCAAATGGAACGGTATGATGACTGTTCCGCCCGGCTTCTGTGCCAAATATCAAGAACGTCCTCCATTACGACAGTTTCCAGAGGCAGGGGAGAGTCCTATTGTCAGGGCGATTGACCGGCAGTCAAGAGGTGATGGTTTATGTCGCACTCTTCATCTCCGCACAGCCAAATTATCTGGCGGGGCATCTTTCATCGACGGAATAGGCTACGACGGCTACATCCTCCAACTCGGAGACCCTGTTTCCGACAGCAATGCAGCAGAAGCAATTATGCATATAGATGATTTGCAGGGTGACAGTATCACCCTGCAGATATTTCATCTCCCGTATTTCCCGATGTATGAAGGGAAAGGATGCCGCATTGGAGTGACTTTTGATGATGGAGAAGAGCAAATCATCGAGTACCTACCTGAAGAGTGGTCGAAGCCATGGAAGATCAATGTGCTCCGCAACTCCGCACTAAGCGAAGTCTCATGCTCCGTCGATAAGGAAAAATCAAGTCACATCATAAAATTGAGAGGTATAGACTCCGGCATGGCAATCCAACGAATAGTCGTCGACGGCGGCTCCTTCCGTCCAGGCTACCTTGGTCCCTCCCCAAAAGACAGACCTTAAATTCTTACGGATTCAAGATTTCGCTCGGGGTGAGGATCTCAAGGGCACGTGTGCCTCGCTTTGTTCCTGTCAGATATGCTATGCGGTCGTCGGGTCCGATATGGTCTTCATCCACTATCTGCTTCACTGCTTCTACTGAATGGCGCGGATCCTCAGGATTTGGTTGTGGGAAATAGTATGCCGATACTCCAAAACTGAGTGCAAGCCAACGGTATACCTCCTTGTTATGGCATATTGCAAAGGTAGGATTATTCCCTCGGAAAGAGGCTATGAATCGTGCAGCCACGCCACCAAATGCATCAGTAAAGATAGCCTTTGTGCCTACACGAGTTTCTGACAAGACTGCTTGACGCGATAGGAATGAAGTGATGTCATCGTCGGTCAATGGTGGGATTTCCATTTTCTGCCGAAGTGATGCTTCTACTTCTATAGCAACCTTGGTCATAGTTTTGACAGCCTCTACCGGATACTTTCCGTAAGCAGTCTCACCTGACAGCATTATGGCATCCGCCCTCTGATATACAGCATTGGCGACGTCGGAAATTTCAGCTCTTGTAGGACGCGGATGCTCTATCATGCTATGGAGCATTTGGGTTGCCACTATCACAGGCTTGTGAGCCTTGATGCATTTATGGATCATCATAGCTTGTATGCCTGGAATCTTCTCTGCGGGCACCTCGATGCCAAGGTCACCACGTGCTACCATTATTCCGTAGCAAGCATCGAGAATCTCGTCGAAATTGTCGATACCCTCTTGATTCTCTATTTTTGATATTATCTTAATTGGGGAGTGACGCTCGTCGAGAATCGACTGCACTTCCTTGACATCTGCTGCTGAGCGGACGAAAGAGTGTGCAATGAAGTCAACTCCCAAATCTACTGCATAGCCGATGTTGCGTTTGTCGCGATCTGTCACTGCCGGAAGGTCGATATTGACACCCGGAAGATTGACGCTTTTTCGCGATCCAAGCGTGCCGTCATTGTCAGTCATCGCATGTATTGCATCCCCTTCTATAGAAGTGATCGTAAACTCTAATTCACCATCATCGATCAGGACACGGTCTCCCGGTTTTACGACATTTGCTATATGTGCATAATTGAGGTTGATCACCTTTGAAGAGGTTTTCCTATCCGGATTTCCATAGAAAGTCACGACATCGCCGGCATGAAACTCCACGGGCTCTCCTGTGACGGTGACTGTGGTGCGGATTTCCGGTCCTTTGGTGTCCATCATTATGGCAAGAGTGCTGTCGGCAGCTCTGGCATTATCTACTATTTTCTTGAATCCTTCATATTCAAGATGCGCTGAATTCATGCGCACTACGTTGACGCCGGCTGCTGCCAGCTCTTTTATGAACTCCACATCGCATCTCTTGTCAGATACTGTGGCTACTATTTTTGTGAATTTATGCATGGTTTTTTATAGTTTTTAAGGGTTAAAGGTTTAGTTTGTTTAGGGGCTCTAAGGGCTTTAAGGTCTTTAAAGATTTTAAGGTCTTTAAGGGCATTAAGGGTTTTTAAGCGGTGAGGAGCACAAGCACTATGCCGAATATGATAAGCACTGTGTTCGAGACAGCGTAGGTGATGGTATAGCCTAAGGCCGGGACACTGCTCCCAAGCCTTTCTTGCACAGCTCCAAGGCCTGCTGTAGTCTTGCGTGCTCCGGCACAGCATCCCAGCGTCACAGCTGGATGAAACTTGAATAGTTTGTGGCCGATAAGTATGGCAAGAAAGAGAGGCACCAAGGTCACTATAAGTCCGGCTACGAATATCTTTGGTCCTACTTCGGAGAATGCACTTATAAACGATGGTCCTGAAGCTATACCGATTACTGCAATATACATATTCAATCCAAGATTATTGAAAACCCATAGCGAGGCTTTGGGTATAGCTCCATATACAGGTCTTTTTGCTCTTAACCAACCCATTATCAGACCTGCTACAAGCGCTCCGCCACTGGCTCCGAGACTCACGGAAACGGCACCAATCTTTATTGCCAATGCTCCGAGAAGCCCACCTAAAAGAATACCAATGCCGATAAATACGAAGTCTGTGGAGAGTGTACGGGGATCAGCATAACCAATTTCTTTTGCAGCCCGATTCAGATATTTTTTAGAGCCGACGAGTTCGACGATATCTCCCGGTTTCACGGTAGTGCCCCCCAATGGGTTGAGTGCAACATCATTTCTGGTGATTTTCTTTATGTCGACTCCTTCCATAAATTGCTTCTCCATAAGTTCATGGACCGTGATCTCTTGGAATTTCTTCATCACCGTCACATCTACGTCTTCCACCGGGAAGGAAAGTATATCAACACCTGCAGTCTCGTATCCGAACCACTCATGTTGCCCTACAATCATCTCTCGGCGTCCGGCAAGTGCAACAATATCTCCTTTATAAATTTCAGTATCGTGGGTTATATTGTCGATTATGTCCCCATTCCCGGTACGCTTTATGCGCTCTATCGTAATTCGTTTTCCTTGTGACTCAAACTTCTGTTCGATTTCAGAAACTTTGCGTGGAGAATCCATCCATGTTCCAACTGCTTCAAAAGCTCGGAAGGCAATAGGCCTACAAGCATTGAAGCTTGCCGGGTCGCTGCCAGGGTCGACCGGACTCAATGTCTTCTCAAGTTCTCGTGTCATGGCTTTCACCTTATCCAGACCTCCCATCATGGCGGGACCTACATATCCGAGAAGCCATACTGCACCAAGAGTGCCGAATACGTATGTCATGGCGTAGCAGACCGGTATTGCAGCCACCATATCTTTTATCTTTTCAGGATCGCCTGAAAGAGAATTGATGGTGTCTTCTGCGGCGCCTACTACCGGAGATGCGGTGGAAGCTCCGGCCATCATGCCGGCAGCTTGACCCGGATTCAGCCCGAACCAGTAGGAAACACCTAAGGCTGCCCCGAGAATAAGGACACATACCACGAGGGCAAACATCACTTCCTTCAATCCTTCTCCTTTCAGCGATTTGAAGAATTGGGGTCCGACACTATAGCCAATACAAAATAGGAATAAAAGGAAGGAGACAGATTTCAATGGGCCACCTACATTTATATCCAGTTGGCCAACGAGAACTCCCACTATGAGGACAGCTGTCACTGTGCCAAGGGCAATCCCCTTGAATTTAAGTTTCCCGAGCCAGAATCCAAGCCCTATGGTGAGGAATACCGCCAATGCCGGGGTATGACGTAATGCTTCAACAAACCACATGATAACTCTTGTTTAAGATTGACTCCCTGCAGAATCATTGTCGGAAGTCGTGACTGTGTTATTTTTCTTGAATGATCTCTGCACATAATCGGTCAGATAGACTGTGAAGAGGGGGAATATGATCATGCCGGAAATAGGAAGGACCACCGCCACTATTTTCCCAGCTACAGTGACCGGGGATATGTCGCAGCCTACGGTGGAGAGGTTCATCATTGTCCACCAGAGTGCTGTCCAGTAGGAATTCACATCGGGATTGACCCCTGCCTCACGCTGATAGAAGATAAGCGAGCAGAAGTATGCGATGAAGAGCATGATGGTGATATAGGATGCAAAAAGGCTTGACACTGCATTTGATGATACGTAGCTTACTACGATTGACAATGCCAAAGCGCCTCTTGCCAATGGAATAAACCTTACAAAGAATAGTGCATCAGCACTCAGGTGGATATTCAGGTAGTTGACTATATTTAATACCGGAATTGACAATAGCAAAAACCAGAAACGGCGTTTGACATACGACCATTTCTTATCGGCATAATAGAGACCTAAGAAGAAGTCGAGAATGAAAACCATGCAGACCCAATACTGGAATGTCATGTATTGGTGATTTTCAAGAAAATTGATGCGCTTGAAAGTGTCGTATGAGATCCATGCTATAAGGGCAGCTGAAAGAATTAATACGACGATATTCATGAACGTCATAATGATGCGTTCAGACTTCGGCTCAGGCTTTACCGCCGGAGCAGGTGTGCTTGTAGTTGCCATAGTATTAGATTTTTATTTAGAAGACTTAGGTTTTGCGAAATAAGTGATAAGTGCGCCAGCTACCATCACTGCAATTGAGACGATCATTACAGTGGTAGGACCTCCACTCTTAAGAAGCACGGGAATAATGAATGCTCCTGCCACAGCTCCTGCTTTGCCGATTCCTGCAGCTATTCCAGTTCCTGTGCCTCGGTTTTCGATTGCATAAACTTGGCTCGGAAGGATGAAGGTGATAAGGTGTGGCCCGGCATTGAGGAAGAGCTCGAAGATTACAAAGCCTGCGATTGCCACCCAAGAAGGCCAGTGGCAGAGGTATGCCGCCATAAGGAGTCCAAGACCTATTGCGCTTCCCCAGAAACCCACGATCTGCATCTTCACGTGGTTTTCCTTCTTTAGCAGATATAGTCCGAGTCCGAAGCCAAGCATCATTACGAGTGTGAGAACGAACGTGAGTCCTACGGAGTGGGTGATATGTTCAATCTCCGGTGCTGTAGCCGGCAGACTGTCGATCTTGAAGCTCATGATAAGCACAGGAAGGAAGATACCGATACCATAGACACCGAGTCCCTCGCATGCCCAAGGCACACCAGTCAGGATTATCTTGCGCAAGTGTTCCTTTATGAAGGCTCCCATGCTTTCAGGCTTTGCCTGAGGCTTGGATGATGTGGCGGCCGCCACATCGGATATCATCCTGACGTTCGGTCCAAGAAACTTCTCAACTGCCTTTTGTGCCTCTGCGGTATGTCCGCGGCTCATAAGCCACTGCGGACTTTGGGCGAACCACAAGCGGCTTACAAACATGATTGCTCCAATGACTCCTGTAATATAAAAGAGATCAGGCCAGATGTCAGGATTCTTCGATTTTGTGATCATCACGTAGCAGATGATAGCCACAACTGCACTTCCTGCAGACGCAAGTGCCTTAGCAAGTCCTACCATAAATGTGCGCCATTTGGCAGGCATAAGTTCGGAGATGTAATCCGGGTCGAGGCTATATTCCCCGCCGATGGCAAAGCCCATCAGGAATAGGCATACGAGAAGCACCGGCACGGCGTGGATAAATACGCAAGTAAGTGATGTGGCGAGGATGATCAGTGGGCAAAGACGGAAGAAGAAAAGATAGCCGTAGCGGTCGCTCAATCTGCCGAACACTACAGTACCCACCATAATGCCGATGAGAGATATGCATCCCATTAAGCCCTGTATGCCGGAACTTAGCTCGGGATGAGCTACAAGCTGTATTAATGGTATTACTATGCCTACCAATGTGGCGAGTCCCTGACCAATGAATTGGCCAAGAGAAGCGACTATCATTATGAATATCTGCCGTATCCCTAACGGCATTGTCGCCAGATCGACAGTTTTAGATGTAGTGGAATCAGTAGTCATTGTCTATCGTGTTTTTTCGTGTTTAAGTATAGTAGATTTATACTATATTAACACAACTATGCATTTAGGGTTCAAAAATCGTAAATAAGTTTAAACTGCTTCATTGACTTATAGATTGGTTTAATCCGAATGGTGTGTTTTTAAGAATATTTAAGGGATTGAATGATATTATGTTAAATCTAAGTTAAAGTGTTATGCCGGAATAAACGTTGAGTTGTTATTAGAGTCAAAGATTGCGTAAAACAAATGAACGCAAACAATTAAAAACACACAAAAACGAATTGAAAATGATGAAAAAGAAAGTATTAGGTTTAGCACTTATGGCCATGGCTCTTGTAGGATTCAACGGCATGGCACAGAATAATTCTCAGAAAAACTCTCAGAGCTGCAAGGCTCAGACGGAATGCTCAAAGAGCTGCAAAGGTATGAAGAAAGATGCTCGCGATAATAAGAAAAATCCGTATGAAGGTCTCACTCTTACTGATGCCCAAAAGAGCAAGCTTGCAGAGCTCGACAGTAAACGAATGGCCGATCACAAGGCAAAGATGGAGGCAAGAAAAGCTGACAACAATGGTCAGAAAGTCGACAAGAGCAAAAGCCATGCCGACATGAAGGCTCGTATGGAAGCCCGGAAGGCTGACAAACTGGAATATCTGAAGGAAGTGAAGGCTATCATTGGTCCTGATCAGTATGTAGTATTCCTTGAAAACTTCTATGTAAACGGTGGTGGCAACAACAATGGTTGCAAGGCTATTCGTCAGGGCAAAGATGGACATAAAGGCATGGCTCACAACAAAGGCATGAAAGGCCAGCGTAAGGACGACCGTAAAGGTGGCAAGCATGCTGGCAAGGTGACTTCTAACAATGTTCAGTCATAGGCATTAATATATCAGACATTTTTTTAGAAAGACACACAGTCGTTTAAGAATCCCGAAGGAATTTTCATTCTCTCGGGATTGTTTGTATTAGAGTTTGAAGACGATGCGTTGCACTCCGTCCTGGTAGCGGGTGCTTGTGATGCGGAACGTACCGATTTCGGCAGTGTGGCTTACGTGTGTCCCGGCACAGAGACATTCGTCATAGTTGCCGATTCGCACCACTCTTACGGTATCGGAAGCTCCCTCCGGAAGACGGCTCATGTCGAAGCGGTCCATGGCTTCTTTCTGGGTGATGAACTCTTCGGTTACGGGAACGTCTTCAGCTACTATGCCATTGATGTAGTCTTCGAGGGATTTGATTTCTTCATCGGTGAGAGAGCGGTCCATGTGATAGTCAAGTTTGGATTTCTTGCGCTCTATATGGGCGCTGAAGGCGCGTCCGCATCCATATCGGCGTGCAATCTCGCCATTAAGCAGATGCTCCGCCGTATGCATCGGCGGATACTCCAGCTTATTATGCTCATTTATGATATTGTCTGTCATGAGAAGTGTCAATTAATGTTAAACTTTAATCAGTCATGTCAAAGGCGTATGAATATGGTATCAGTTTCTTTTCTTTAGAACATTCGATCCAGCCTTTTTCTTGATGACTCTGTTCAGAAATTTCCCCTGCAGAGAAGTTCCTGAAATGTTCACATATATCCTGAAGAAGTTCGATTTCGGAATCTGTGAAAATATTTATATCCGGTTCCTTGTTTGTCTGAAGTAGTATTCCGCTTGTGCCGTTAGGATATATATATTCTTCCATTTCAACGCCGGATGCGCGTGAATATATTTCCCCATATCCGTTTGGTACAGGACCATGCTTAATTGCACGGTATTCAAGACCGGTCAATCCATAACCTTCACGCCTGTATTTGATGAAGTCAGTATAGAAGAGAAGTTTGTTCATTTTGGTGACGAATACACCGCCAAGGCGCGTGCAGAAATATTTGATAGTTTCTGCAGTTTTTGTTGCCGAGTAGGATGTGTATCCGTTGTTGATTGATGGTCTGGATGGTCGTATATATTCAGGAATGGATTCTGTGTGCTCCTTGATTCTTGTGTATGCCTTTTCTCCTATAATTGTCTTTGAGCTTTCAAGGAAGTCGAGAAATACGGATTTATTGCGTATAGCAGTTATTGCCCTTGCATTGGATTCATTAGGCACTTTCCCTGCTTCATAATATCTCCATTGGTTGGCTCCGAATCCCATTATTTCAGACATCATGGATGCCGAAACTCCATAATGTCGCCGAAGCTGTTCGATTTCGTATGGGAATGGATATCCATGTCGTTCTCGGTAAGCATTAAATACCTGGTTTTCGTTAACCTCATCTATATTGTCTGTGGTAAATTGCTCGCCAGTGTCAGCACATCGATAAGCGAGATGGGTATAGAAGAATCTTTCCCCGCGAAACTCCACAGAGTCGGGTTCTGTCACCAATACCATAGGTTTGCCTGTAATTGGGCTTAGTTCTTCTTTCATATTTATTTATTTTAGAGGATAATTCATAGGATACCGAATATCTTTACTTTTTCATGGAATGAAGCCAAGAAAGCTTCTACTTCATCTTTTAATGACATTTCATAAGTTTTAAATAAATTATTTGGCAAAGATACAAAATAAAAATGATAAATTCAACCTTAAGGTTGAATTTATCATAAAAAAATTAAAATTCTTGACTTTTTATATAAAATCATGGCATTAAAAATATATAGAATAATCTAAGTTTGTATTGTATGAATGAATATTGGTTGATGTAGAGGACCTTTTGAAATATTTGGTTTGGTAGCTTAAGTGTATTACCTGAAATTATATTTGATCAGACTTCCGCAATTGTCGGCAACTTGCTCTATGAGCTGTCGGCAGCGGGGCTCGGATAGTCTTATGCGTTTGCCGACCTCGAGAAAATCTGACATCTTGGGGTGGCCAGTGCCGTTGACGGAAGTGGCGTGTTCGCCGTTGTAGCCTTCTGTGTTGAGGGTAAGGTCGTATGCAGGTGCAAGATGCCATCTCCATTTCCACTCCGAGGATTTAAGGACCATGAAACTGAAATTCTTGCAATGATCATCCTTGTTGTCCATCAGATAGTTGAAAACCATCCGCCTGAACATTTCCTCTACATCCATTTCATTTTGGGTGAGGAACCCTGTGAGTGCAAGGAGATTGCTATAGTCGAGTACCGGGTTTCCAAGGGATATTCCAAGCAATCCTCCGGATGTTGCAGTGTGAATCCTTTCTCCGGAAGGGGAGATGTCAAATCTTTTGGTGGCAAAGTATTTGCCATTGACAAGTTTGAAGTCAGGAACATTGATTCCGCATTTTCTGGCTGTCTCGTTGTACAGGAGCTCTTGCTCTCCGATATCTTTCGGATCGTAGAAGTGGCGGAACTTTACCAGCCAATGACCTTCAGAGTCTGAAAAAACGGCCTTGGGCCTTGCTCCTCCGCTATTGCCGCTATTAAAAAGCAGAAGCTCTGCATCATCATCCTGACGCTCTTTGAGCACTTCAAGAGCTTTCTTCTGGAGCATGTCGAAGTCATCGGTCTCCGTTCCGGTGATAATCTTGGTAATCGGAGAATAAGTCAATGCGCCCATCCCACTCTCACCGACAATACTCAGCCTGTCAAGCGCGGAGAGGTCGGATTCCTTTATCCCCTCTTTTCGAAGTGTCTTCATAAGAAGATATCTGCCATATCCGTCAGGAAGACTATCTTCAAATATTCCGAAATTGCCATTGAATGGCATTGGTTTTGCGAGGAATGTCCCTTCTTTAAGCGGGAGTTCGAGTGGAGATATGCTGAAGCCATCGATACGCCATTCTTTATTATATTCAAACACGCAGAGATGTCCATCCGGGTCAAAGGATAGAGTGCCGACATTTCTGTCGTGGTAATTAACGGATAGCTTTTCGATTCTTGTCATGGCTTTGGTTTTCTTCTTTTGTAGGCTTTGGTTTTTCCTTTGTTTCTGCGGATCTGGAGGAGTTCCTCCATTGTGGAGTATTTTGGAGTGGCGAATATGTTCTTGATTTCGAGGTTGTAGCCGAGCGCTATGGCAAGTTCTATGAGATTGTTGAGTGATATGAGTGCTTTCTGCTCGAATCTTGTTATGTTGGCAAGGGATACTCTTGATTTCTTTGCGATGTCGGAACGCGTCAGTCCTTTTTCGACGCGACGCTGGCGGAAGTCGTCGGCAATCTTTCGCGCTACATCTTCAGCCGGCTCCGGCATAAGGCTCTCCAATAGAGCTAACATATTATCACTTGCATCCATATTTAGCTATTTACTATTCAAATATTATCACTTACAAAGTTAATGAAAATATTTTAGAATGGCAAATTTTTATTAGAAAATAAGTAAGTCATTGGGAAAATGATAGGAATACAATGGTGCTTACCTTTTTATATTATTGTTGAACATTGAGGGAAATACATTTGTTTTATTAAAGATTTAGAAACAAATAAAATATTATGGAAACACCAGACAAAATTGATGGTATGCTTACGCATGCCGAAAACGCAATATTGGTAATCGACATGGAAAATGACTTTGTACTTCCCGATTCGCCAATGAGAGTGGAAGGTGCTTACGCTACTCTTCCTGCAATTAAAAAGTTTTTGGATTATGGCCGTGCCAACAACTGGGCCGTCATCTACATTTATAGGATACATCGTATTTCAGGCATAGATGCAGAGTTATTCCGTCGTCATTTTTTTGAAGAAGGTCATCCATTCTGCATTGAAGGGACAAAGGGAGCGGCAATTCCTGATGAGATAGCTCCTCAGAAAGGTGATATCTCAATCACCAAACAGCGTTTCAGTGCATTCTTCGGAACAGACCTTGATATCGTTCTCCGGGGTCTCGGAGTAAAGAACGTATATCTGACAGGCACTCAGTATCCAAATTGTGTCCGCTCTACAGCCGTTGACTCTATGGGTCTTGACTATAACACAATCGTAGTGACAGATTGCTGTTCCGCGGCATCGGAAGAAGTAGCGAAAGCCAACATCTTCGACCTTCGCAACATGGGAATCCCTTGCATAGATTCTTCTGAAATAATGAAATAAGTCATAA
Organism: Muribaculaceae bacterium; assembly: GCA_029060725.1. GTDB lineage: Bacteria > Bacteroidota > Bacteroidia > Bacteroidales > Muribaculaceae > Lepagella. The sequence goes on along the minus strand of JAIDTL010000156.1, from coordinate 252 downwards.
ATAATGAAATAACTGCAAAAGCCATCACTTTCGGCATCGAAAGTGATGGCTTTGCATATCGTAGATGTGAATCCCGATATTACTTCTTATTCTTGGAATGATATTTATTTTTGTATCCTTAGAAAAATTTTATTAACTTTGGGGGAGGAAAGCGTTTTAATGAAAAAAGCAGTTTGAATTATGGAGAAGCCATTGAAATATCCTATAGGAATACAGACCTTCTCGGAGATAATCGAGGATGAGTATGTATAC
>JAIDTL010000155.1 GCA_029060725.1 Muribaculaceae bacterium | reverse complement strand
TCTTCATGAAGCGAAATCTGCTCGCAAAGCTGACGAAATCTTAATAAAAAAATAAGTCGAAACAACTTCAATAGATAAAAACATTTTATACTACGAAATAGATGATAAATATTTTTGAGAATTCGAATTATTTAGCTAATTTTGTAGAATAAAAAAGAAATTTCATGCATCTTATCACAGATAATATACACCGTCTGAAATCCCTATGCAGAAAGCATAAGGTCAATAAGTTATATGCTTTTGGATCCATCCTTACGTCACGTTTTAATGATGACAGCGATGTAGACATTCTTGTGGATTTCTCATCAGAGATAGATTATACTACATATGCTGATAATTTCTTCGAGCTTTACCATTCTTTGAAAAAACTATTTGGTAGAGAAGTGGATTTGGTAGATGAATCTGTTGTTAAGAATCCGTATTTTAAGGAAGAACTCGAGGAGACAAAATATCTTATTTATGGATAGAAAACTCAAAAAATATCTATCAGACATTCTTTCGGCCATATTGGAGATTGAGTCTTTTATGGAAACACGTCCTAAAATGTATGAGACTTTCTGTAATGATATCCTTTTTAGAAGAGGAGTGGAGCGCAACATAGAGATAATGGGAGAAGCAATGAATCAAGCCTTAAAGATCGATCGTAATCTTCCCATTACTTCAGCACGAAAGGTTGTTGATACAAGAAATTTTGTAATACACGCATACGACTCATTAAAACCAGATATTTTATGGGCTATTGTTATTAATCATATGCCGTTACTTAAATCTGAAGTGGAGAATCTTCTAAGAGTAGAATGAAGACTTCCTTATGTCAATAGTTAGACCTCAACTTTCTGATAGGGAGATTAATAAGTTGAATATTAAAAATTTTGTGTTTGGGGGTTTATGAAATCGCCTTTTCGGTGTCTTATATATAGGATAAACAAATCTATTCATTCATATGATTGATAAGACCAAGATTGGGCTTTTGTTTTGTGCTGTGATGTCATTTCTATCCACGCTGATGATGTCGGGCCGTGACTTCGTGCACGTTTTCACGAGCAAGGGGATCTACGAGACGTGCGAGGACCTGTGGTTTAAGTGCCTCGTCATCGATGGCTCCGACTTCTCCTTGTCAGGCAAGATGCAGACGGCATTCGTCGAGATAGTCAGTCCCTCCGACAGCGTGGTGTGGAGGGAGAAGTATCCGGTTGTTGGCGGAGAGTGTCACGGTCACGTCTATGTGGGCGATGACTGGGAGACCGGGGAATACCGCATGTATGTCAACACGTCAGGCTCCTTGGGAGCCGGGGACACGCTCATGACTCCGAAGAGACTCCTTATAGTCCGTGAGCTGCCCGAGGCGCAGGAATACGTCTCCAGCAAAGGCAACGCCTTTATCAAGTCTGTCGACTCCATCGAATACGGGAAGATACGCCCGCTGAATGTCACCATTGAGCTGGACAGCGCCCAATATCATGTGCGTAGCAGGGTCAGGGCAAGAGTCAAGGTCACCGACAGCGATGGCAGCCCTGTCCGTGCAGGGATAGCCCTGAGTGTCCACGACAGGCTATACAGCTATGCGCCCGGAGACCTTGATGTCCTCTCGCACTGCCTCTGTGTCCGGGAGTCCGGGGCGGCTCCCATACTCCAGTCTAATGAGGCGGTCCTTCCCGACGGTCCTGTGACGGGTACCATGATGTCCGGGAAAAAGAAGTCCCGCGTCCCTATGGAGAACCAGTTCATGACGGCGTTCGACTATAGCGGCAGCATGGACAACCTCAATATAGTCACGACAGGTACAGGCGGCAGGTTCGAGATGCCGGTTGACATGGCGGTGTCACTCGGCAGTGACATACTCCTTAAACCCGTCTCCGGAAAGGACATGAAGCCTGTCCTTGAGATTGACGAAAATTTCGCTGCCATAGATGGGATCCGCAGAAAGGCGAAGGATAAGTATTATCCTGTCGTGAGAACCGGAGTTCCGGAGCAAACAGCGGATGACACCCTTGACTACACAGGGAGGAGGGTTGTGCGCCTCGATGAGGTGGAGGTCAAGGGGAAGGCTGGAAGATACCCAAAAAGGAACAAGATGCTGGGGTATCTTGACAGCATATCTACTCCTTATGGTGGCGCATGGGTGTGCGGGTGTCATGCCAATATGAGTGGTCTTACTTACCTGAACGACTATATACATGGCTATACCCATCATCCAGAATGGATATCCTCCTATAAGCCCAAAGAACACTCTAAACCTGTAAAAGGAAAGGTATATGAATTGGTAAAAATACTTCCAGCTGGAGATGGGGAGCATAATGGGTATATTGAAGATATAAGGTATCTTCAATATTCGGGCCCCCAATATTCGGAAGATGAGCTGTTGAAAATGAACGGACTGACAAAGGCGAAGGGATATTATCCCGGACATGACTTTGAAGGGCCGGATGAAGCGGAAATATCTCTCGGACTCGAGGACAACCGCAATACCCTGCTGTGGCTTCCGCAGGCAACTGCAGATGAGAATGGAGAAATGGAATTTGAGTTCTACGCTTCCGACATTTCTTCATTATTCAGTATCGTATGCCTTGTTTACGAAATAGACGGAAAAGGGATAGGGGAGTCCAACATGTCGTTTAAGGTTCTTAACCCATCTAAGTAGCCTAATAATCTTCAACTTGAGATTTCAAAAGTTGAATTAATGTGCCATCCATTTTGGAACTTCTGACATGAGATACAATGTTATTACACCTGTTATAACTGTAAAACAGATCTTTATCATTTGCACATAATTCTTCTGTTTTATGCATACTGCTATTGTGGCTCCAAGGAACGATAGAACAAAAAAAACTTCTACTATATAGGACCATATAGGAAATTCTTTAAGGTAGAAGATACATAGCGCATATGTAACGACAGCCGGTAATAATAGCCAAAGGCATCTATTTCATCGCGATATAATATATATTTCTATTTCGTGCCGATGTTCGCAAACACCTGTAACTTCTTATGAAGTAATCCAGAAAATTATGCTTATTTACAATTTAAAAAGATTATAGTGTCGATAAAGAAAGCGAGCCTCGGATCCAACATGATGGTTATACCGAAGCCCGCTTTATGAATTAACTATAAAAGCATATTGGTTGAGATCTTAGGCTCATTATGGAATCATTTCCCACCATTTGTCTTCGGGCATTTCCTCAATTTTGAACTGACTCCATTTTTCGGATGACTTATATGCTTCGGAGCATCCGAAGGGAACATAGAGCGTACATCCGTCCGGTTTCGGTCCGATAACATATCCAGCATTACCAGGCACTTCCCACACCGGAGGCTCATCTGTCAGACTGAACAGTCTGTCAACATAGAAGCTTAATGCCGTAGTAGCGACAAGTCTCAGGGATTCAGGAAGGACAAAGCTTTTAAGACGGCCTATGTTGGAAAAAGCACCCTCGCTGATCGTCTGGAGTTGTGGAAGAGCAATCTCTTGGGATATGTATGGGAAATCAACATTTGTCAAGGAAGTGCATGAACTGAAAGCCTGACTGCCAATCTCCATGCAACTGGAAGGAATATTGATCTTACCGAGAGATACGCAATGACTGAATGCACTTGCATTGATTGCCTTGATGTCTTCAGGCAATGTGACCTTTAAGAGGTATTTATTGGATGTGAAAACCCCTGAAGGCACTTCATTGGTATACACGGAGGGCAGAAAATCATTCCTTACATCGCATATTCCATAGTCGCCGTATTTGCTTTTATTTCCAGAGACAAATCCGCTGTGTGCCAAATCAACTGTATATTCCGGTTTCTCTCCATAACCCTGGTAGTTGTGGGATTCAAGAATCCGCTTGAGATAATATGCATCATTGGCGTTCATAGTGCCGACAATTCTGATATCGGATTTTCCCATAGTTTGACTCATTATTACCTAACATGTATCCCAGACTTCCGACAGAAGGAAGCTCGAAAGTCTCCGATGAAGAGAAAGCCTTCGGCATCTGCCAGATTCCAATCTCTTTTTCATCCCCGTTGCTGAAACGAAGTGTCAGTATCATTACTCGCCCCATCCCGGAGTTTTGGGGTATCTTCAAACGTAACGAATAGCTACAACCATATCCACTGTCATAAAGCTGCAGCAGATCCGATTCTCCGAATATATCTCCCGTGACACGCGCTATCTCACAAGGGGCATTGGTCGTGAAATCTATGTCAAAATCTTTGCCTTCTACTGGAATCTCAATGCAACTGTCTATTCCGTTAGTATTGGCTGTAACCACACGGTGGCTTATGATACGTTCAAGTCGGTATGTGTAGGCGGAACCATCAGCAGGTGGATTGGAAAGCATCGTGCGAAGCACGCTCAACTCATACTCCACTCCTATTTCATATTCAAAACCTTCTATCGTTCCGAACAGCATCGGTTCCCATGAACCATTCGGAGAATACCTGACCTGCATGCATTCGATAGGATTCTCGTGGTTGTCATCTCCCTTGAGATATGTAACTGTGGTTTCAGCGGATACCCATAAGTCTATAAGTTCGGACTTATCTTTCGGCTCATCGTCTTTTGAGCAGCTTTGCAACGCAAAAAGCATTACAACCACAAGCAGATAATCAGTAATTTTCTTCATATTATATTTAGTTTTTGATTCAATATCTGATAATAGAAAGTAATGAATCTATTTTGACCTTAAATCCTAATCCTCAAGTATTACAATAAAGCAGATGTCTCCAAAATGTTCTTTGCCTACTTCCTCTCCTTTAAGGATTGCTGGCATTGTTATCATTCCTTTTGATTCAAGGATGTCAAGCAGATCCCACATAACTTCATGGTAGAAGATAATCTGTCCCAATTTTTCAGAAGAAATGTTATTCTCGGCGCTCCATGAATGACAGTAAGACTTGACAGCTTCACTTAGTTGTGTGGTAATGCTCTTGCAAAGAACGTCAATATTATCATTGTTGCCTACACGCATTATCGGTATAAGAATATTTCCATCCTTATCTGTAAGTCCCCAACCATCTATGGCATTTATTACTTCGTTATTTTCTATCGGACAACCTTGAGTCTTGTTCACTTCTTTTGCAAAGGCAATCAGGCTGCTTGTCTTTAACCAATATCCAAGTTCATCCGTCCAATTTTGGTGGACAGACCCAAAACCATTTGTCCCTATTTTTACATGAGAGCGTGGCTCATACATTGCCCAATAAGCCCCCGACCATGTACCGTGATCCTCACAACTCTTTGGGGAGGCTAATCTTTCGTCATCCCAGATATAGGTGTCGAGCAGATAGGAGAATATCAGGCTGTAAGTTTGTTTTGCATAGCCAGCTCTTTCAAAATTTGTAATCAACTGTTTTATTTCCGGCTCAATTATTGGAAAAATACTATCGGCAAAATCTTTTGACTGCTGACGGATTGCCTGAGTTGCTTTTCTCCCGAAGATTGGCATTATCGTGGAATATACTCCATTGTCTGAAGAAATTAAATCGCCAACTTCTAACAATCTTAATTGGCTTCTATTATAAGGTATACCTAACGAGTCCAACTTCTGAGTTCTCCCCGGTTCCACAAAAGCACACAGGATATCCCAATTATTATCCGTAAGATATTGCGAGGGATGAAAAGTCTGATAGGAACAAAAGGCGCTTGTATCGAATGATTTATATGGTCGTCCGATAATTGAGTCATTTTGTCTGCCGTATACCTCGAATGGAATGAGGACTAAATTCAGCAGTAATAGAATACTTAACTTCTTCATGTTCGTGTTGTTCTCTTTTGGCTCCATGGAGAGTTTATTATAAGAATACATGAGCCAAGTATGCCACGTCTTAAGTCGAAAGTCCATATAATATTGAATTTTAATTTAACTTATTATCAATTTTTATAGTTTGATTATATATTTGATGCAAAATTAGTAAGACTAAAGTTTACATACAAGAAAAAAAGTTTAACAGCGACAAATTCTATTCACCGCTGTATCAATGTATTATATATTGTATGAACCGTGATTTTGGCGCAGCCTCGCCGAAAGTTTAACGGAAACCGCAAAAATAGACTTTCAGAATTTTTTCAAGAGTTTTCTGATGTATATTCCGATATTTGTTTCGTGCTCGTCAATGCCAAGCTTTCTTCTAATCTCACTGCTAATGTTGTAGTGGCGGCGAAGCTGCATATAGTTACCGACATCCTTACCTCTAAGACCTATTGCGTAAAGGCAAAGATAGGCCATTTCATAGTCGGTCAGTCCATGCTCCTCTAAATATTGGATAAACTTTGGATGAGAGGCCTTGAAGGCAAGACGGTTCGAGTCCATGAAGCGTTCCTTGTCGTTAATCTCCTGCGTGACCCAATCATCATATGCTGTAGCTTCAGCATCTTTCTCCAAAATACGCGCCGCGAAAAGAGCATTCATCTTTTCAATTCGTTCCTTTATTACCTTCCTGACATCAGAAGGCAGTTCTTCCTGTTGTGACAACTCCTTCAGCTGTTCGTTTTCCGTTTCAAGCCGGGAGATTCTCAGCCTCATGTTTTCGACAGCAAGATTCTGTTTCTCCGACTCAAGTTCTTTAGCATGTTTCTCTAATTCAAGAACTGTATTTTGCTTCAGAAGGTTCTCGTTTTCAAGTTGCAGACGGGATTGCTCTTTTACAGCGAGGTTTCGTTTTATCTTACCCAATCTATATAAGAAGTAAATCACACCTGCTATTATCAACAGAATGAGCGAAATACAAATGATTGTCAAGATAATTTTATCCTTATGCTGAATCTTAAGGATATTTTCCACCTCCTGCTTGTGGCGCTCCTCTGCTACCGAAGTTTTCAGAGAATAAGTCCTTGAGATTTCATCCTCAAGGGCAAGTTCATATTGTTTGAAGAATTGTAATGCCTTTTTATATTGACCGTTAGCCTCATAGACGTCTGTTCCTATGATCCGGTACTTAAACGATCGCACTGAAGTCCCGGTTGAATCAATCGATTCAAATATATTTCTCGCATTTATGGGTTCTTTCTGACTTAAATAACCTAAAACAATATCAAGCTTTATCTCCTCATTCAAACTGTCTATATCAGATATGGTGTTAAGAAAATCCTTAGGATCAAACCTGATTCCGTATGTCAATTTCACCAAAGCCAGTCTATCCTGCGATTCCGGAATTATTTTAGCCAAGGTATCTACTATTTCCATAATACTATCTGCTCTCTGCTTATTATCCGAGGTCACACAAGCATCGAATGCCTTTATCAAACTTGATTGGCGAAGATTTTCTCTTCCCAATTTATGATATAGTTCAGATGCCTCTAAATTGTTTCTGATAAAATCTTCAATTTGTAGGGACCTATAATACAATGTACCTTGAGCAACCAGCATATGTGCAAAAGTCAGAGTATCGGTATAATCTGATTTTAAGTCGTTAGCTTTCAAGAAACATTCCATTGCACTATCCAACTCAGACTTATTCATGAATATTCGGCCTTGATAGTAAAGGGTCTTTAACTTCTCATCCGGTGTTCCCTTTTCAAGGTAATAATCGATGGCTGGTTGAAGAATATCGAAAGTGGTAGTATCAATATAGTTCTTGTCAAGTGCTTGTGACATAAGTAAGCCATATCGAGCCTGTTCTGTTTTGGATTTGAGATAAGACTTTTCGATACCACGAAGAATTGTCAATGCAGAATCAGGATATTGATTCATCACCTCTTCAGCATTATTAAGCTTATCATCAACAGCTGAATTACTATTTCAAGAGATACCAATACTCACCAAAACAGCAAGCATCAGAAAAATGGGTATTCTATAGATGTTTGTTATACAATTTTTACACATATTATTGAAAAGACTCATGTATGGGTCTTTCAGTATGCAAAATTACTAAAAAAATCTGACATACAGGCTCTAACCCCTACTATAATTACCAGTTAGAGAGATTCAGATAAATCTCAAAGAATACAGTGGAATAAATATACTCCAATAAGAAGATTAATCTTATAACAGAACAAACTTTTAGCCCTACCTTACTCCGTGACAATAACACCGAGTAAGTTTAGGTCAAGAATCAAGATAATGAATCGAAATAGCCGAAGAGACGCATACGCCATAGCCTCTACAAGTGTCGACTTTCGCGTCAACGTCCTATTTACGAATATTTGATACCGTTTATGCCTTAGCATTTTGTACGAAATCAAGGTATGGATACATCAAACAACACTTCAATATATGGGAACTATTTGGGAACAAATAACTCTGCATGTGTCTATAAAACGCTGAATACCACCCTATTAAAGAATAGTATTCAGTTCAAGCGTGAGAGCCATACCCATTGCCCGTTCCTCCATACAAGGCCTTCGCATTGCCCATCACCGCGGAACGGACAACGCAGAAGCCTCACGCACTTGTATAATATAACTGCATATTTTGTCGGCATTCACATGCTGACGGCATAATATTATACAATCCACAAGGCATCTACCGTTGCCCAATCCTTGACGGTGATTAGAAGTTGCGAAGTTCTGTATGGTCAAGAAAAGAGCGTCAAGTAAACGCTAAAAATAAAAAACTCCGATGCACAAAGCGTGCATCTCATCACAATCCCACCCTCTTATACCTCATGCAAGGCTTCCGCGAATAAGATTGGATTTGCAAAAATTGAAAAAAATTTTCAATATGGCAAATGATTTTTGATATATTGAAGTTGTTTCGACTTATTTTTTTATTAAGATTTCGTCAGCTTTGCGAGCAGATTTCGCTTCATGAAGAA
>JAIDTL010000154.1 GCA_029060725.1 Muribaculaceae bacterium | reverse complement strand
TGCCGTTAATATTAGATTAAGCTTATGGTTTACCTGTATCTATGTCTTCGTAATCCTTATTACGACCATTATTGGTACGTTATCCGTAAGAAGATTGGCAAAAGGGAGTTATCTGGAGATCAGCTCCGATGGCCAATTGAAATGTAAATTCAAAGGAAAAAAGGAAGTAAGTTATCCTATAAATGAAATCAAAACCATAGAACTGGCAAATATTACGGATGTCGAAAAGAAATACGCTACATTCCCGATTGTACTCAACATCAGAGGTGATGAATTATATCCTTCAGAGGGAGTATTGATTACTTTCAACCGTGCATGGATTAAGAGTGTCTTTCCTGTATATTTCAATCCTGTTGATATTGAAGGGTTCATATCAGCCATCAGAAAAAGAATAAAACCTGCAGAATAAGACAGCAAATTTGATGAAAAAGATTGATGGTTTGGGAAAAAATGCTTAAATTTGCATTCTAATAACTAACCCAGACATAGATAATGAGACAATTGCTGACTGTTGCCTTCCTTTCTTCCGCTATTTTTTCGTATGCCGGAGGAGTTTTCAACGTTATTGACTTCGGAGCTAAAGGTGATGGAAAGACCCTTGACTCTCCTGCAATCAATGCTGCCATTGAGGCGGCAGTAGCTGACGGAGGAGGACAAGTGTTTCTTCCTGCCGGAACTTTCTTGAGTGGAAGTATTCGCCTTAAATCAAACATTGAGCTGCATCTTTCTCCAGGATGCGTAATCTTAGCAGCCCCAGCTGAAATGAAGGCTTACGACGAAAGTGAGGAATGGGGAGATTTTCCTCAATATCAAGATGGAGGGCACACATTCTTTCATAACTCACTAATCTGGGCTGAAGGTCAGGAAAATATCAGTATTACGGGTTTTGGCATGATCGATGGTGAGGGTCTTACCCGAAAAGACACTGAAAAAGCCGGCAATCTTCAGGGTGGTTCGATAGGCACTGGCGACAAGGCCATCGCACTCAAGCAATGTAGGAGGGTAACGCTGAGAGATTTCACTGTATATAGGGGTGGACACTTCGCCGTCATTATGACAGGATGCGACATCTCTACACTTGACAATCTCACTATTGATACCAACCGTGATGGGATAGACATCGACTGCTGCAAATACATGACTGTCACTAATTGCAAGGTGAATACGCCTCATGACGATGCTATTGTACTAAAAAGTTCATACGCACTTAAGAAACCCGTGCTATGCGAGCATATTGCCGTCACTAACTGTAACGTGACAGGCTACAAATGCGGATCATTGCTCGACGGCAGTTATATACCTGAGAAAGTGAACTGGGTATGCGGCCGATTCAAACTTGGAACAGAGTCAAACGGAGGCTACCGCAACATTTCGCTATCCAACAGTACATTCATGTATTCAAGTGGCTTGGCTTTTGAAGAAGTTGACCAAGGTTTAATGGAAAACATCACCGTCTCCAACATCACGATGAGTCACGTACACCACTATCCTATCTATATAACTACAGGTTGCCGTAACCGAGGACCGAAGGAAGTGAGCAGAAAATCCTCAGCTCGTGATATACAAATATCCAATGTCATTGCCGATGACTGCGACTCACTTTGCTCAATAATAGTGACCGGAATGCCGGACGAACCTGTCAGAAATGTATGGCTCAACAATATTCGTCTGCACTTCCAAGGAGGAGGATCGAAAGAGCTCGTAAATAAAGATTATCGGGAACAAGGCACCAATTATCCTGAGCCCAAATTTGCCGGGCAAACTCCGGCGTACGGACTTTATGCACGTCACGTTGTCGGCCTTCACGCTAATAACCTCACATTCTCATACGACCGTCCGGAATACCGTCCCGCAGTTGTACTGGATGATGTAAGCGATTCTAAGATAGACGATATAGACGCTCCGACGGAGCCTGGAATAGAAAAGATTGTGATGTTTAATTGCGAGAATGTAGAAATATAACCTAATATACTAAATATTGAAATGAAACCTTTTAAGCAATTTTTCTCAGTAGCGGGACTTGCTTGCGCAGCATTAGGCATTGCAGCTGTGCAAGACAACAAGCCTCAACCTATGCCGGATGTCAATCAGGTGGTAGATAATACTCCTGACAGCATCAATAAAGCAAGGACTGCCCGTCCGGTATCGGGCAGTTCAAGAATAGGAAATAACCCAGTGCTTTTCCTTGTGGGAAACTCTACAATGCGTACCGGAACACTCGGAAACGGAGACAACGGTCAGTGGGGATGGGGATATTATGCTCCGGATTTCTTTGACAAGAGCAAGATAACAGTTGAGAACCATGCACTCGGCGGTATGAGCAGTCGAACATTCTACAATGTTCTCTGGAAAGACGTACTTGAAGGTGTCCGACCAGGCGACTGGGTGATAATCGAACTCGGACATAACGACAACGGTCCATTCGACAGCGGACGTGCACGCGCTACAATCAAGGGAATTGGTGATGAAGTTATGCCTGTAGTCATTAAAGAAACCGGTGTACGCGATACTGTCTACTCATACGGAGAATATATGCGCCGCTACGTTCGTGAGGTTAAAGCCAAGGGTGCTCATCCAATTCTATTCTCACTTACTCCGCGTTTGGCATTTGACGACAAGGACAGTACAAAAGTCACTCGTGTAAACCAGACATTCGGCCTTTGGGCAAAACAGGTAGCAGAAGCAGAGAATGTGCCATTCGTTGACCTCAACGACATCACCGCAACGAAATTCGAGAAATTCGGCAAGGATAAGGTAAAGACAATGTTCTATCTTGACAGAATCCATACCTCAGCATTCGGAGCTAAAGTAAACGCACAGTCTGCTGCTGAAGGTATTGCCGCCCTTGAAGGAGTTGAACTTAAAGACTATCTACTCCCATTCCCTGTTGATACAATCACTGGAAAGACGCGTCAGCCCGGAAAACCGGTTCTCTTCACAATCGGTGACAGCACCGTCAAGAATGAAGACAAAGATGATGATAGCATGTGGGGCTGGGGAAGCGTAATTGCCGAGCTATTTGACCCGGAAAAGATAACTGTGGAAAACCATGCCATGGCAGGACGCAGTGCCCGTACATTCCTTGATGAAGGAAGATGGGACAAGGTGTATAACGCTCTTCAACCGGGCGATTACGTGATAATGCAGTTCGGTCATAATGATGGCGGAGACATAAACACAGGCAAGGCTCGTGGCGAGCTTCACGGTTCAGGTCCGGAAAGCAAGGTCTTCAAGATGGAGAAGACTGGTATCAACCAGGTCGTATACACTTACGGATGGTATATCCGCAAATTCATCATGGATGCCAAGGAAAAAGGGGCTATTCCAATCGTACTGAGCCATACTCCGCGCAACAAGTGGAAAGACGGAAAGATCGAGAGCAATGCTAACAGTTACGGCAAATGGGCAAAGGATGCCGCACGCGAAGCAGGTGCGTATTACATCGATCTCAACGCTATTTCAGGTAAGAAATTTCAGGAGTTAGGAGAAGCTGGTACTCCCCCATTTTATAAGAAAGACCATACCCACACTTCTAAAAAAGGAGCCCGACTTAATGCCGCAAGCATCGCTGAAGGTCTCCGAGGCACTGACTGCACTCTTCAAGATTATCTGCTCCCTGTTTTTCCCAAAACATTCATTATGAATGAGAGCATCCCGACATTCAATGAATTTGACGGATATGGTTATGACTTCAACAGCAAGCCATCCACTAAAGGAACCAACCCATATTTCTTCTCAGTGAATGTGCCTGACGGAAACTACATGGTGACTGTTAAGCTCGGAGACAAGAAACGCAAGTCTCACACTGTGGTGAGGGCTGAAAACCGACGCCTGATGCTTGACGCTGTATCTCTTCCCAAAAACAAGTTTGAGGAGTATTCCTTTATTGTCAATAAACGTTCACCAGGAATTAATCTTAAGGATACAGTAAGATTGAATCCCCGTGAGATTGGCGTTTGCAATTGGGATGACAAGCTGACACTCGAATTCACCGGCGATGCTCCTGCTGTAGAAAGCGTCACAATCCGTCCGGTTGAGGACTCAGACAATGTTACCACTCTTTTCTATTGTGGCGACAGCACAATAGTAGATCAAGCAGAAGAACCCTGGGCAAGCTGGGGACAGATCATACCGGCATACTTTGACAACAACATAGCTGTTTCCAACCAGGCAGAAAGCGGACAGCGTACATCCTCTTTCTTCGCAAGCAGGAGATATGACAAGGTTCTCTCAATGGCAAAGCCGGGCGATTACGTTTTCGTTGAGTTTGGTCACAACGACGAGAAGGACAAGGGTCCGGGATCAGGAGCGTATTACAATTATGCTCATAATCTTAAGATATTCGTCGACCGCGCCCGTCAAAAGGGATTAAATGTCGTATTCCTGACCCCTACTGCTCGTCGCAGCTTCGAAAACGGTAAGAATAAGAACACGCATGGAGATTATCCGAATGCAATGAAAGAAGTGGCTGCACGTGAGAATGTTCCCGTAATTGACATCACTGAAATGACTACAACACTCTATGAGACATTGGGAGAAGAGGGTAGCAAGAAGGCTCTGGTTCATTATCCTGCCAACACTTTCAAGGGTCAAGATAAGGCGCTTGCTGACAATACTCATTTTAATACATACGGAGCTACTCAAGTGGCGAAGTGTGTTCGCGAAGGGATCGCCGAGAAACTTCCTGAACTTGCAAAGCATCTGAAGCCTTATACCAAGTACTCTCCTGCTCAGCCGGATAATCCGGAGACGTTCTACTGGCCACTCTCCACCTTCGTAAAGATTGAAAAACCACTCGGTAATTAATTCATAATTAGCTGCGCTCAAGTTAAAGCAAGTCTTAATACATAATCATACTACAATATAATGAATTGGGTCACAGAATTTTTTTCTGTGACCTAATTGTTTGCAGATAATTGAGATCGAGGCTCACTTTTTGAAGCAATGCGAATGTTGGATAAAATCTCATTTCGCAGAGGGCGTCGAAATAATCCCTAACTATTTGCCGAGGATTAAGTCCCAATTTTTTGTGAGATGGGACCTAAGTGGCAAAAGGATTGTTTGATACTATATGTGTGTTAAACCCTATCATAAATTTTAAAATTTCAAATATTATGTTTATCTTTGCCAAATGAATTACTAATAATTGACGAGTTTGATTAAGATGATGGATTTAAAGAGAATAATCATTCCAATGCTACTTATGATGTCTTTCGGAGGGAAGGCGCAGGAATATCTGACAGAGTCGTCAGAGAATCAAATGAGTGATCTACCAGCGCAGGCCTATGAAATAATCGGATCTCAAGAAGAGGAAATGGATGATACAATCCTGACAGCGCGGAAGATGTATGATAAAGGAAGGGCTGCTTATAATAAGAAGGATTATACAGAAGCTTTAGAATGGTACCGAAAGGCAGCGGAACAAGGATTTGCCAGTGCCCAAAATAATCTTGGAGCAATGTATCATGAAGGATCTGGTGTACCTCAGGACTACATTGAGGCGGTTGCATGGTACCGTAAGGCAGCTGAGCAGGGACTTGCTGCAGCGGAATGCAATCTTGGAAATATGTATCGAAAAGGATATGGGGTGAAGCGAGATAACAAAGAGGCTGTAAGATGGATACGCAAAGCGGCCGATCAAGGTTATCCAGTAGGGCAATATTTGCTTGGATATATGTATATTTCAGGATTAGGTGTGTCTGAGAATTATAGCAAGGGGGAAGAATGGATGCTTAAAGCTGCCGAGCAAGGACTTGCCATTGCTCAATACAATCTTGGATGTCTATATCAATATGTGGAATATGATCTGAGAAAGGCTAAAAAATGGTACAGGAAAGCGGCTAAACAGGGTCACACCAAGGCTATCGATAGATTGAAGGAATTGGGTGTTCCAGTTGGTGAATTGTAAGTTAGAAGTTTTAACCTTATGTGTGTGTGAAATATCCTAAAATCATGTGGAATCCATTTGAAATCCCTTACTATGCTGATAATCAGCATAGATTTATAGAAAAGAATACAGGAAAGGTACAGATTTTGGAAGAATAGTGCAAAAATGTGTTCCCTTACGTAAGTTTTATGTTTTCAGATAATTAGAAGGATATAGGCTAAATTAGGTATTTCTACATTAACATTACTTATGAATTAACTTTATTCTATTTATGTTTACAATATTTAACGCTGTATAATAGGGTGATTTTGGGTGCTCAATAGGCTGTAGAGCCAATTTCGGCTCTTGTTTTCATCTGAAATCGGGTCGAGGGGTTTCCCCTTGCAAGGGTGTTTTATGTCGGACAGAAGCAACGCTAATGTCGGACAAAAACACATCTTGCAGTGGCTATCGAAAAAATCCCCGGCAGTTACCGAGGATTAAGAATTTGTTTTAGTCAAACTTTAGAGGTTGCAGTAAACAGGTAATCTTACAACCATTCGAATTATCTGTTAGAATCATTTTGTATTCTATCGGTGGTGTAGAACGGGACAAGTTAACACTTTCTTTCCAATTGAACTCAAAAATACTATTAAATATATTCATGTAACCGCCATCACCTCCCATGGTGTATTCAAACGTCTCTATCTTCTCACTTTTTGGGCGTTGTAATGAAAAAGTCATCGTAAATATATTGTCATCACTTCTTTCGATATCGAAATGGCCTTCAGCGATTGTCGACAATTTAAAATTCACATGATTTTGAAATACAATTTCTACCGGCTTAGTATTTTCTTCATTCCTGATAAACCTTATATGATTACCCAATTGAAAATACACATTATTATTTGAGCCTTCAATATCTTGAATTGTAAAGGACAAGTAGAAATCAACTACTGTTATATCAAGAGTGACTGTATTTCCTGTGTTGACATCAACGATATTCAGGGTTGACTCACCTGTTTTAGCCGGATTTATTATAAGTTGGTGAGTTTCTATGTCGATTCCGAATTTCCCTAATACCTCAGGGTTGCTTGCTTCAAGTTTATACACATCTCCTCCGCCTGTGAATGGAATTCGGCTTGATCCTCCGTATACTATAGTGTAATCCCGTATACTGAATTGCATTGGAGAGACGGTTTCGGGTTCATCGCCGTTGCTGCTACATGCTGCATTACCAGACAAATTGTGAGCATTAAGGTGCTTATTATTTTATTCATAGATTTAATATTTAGAAATTTACGGCTTCAGATTATTGATTTTAGAACAAACCTGCTGCACATGGTCGAGACCATACAGAAGGGAATGGCTGTCAATCCCCATCCACAAAAACAGTTTGTGAAGGGTCTGATAGGCATTCAGTATGTAGGATGTACCAATCTCAGGTTGGCGACGTGCGAAACAGATAGGCTCATGATGTGCAATGCGGTTACGGAGAATGTTGATTCCGTCCAACTCATTGAAGATATAGGTGTTGTTGTACTGAACTTCCGCTGATGATCGAGGCTTGTTTGGAAAGATGGCAAGCAACGTTCTTCCGACAGCCCTGTATTGTGGATTGGCGAACATGTATTTCCATACACCGAACTCCATTTCTGCAAGCAGTTTAGGGTGGGTATATGAACCGTCACGCATAAGTCGGTTATATGCTTTTCTGATTATTTTAGCACTATCCCGGCATCCCGGCACATCAAATACTCCACCGGGTAAAATGGCATCGCGTAGCCAGTCAGTTCCGAGGGATACTATGAGAATACGATCAATGGCGTTCCTGACCGCAACCTCAAAGCAGCTCAGAAGGGTAAAAACCTCCTGTGACAGATTCAGGTTCAACCTATATAGGGTCATTGTCTTCCGAGTATCATTGTCACAAGCCAACAGGTAGCGTTGTAGCCTTTCCTCCGATAGTATATGTTGAAATTCAGAATATTTCATCTTGTTTCACAATTTTTTTAGCCTAATATTTTGCTATCAAAAAAAAATTGACTACTTTTGTAGCGTTGATTCCCGGTAGCCCCTGATTTTTCAAGCTATCGGGTTTAGTTTTTGTAGCTGCAAAGATAACGAATTTTTCTGAGACATGCCTTATGAAAGGCATAAAAGTTGTGACAAAGAGTTGTAATACAAAAATTCTAAGCCTTAAAATTTGCAAGTTACAGATAAAAAGTACAAATAAGGGGCAAAAAGTCTTTTTTAAGTCTTTGTTAATATGCATTGAGGGTATAAAAAAGGACTTTACATTACAATGAATGTAAAGTCCAAAATATATGGGATATCTTTTAGAAAGACCATATAGGATAATCAAAAACGTTCTCTCCTTTTTTCTTATGATAGTAAATTGTGATACCAATTGCTAAAGCTATGCTTACAATACGAACTATATTCGATATTAAGCCACCTGCTGCCACTTCTGTTCCCGTTACATTAAATATGCTCCATGCAGCATTCATCAAAAAATGGAGGCCGAATACAACCCATAGGTTAAAGTTCCAAGCAGCATACATCCAACTGAAATATAATGCTCCTATGAATGTAACTCCAAAAGCAGCCAAGCTTGAAACTAAGTCATATCCTTGATATGTATGTGCGAGGCCGAATAAAACAGCAGGTAGAAGCGTAGCCCATAGGAATCCTACTTTTGCATATCTAAAGAATAAACCAAACATAAACGCCCTGCACACAAATTCCTCAATGAATCCCGGAAACAAACTTTTTCTTATTATTAGTGACAGAGTAAGGTCAGGATTTATAGATCCGATTATAGGGAAAACTATATATAACGGTAATACCGAAAGCACTGCGATAAGGAAACCTTTGAAGAAGTTGGAATTGAGACCAAGGAAAGAACAAATTTCTTTTGGCTGAATGACAATA
>JAIDTL010000153.1 GCA_029060725.1 Muribaculaceae bacterium | reverse complement strand
GACTTCACAGAATGGGAAGAGATCGGAAATATGATCGAGTCATATAAAGGCTGGGCAGCTCAAGCTCTTGCTGCTGCAAACGATGAAGGAGTAGCTTTCGAGTTCCCATTTGACAGCGAGGAAATCGATGCTTACATCACCATGATGATTATGGCAGCTTCTCCGGCTCCAGAATTCCCTGAATCATTTGAAGTCTCTCTCAGCAATGATGAGGGTGTTGAGGCGACCCAATATGTTGAACAGGAAGTCTATACCATATCAGTATCCGGCAAGAGCGCTCAAAAGGAAATCACCTTAACTATTGGTGTACCTGAAGGATGGGACGGTTTCGTATGCATGAGCGAAAGTTCAGAAATTGAACCACTTTCAACCAGGGCTCAAGAAACAGAATGGTGGCCTATTGAATCAATGTTGGAAATTGGAGCGACAGAAAACAACTCCATAACATTCCCAGTAGATGGAGAAGTTCATTTTGCTCAGTTCCTGCTTGTGAAGGATGGTTTGGCTGATGTAGCTAACCAAATCAATGTTGAGTTTGAAGTTGAATTTGATGCAACAGGTGGTGTATCCGGAATTAATGCTTCTGAAAAAGCTACTTACTTTGACATGAATGGCAAGCAGATAGCCAAGCCTGCCAAGGGCATCTATGTTAAGATTGTCGATGGAAAGGCAACTAAGGTAGTCGTTAAGTAACAAAAAAGAAACAATTGACAAGATAATCCCCGGGACATTGAGTCTCGGGGATTATTTTCAATTGTTTTCATCTAAAATAATTGTTAATATCGCATTTTTTAACTAAATTTGTCATTTGAAATATCTAATTATTCAACTTTCGCTTGCGAAACCTAAATTAATAACATTCTATATTGAGATGAAAAAACATTTACTATTGATCGCCACTATGGTCAGCGCCATAGCGACAGCGAGCGCCAATGAATACACATTCGTATTTGATGGCGAAAACAGTTTGGGAGATTTGCCACGTCAAACAGATGAAAAAACACTGGAATTCGTTGACGACTTTTCTCTTTCTGACGAAGGAATCAACTTTACTATCAGTAAGACAGATGGCACCGGCAATGGATATGCTCTTATAAATGCGGGAGGAACGAATGCCGGCATCTACGTATCATCGGGAATAGGAACGAAAATTGAATTGGTAGTTCCCGGCGGGACTATTACTTCAGCAAAAATTAATATGAGCGGGTATGCCCTCACGAATCTGGATGTTGTATTAAATGGTGTAGCAACCGAAAGTGAAAAAGAGGGATCCTTGTATTATTGGGCATGGAGTGATGAAGAGGGAAAAGAAAAACTTTCTATTGAATGGGGATCCACTTTCATGGCTCGCTACATACATTCGATAGAATTGACATATACACCGGATCTCGGAGGGAAACAAGAATGCGGACTTTCGTTCAGCCAAAAAAGCGTTGAGGGAGTGATAGGAGAACGCTTTACCTCCCCAACTCTAAGGAACCCCAATAAGCTCCCTATAAATTGGACAAGTTCTAATGAAAATGTCGCTTCCATAGATCAAGATGGCAAATTGACTCTTGTAAGTTCAGGCACCACTGTCATCACAGCTTCAACCGAAGGGAATGAGGAGTATGCAGCAGGAAATGCGAAATATGAGCTATCTGTCATTCCCGCAGCCCAGAACTTTGTGCAGATGAAAGAGGTAGCACCAAATGTCAGCAACAGAGTAAAAGTGAATTTCCCAATGACCGTGACATTTGCCAACGGAAGCTACGCATTTGTGACAGATAACGATGGAAATGCCAGTTGCATCCATGATCTGAGAAACCAAAGTGGCCAATCGACAACTGTCAATACAATATATAATGTGGGCAATGTCATACCAGCCGGGTGGATAGCTGCAAATGCCACAATATATGAAAGCGTAATCTGGGAAGGGAGACCAGACAAAGTCACTGAAAATGTCACTGTAGAATATCCAGAAGTCACCTCCGTGACACCGGAAGATGCTGACAAGGTAGTAATCTTAAAGAATGTTACATTCGAGAAAATTGCATCAGGAACGACTAAAGGATATGGAGAGACTCCGGATAAACAACGCTATGAATTCCAAGATACATACGAAATTTCTCCAGTACCTGTCGGGACATACGATGTGAAAGTTTTAGTGAGATATTCAAAGGTGAAGACAACTGAATACTTCTATCTCGTACCACTTGATTACCAGACACCAAGCGAAACGAAAGTCGTAGCTGCCGATATCAAAGATGCAGATGAGGGCTATTATGATTTGTCGGGCAAGAAAATTGGCAATCCTAAGTCGGGGGTATACGTAAAAGTATCAAATAATAAGGCTACTAAAGTTATCGTTAAGTAATGTGGGATGCGGGGTGCGTAGTGCGTGGTGCGTGATGCGTATTTATTAGGATTCAGGATATTTGCGGTAAGCAAATAATCAATAGTTAAAGGGTGCTATATTGCTATAGCACCCTTTAACTATTGATTGTTTTTTTGATATTTAATTATGTGGGATCAAAGTGTAGGTCTTAACTTTTCCATTGTAATCACACTTCACTACAGCTATATCACTTGCAGACTTTGGCTGAACGACTTCAATCTTCAAAGGCCTATCCGACTTAGAGATGGCTGTGATTTCCGGAGCCTTGTCAGAAAGAAGAGTGTAGTCTACGTCGTAGCGATCATAGCCGACATATCCATTATCATTATTCGACCGGGTAGGATATTCCGGCAAATTTAAGGCGACTCCATTGACAGCAATCGTTACTTCCGGAGCCGGATGATATTCGAGAGAATCACCTTTCTTGCTGAAGCCAATGCCATTTAATGCTACAGCAGGGCGTCCGGGGGCTCCTTGTGCTACAAGATAAATGGCATGCTTGCCATCAAGATTATCTACATACTGAGCGACATCAATAGTGAACTTAGTGACATCGCGAGAAGAACCTCCCGGCACTTCAATTTCACCAATCTTTTTACCTTTCCATGTGTCATTTTCGTAAGGGCCGTCGAGCATCACATTGAGTTTCACAGGCCATGGAGCTTGAGGAGTAAGGAATACATTGAATTCAGTGCCATTTCCCTGTGCAGTCCCTTCAAATGGCTTTAATCCTTTAGCAGGCTTATCCAGACCTCCAAATCCAAAATATTTGAAGCCTACAATGTCGCCACCATTCATATTGACCTTCATATTTGGATTCCAGATATCCCAAGTATCTTGCATTGATCCGACATTAGAAAGATAGCAAGCATAGCCGGCATCGTAAAATTTGTAAGGATCAAGACCAAAAATCTGGAAACCTTCAGAGGTCACTTCTGCACCCGGATAACAGTCACCATTGGAAGCTATTGCCGTCCATTTTTCATCAACGGTATAGGGATCATAACCTGTTATTGTGACGACTCCACCGTCGGCAACTTTCTTCTTATCCCACTCAATTTTCACCGGAGCCACCATAGCTTGGCGTGCAAATCCAAACCCACGAGGAGGACGATGATAGAAGACATACCACTGCCCGTTTATTTCCTGAAGCGAACCATGGGTGTTATGTGCAGCATTTGTTTCTTTCAGAGCTGTACCGTCTTCGTTAAGGACAATGCCACGAGAATCAACAAGCACCCCCCCACTCCTCCATGGGCCAAGCGGAGAGTCTGCGTATGCGTATCTCAAAGTAGAGTTTGTGCTCGGAAGTCCATAATCCGGACCGGAATAACCTGAAAATATCATCACATATTTATTCCCGACTTTTCTTATTGAGGATGCCTCAAAGAAATTAAAATCACCGGGGTTCTGCTCGCTATATAGGGCAGGATATTGTGTGCCCTCAGGATCTTTAATCACGCCATAACGGGCACTGGCCGGCATAAAATATGGAATGATCTCAGTGCCAGGACGGAGGGAATACATCGTATTCTGATCAAGCTCAGCGGCACTCGAGTGTTGAAATCCCCAGAATCCGTAGGCACGGAAACCTTTCTTATAGTCGGGATCTTTTTTATCTGTAATCTGCTCAATGAATATCGACGGATCGAAACCGAGGATACTTCCTTCCACCACGGCGGAACCATCTTCATTCAGATTGACAGGAGTAAACGGACCATTGGGACGCGGACCTTTACAGACCATGGCTTCACGACGCGGACCGCGGCTATGGGGATAAAGATAGTATTCCTTATTGCCTTTTCGGTCGCGCACTTCGACAAGGTCGGGAGCAAACATGACATCCCACTTTCCATCTTTTTCGTATGTAAAGATAGCGCCTTCGTCGCGCCAATCCGTGAGATCCTCTACAGGAGCAGACCACATACGGATATCGGGACCGCAATATTCATTTACCCTGAGATCATGAGATCCAATGATGTAGGCACGATATTTACCCAGATTGTCGGGATCTTCAAACACTCGAGGTTCGCCATCTGGAAGATGCTCCCATAGAGGCAAATAAGGATTGCCCACACCTACCTTGTCATTGGCAGAGAGCATACAGCCCACTCCAAATGCACCTATAGTTGAAACCACTACAGATGCAGCTATTCTGCGAAGAGCAGATCTTGTAATTTTCATGGATAGAAAAATGTAAATTATGAAACAATTTTTGCTGAAGTACAAAGTTAATAAAAATTTTATTAACAACAAGCTTATCATGTCAAAAATTCCGGAGCGATCAGCAAAAAAGGTGTGCCCCAGTCAGGGACACACCTTCTTTAACTATCATGAAGCCAAAATGACTTCCAGGGAGTTTACTTAATGATCATCTTTCGGCTGAAGTTACCGTTTTCAGTGCGAACTACTACAGTCACTACACCCTTGTCAAGACCTTCAATAACGATATTGTTGGAGTTTGACTTGCCTGCTTTAGCAATCTTGACACCGGCAACATCATAAACTTCAACTGACTTCACAGCTGACAGATCACCATTGAAGAGGAGGTTGGAACCATCAACATAAATACCGAAATTATCAGCGTTAACGGAATCAACGGCTGTAACATCTTCAATATTTACACTGACCGGATTAGCGAATGTACTGATCTTATCGACATTGAAAGCAACTGTAGATGATGAAACTTTCTCAGTATCGAGTGAATCAATGATACGGAAGCTGATGACATCGCCGGAATTTCCGTGAATGTTGATCATAACAGTGCCATTGAGTGCTACGCCGATACCACGGCACTCTTCACCACAGAATGCTCCGACTACATAATCATCGGCATCAACAGCAAAGCCATTGTCCATGACAAGACGTGCAACCAACGGCATGACAGATGCATACTTGTGATTGTCGACATACCAATTACCATTAGCTGCTGCCACAGGAGCCTTTTGAGCTACTTCTGCATCATGAGCTGCAATGAGATTGTAGACAAATTCCTTATCGGAATTGCTGAAATACATATAGCCCACACCCGGATTCATCTTAGAAACAGTACCGATCCAAGCGCCTTCAGCATCAGCTTGAGCAAATCCGTCGAGACCAACGATCATATCGCCTTCTTCTACTTTAAGACCAGCAAGAAGGTCTTCAATCAGCAAGCTACCTTCATCAACAGGAGTACCAATCCAGTTCCAACCCTTATTGAGTTTTATGGTTGCTATCGGATCGAATGCGATACCGGAGACATTACCGTTCCAGCCATCACCATCTACATAAACCTTATAGCCAACTGCAGGAGCAAGTTCTGTCAGATTGCCGACAAGACCATGTTTCGGGTCGCGAACGACCTCCTGGGTTTGAGAAAGGATAGAGTTAACGCCCTCAGTTGCGAAGTCAGCAACAGCAACGGGACTCTCTGTATTCTGAGAGATCCAGTTCCAATTTTGGGCAAGATCATAATTGATATTTGCTTTCCTAAGCTCATAGTCGAGAGAAACTACATCAGAAACATAGTCAGCATATTCTGCGACAGCCTTGATATTCATTACATCAGAATCCATTGCGAACGGTCCTGTATAAAGAATTCTTTCGCTGCTTTCTTTAGGATCTGATCCATCTACAGTATAGTAGATAGAAGCTTTCTTGGTAGCGGAAGCAATGTCGATGAGATTTGAGCGATATAGCTTAGTGCCGGCTACGCCAACAGAAGTAGGCTCGTGAACCCAAATAGGATGCTTGCCGATAGCCATCTCAGCCTTGTCAATGCCTACGTTAGCAACAAGATAAGCCGAGAAGGAAGGAACCGTAACGCTCTCATCAGCTGCGGGACGCACAAATTTGCTTGCATCCTCATTAAGAGCATAGCAAACGACCGGACGGGTCTGGCCATCATACGAGCCATAGAGAGAGAAGTCCTTGCCTACAGCAACGAGATCTTCAGGAACCGGAGTGAACGGAACATCGAATACTACACTTTCACCATCCTGAACGCGACCTGAAGCAGTGAAAGTCACAGGAACAGATGTGAATGGAGCGCAGACGTTAGCAAGATAAGGACGGTTGGGAAGCAGAGTAGTCTGCTCTGTCAATACCTCTGAATCCTCGTCATCAAACGAAATGATGTGGATGCCGCTACCATTGCGATCGCCAAACTCTGCACCAACCTTCATTTCGGTAGGCTGGAAGGGAAGTATGATGGTCTTCCATCCACCGTCAACATCGCAAGAATCACTGGCAACGATTTCAGCAGTGAATGAAATCTTGTGGTCGCCGAGCATGAAGCTTGCAGGCGCATTGAATGAATGGTTGCCGTCGAGGTTGATGTCGGAAGCAGCCACACGAGTGCCACCTACATTAAGGATGATATTCAGAGCCTCGGAATCAGGGATATCAGCCGAGCCAACATAGATGAGACAGTTAGGGTTGAGACCCTTGAATGAGTCAGCTGTCACGCCATCTACGTTGCCGGACTTACGCATACCGGGTTTACCACTTGCGTCGGAGCCAAGAGAAGGAAGAAGGATACTTGTCAGATTGTCGCAGCCTTCGAACGCGCCTTCACCGATTGAAGTAACGCCGGGGAGTGTGAGAGACTCAATGTTCTCACAGCCAGCAAATGCACCGGCACCAATTTCAGTGATACTTTCCGGAACGATAACATCCTTAAGCTGATTCATACCCTCAAACGCACCTTCCGGGATAGAAGTGTTATCAATACCAGTAAGGTCGAGCGATTCAAGAGACACAAAGTTGTCACGGATAGACTCGAAGTCCTCATCGTTCATTTCGCCGGTAACAGTGAGTTCCGAGTATCCCACTACATCCTCCACATTGATGGAAGAAAGCGCTTCAGCAGGGATTGGATCTCCCTCTTCAAAGGTTTCGGTACCGGTAATTCTAATCCAGGTGTCGCCATCAAGAGAAGGAATGGTATAGATGCCATTGTTAGACTCAAGTTCCATTTCTCTTTCCTCATATACAGGAGAAGGACCTGACTGTGTCATTACTTTAGACACCATGCTGACTGTAAGCTGAGTCTTTGGTGCCACATCAGTAAGCTGGAACTTGATCTCACTTCCCTCGCGATAGAGAACAGGCTTCACCTCTGTATTCATCATATTTCCGTTGGTATACTGGAAATTGTTCATAGCTACGTTTCTCCATTCGCAGCCTTCAGGAACTTCCACTACCTGAGCCTGAACACCTTCAGCACCTTCTTTATTCTCAAATTTGATGGAATAATAGAAGTAGATATCAATTGTATGATTCTGTGGCATCCACGGACCACTCGTAGAGGAATGTAAGTATCTTATACCAAGTCTACCGCCATTCATGCTCCAATGCTGGTTGGGATATACATAAGTATATTTTTGGTATTGGTAACTACCAAGATTAGCAAAGACGTCTACACCGTTATCGTAAAGCTTGAACGGGACTCCGGGACGTTGGTAGGTGCGATATTCTTGCTTTAAGCCTGAATACTGACAGTTGGGGAGCTCAAGAATGAATTCCATATCCGCCGAACCAACACCAATGCTGTTAAGGTCGCCCCTGTAGTCTATTACACCGACACGAGACTGGTCAACCTTTACCCAATAGTAATCCTTCTGCTCTGTCGGAGCCTTATAGAGTGAGAGTTTTGCCCACCAAATAGAAGGCACGCTATAGCTTTCCTCAGATCCCTTGGGCACTTCCAAAGAAATCGCCGATGGATTGGTTGGGAACGGCGACATGTTGCCGCAAGTAGGAGCAACTTTAGGCTTAGCGATAATCTTCTTAAGACCAACGCATGCAGAGAACGCACCGTCACCAATATAGCTTACATTAGCAGGGATTGTAATTTCCGAGATTTGAGTGCAACGAGCAAAGGCGTTCTTATTGATACGCTCAAGGTTGTTGGGAAGTATGATAGTCTTGAGAGCAGAAAGACTGCCAGCGCTTGTAGGAGCAAAAGCATTCTCAGGAATAGAATTACCTGTCATAGCAGCGCCCTTAATTGTGACATCAGCCATATCAAGATCGATGATAACGGCTGCATTTGCACGCAGCGCATCAAAATCGCTGACGAGCATCGTACCCATAAGCTTAACGCGTGCAGGGCAGTCAACGAGCTTAGAAGCGAGCTGTCCTTCCTGAATATTGAACACCATATAGTCGCCAGCGTCAGCATCCTTTACAGTGATAGTGATGTCAAGGTCTTCAAGAACAGCTGGTATTGAAACATTCGCTACAGCAACGTTGGTAGCCTTAGTCTCACCGTTGACAGATACAGTCACGCGCTGAGCAGGATTGACAGCAGAAACCTTCACACTGAAAGGCATACCACGAACTACCTCAGTTGCACCACCTTCAATTCTCGCTCCGGTGACACTTTGAGGCATTGTCACACTATGATATACCACAGGGTTATTGACAGCTAAAATACGGTCAGTGATTTCAGCTGACTCTCCTTCTACAAGCTGCCAGTCTTTCTTATTATAAGAAGTGGCGAGGCGAATCTGGTTTCCGTCCTTGATTTCAGCTTCCTTCACCTGACAATAGAAATTGTAGGTTAGGTTTTCACCGGTACGGCTATAGTAGTTGCTAAGGATAGATGAGATAAACTCCTTGATAGCACCGTTCTTATCGGTAAGAACCATGCCATAGAACTTAGCAGCATCATCACCCTTAGGCACCTTGATGGCGTTGGCACGCACTACAAAAGACTGATTAAATGGAACGTTGACTACGTTGGTAGCAAGACCGATACCACCAGCCTCTCCTGTCAGTTTCCATGTCTGATCGACTGTAGTAGACTGAGGCTGTCTGAACTCAACATGAATGAGAGTATTGGCGGTGATTGCATGCTTATAGACACCCGATGCATCGGGAGTGAGAAGAGTCGAGTTGGCATAGACCTGCATGACAGCATCCTGAAACGAGTTGTCTGTCTCTACCTTGAACTCGTAGGTCTCACCTTTATAGAAGTAGTCTTCGTTAGTGATCTTAGTAAACTTTATACCGGCTTTTTCAGCCACTTTAACTGTAAATTCATCAGATTCGTATGGAAGACCTTCCGATATTTCCTTGAAATCTTGCCAGTATTCCTTAGACTTATATGCAGCAGCCGCACCTGAAGGCACTATAAGCTTCGCCTGAGGAGTATTTGTGAAAACACACCAGTTGATCCAAACCGGAGCAGAGCGACGCACAGTAACCTGTCTCAAAGCAGTACAGTTAGCAAACACGTTGTATTCCCATGTAGCCACGCCGGCAGGAATATCAACTGAAGTCAAACCAGTCTGACCGAAGCATGCATTCTTAAAAGTAGTCAGGTTTTTGGGGAGTACGACCTGAGTAAGCGAACGATATCCCATGAAAGCCTTGGTAGGAATTGCGTTAGCAGGGTTA
Source organism: Muribaculaceae bacterium (assembly GCA_029060725.1). GTDB lineage: Bacteria > Bacteroidota > Bacteroidia > Bacteroidales > Muribaculaceae > Lepagella. The sequence continues at coordinate 13,838 of JAIDTL010000153.1, read as the reverse complement.
GAACCTTGGGCCACGATAGTCGTCTCCGAGATGTCGAGACGCTGGAGCTTCATACGATCGCGCATGAAGTTGAAGTCGCTGGCGTTGATCGTACCGTAGAGAGTCAGATCTTTGATCGACGCACATTCATCATCAGAAAGGAGGTTCTGAAGATTTCCGGCAGTCACCCAAAGGGTGCTTTTCGAAAGCACGTTGGCGGCAATCTGAATATTGACAGTCACCCTCTGACTCTCCATAACGTTAGAGAGGCGGTAGGTGATACCGTCTGCCTCAGGACTGAGGATGAAACCATTGGCCTTCAAAGTGATCAGTCTCGATGGGTCATGCTGAACGAGAGTGAATACAAAGTCACGTCCAAGAATAGCCTTTGATTCGGGAGCAGAGATAGTAAAGAAGTTATCGCTGTTAGGAAGAGTGACAGTAAGATATGGCACTTCGTAATTCTTAGCGGAAACTTCTGCGGGAGCAAGACGATCACCTGCAAGAGGGAGCCATTCAGAAGACCCATTTGCCATAGTGACTATACCAACTTTGTCGCTATCAGCTACAGAGACACCTGCAGGAAGCTTGCAAGAGAAGTCGACATATTTGGAGATCTGAAGAGCCCAAATAGATAAATTTCGTGGATCAGAGAGAAGACCTTTCTGATTGCCGGAAGCATCGAAGAGAGCAACTGCGATCTTTCCGGAGAAATCAGTATTGGAAATATTTTTCAGAGCTCCTACACGCACGGTAAATGAATCAACGGAAGAAATGTCAGACACATTGAGTGTAAGACCCGGCTGGCATTCATCGCTTGTGACATGAATGTCTGACCAAACTTTGTTGTCAGCAGCAGGCTTGATATTATACACAATAGTCATAAGATCATTGTATTTATGAGCTTTGCTGACTACCGGATTCAATGCATCGGTAGCATAGTAACCATTGGCAGAGCCACCCCAGCCCCAGTTGATATGGAAATATGGAGTGGAGCCACCGCGCATCTCATAGCCATCGCAGACAAAAGCATGGCCGGCGGAAACATCCTGACCACAATAAAGCACAGGGCGATCAGCGTCGATTTCATCGACAATTAATTGATCCCAAGCGTCGCGTGTCATCTCTTGGCGCTTCTTGTAGGATACGCCTGCGTCATAACCGAATAGGGATGTAAGAGCGTAGGGGACCTTCACCTCGTAGGCGCTTGAGCTGGAAAGGCCAAAATCGGTACCAATACCTATTGCAGCGTCGGCCACAAGCGACGCCACAGCTTTAGCCTCCTCTTCGGAGTATCCGCTCCGGTAGTTGTCGTTGCGCATCACAGACCAAGAGTATTGAGCATCTTCACCGGCATTCACCAGCGAAGCGGGCCGCGATGCAGGATAGTTGTGATATTTCAGAATCTCGGCAAGAGCCACACCCACGCAACCGGTAAGACGGCGATTAGGAATCATGTTGTTGAAAGGAGCCTCTTGACTCCATGAGGGTGTCTGGAGCAATTTACTTTCCGATTTAGCTGAAGCGTGAGCGAGTACGCGGCGGCGAGTATCGCTTGAAACCTTAACCGGCTCAAGGAGTACCCTTTTCGCCGAAGCGGGAACTGAGGCTACGCTCCATGTGGAGTTGTCGGAGTAGCCGATGACAGGAAGGGAGCCATCATCAGCCGATACTATTACGAATCCTTTGCCATCCTTGGCATTGAAGACGTAACAGATCGGGGTTGAGGCCCCGTCGGTAGCGGTATGGGCAAGCACGAAAGCATCCCTGTCCGCAAGCCGATGGACATCGCTTGACTGAAAGAATTCAGCGGCAACGTCTTTCGCTTCATCCACGCTGAGTGTGGCCGCTCCCACGAGAGAGGGCGACAACGCACACAGACTGAGCATGAGCATCTGCTGAATTGATTTTCGCATAGGTCTTTTAATGTATTAATGGATTAATCTTTTAAATTTTATGGAAGTCAAGTTGTCCGAATCCATCCAAAATAAGATTTGGACAACTTGACTTATCAATTATTATCTTGAGGCTTTCACAAGGGTTTTCTTACCATTGATGATGTATATGCCCGGGAGAAGATGATCTTCTACATCTGATGCCTTTATATTAGTATAAAGGATTTTACCATCGATCGAAACAACAGTAACATATTCAGCATCGAAGCTGACACTATCCACTGCGCCTAAATCGAGCGAAATAGTTCCAATCACTACCACGTCGTGAGCAGGCATAGTCTCCGGCATATCGGTCCATCCGTCGAAGACATATCCTTCTTCAACCGAAACTTCAGGAGCTACTATCTCTGTACCGTATGCTACCGATGAAGATTCGATCACTTCATCACCGATCATGAATGTCAGAGTATAGTAGTTGACGTCGTAGGTAGCTGTGATGCTTAAGTCAGAGGCAGGCATTGTAGCCGGGACATCACCCCATCCACTGAAAGTGTAACCTTCTATTTCAGAAACCTCAGGAGCACTTATTTCAGTACCATAAGCCACCGATGAAGAATAAATTACTTCATCATTAATCTTGAAAGTCAGATTGTAGTAATTGACATCATATACTCCAGAGAAGCTCAAGTCATTGGCAGGCATTGTAGAAGGAACTATACCCCAACCGCTGAATGTGTAACCCTCCTTCTCAGGCACTTCAGGAAGCACGATATCCTCACCATAAGCCAATTCTGCAGTAAAGATCACTTCATCGTCGACAGTGAATGTCACCGTATACTTATTGACGATGTAACTTCCGGAGAATTCAAGATCTTTTGCAGGCATCTCTGCGGGAATCTCACCCCATCCTGAGAAAGTGTAACCCTCTCTTTCAGGCACTTCCGGAACTATGATTTCTGAGCCGTATGGAACCTGAGAAGAACGTATGATCTCGTCACCGATCTTAAATACAACAGAATATGAGTTCAATTCGTATGATCCTGTGATCACGACATCTTGAGCAGGCATAACTGCAGGCACAACTCCCCAACCCATGAAAGAATATCCTTCCTTCTCCGGAGCTTCAGGAGCTACAATCTCGCTACCATAAGCCACGGTATTCTCGGAGATTACCTCATCACCGATCTTGAATACCAAAGAATAGGAATTGACATCGTATGATCCAAAAATCTCAAGGTTGCGGGCAGGCATAGTGGCGGGAACATCTCCCCATCCAGCAAACGTATATCCTTCTTTATCCGGTGCTTCGGGAAGTATGATTTCAGCACCGTATGCAATCTCACCGGTAGATACAACTTCCGTACCGATCAAGAATGTAAGCATATAATAGTTGACAGAATATGTTCCTTTCACCACAAGATCATTAGCCGGCATAATCGGAGGCAATACACCCCAGCCGCTGAATGTGCTACCTTCCTTATCAGGCATGAACGGAGTCACTATCTCAGCTCCATATTCAACCTTTGAGGAATATACCACCTCATCGTCGACCATAAAGATAAGATTGTATAAATTGACTTCATAAGAACCCGTTATCTCAAGATCAACAGCAGGCATTGTAGCCGGAACTATACCCCAACCGGAGAAAGTATGACCCTCCTTGACAGGAGCTTCCGGGACGACAATTTCCGCACCATAAGGAAGGACGCCCTCAAAAATCACATCTTCACCGATCTTGAAAGTCAATGAGTAAGAATTGACATTATATGTTCCATTGATATTAAGATCGTAAGCAGGCATAGTAGCCGGGACATCGCTCCAACCTACGAGAGTGTAACCTTCCTTCACAGGCTGTTCCGGAACTGTTATTTCAGAACCATAAGCGACCTGTGTAGTATAGTATACCTCGCCGTCGATCAAGAACGACAATGAGTAGGTGTTGACTGTATATGTACCGGAGATCACAAGATCGGAAGCAGGCATCACAGCCGGGACGATACCCCATCCGGAGAATGAGTATCCCTCCTTATCAGGAGCCTGCGGAGCTGAAATCTCGGTGCCATACGCGAGAACACCGTTATAGATAATTTCGTCATCAATCTTAAATGTGATTGAGTAATTGTTGATGGTATAACTACCAACAATCTCAATATTGGAAGCAGGCATTGTAGCCGGGACATCACCCCAACCATTGAAAGTGTAGCCTTCCTTCTCGGGCACCTCCGGCAGAATTATCTCAGATCCATACGCAAGGTCAGCCATCTTGATCACCTCTTCACCAATCTTGAAAGTAATGGTGTAATAGTTGTCAGCGTATGTGCCGACAAACACGAGATCGTAAGCAGGCATAGTTGCGGGGACTTCACCCCAACCGCTAAACGTGTGACCTTCCTTCTCAGGAGCTTCCGGAGCTACTATTTCGGCACCATATTCAAGTTCCAATGTCTGGAATACCTCCTGATCGATCCTGAATACTACTTTATATGTGTTGACAGAGTAGTCGCCCTTAAACACGAGATCCTCTGCCGGCATTGTAGCCGGGACATCACCCCAGCCACTGAAAGAATAACCTTCCTTGGCAGGAGCCTCAGGAACAATTATCTCTTCTTCATAAGCCAACTCCTGCGACACCAATACCTCATCACCGACATAGAATGTCACTGTATAATGATTAACTACAAATGATCCATTTATCTCCACGTCGCGGGCAGGCATAGTTTCAGGAATTTCGGTCCAACCGCTAAAAGTATAACCAACCTTATTCGGGACATCGTTGAAGACCGGAATAGTCTCTCCAAAGGATAATTGATCAGTATGCACTACTTCGCCATCTACTTTATAGACAATGTTGTAAAGCAACGCTTCATATTTTCCTTCGAAAACAAGATCCTTAGCCGGCATAGTCTCAGGGACATCAGTCCAACCGCTGAAAGAATAACCTTCCTTAACAGGAGCTTCGGGAGCAATGATAGTTGAACCGTATGCCACCTCACCGGAGAAGAGCTCTTCATCGTCAATTTTAAACGTCAAAGAATACATGTTGACAGTGTAGGTGCTGTTGATCTCAATGTCGTAAGCGGGCATAGTGTCAGGGAGGTCGCCCCAACCGTTGAAAGTATAACCTTCTTTAGCCGGCACTTCAGGAGCTACCACCGGATCTCCATATCCAATCTCAAGAGACTGCACTATTTCTCCGTCGATCTTAAACACAGCGTGATAATAAGGAGACATTACGAAAGGAGTGGAAGGCATCCCGACTCGACTGTCAGCCTTGAAAGTAAGTTCAGAGCCGTCTTCACCCTTCACGAGCACAATCTGGCCGGTCTTTTTGTCCTTCATGTAGAAGGTGAGTTTCTCACCGTCTGCATTGTTACTGCGAATACGCATGTAAAGACAGCTTTCACCTTGGGTCAAATCTAATTTTTCAGCTAACCCACGGCATTCGTCGTCTACAAACGCTCCGATCTCATACGAAGACAGATCATCGAAATCCTTGTTCTCCATCCGGAAATACAGACTCATGTCATAACGGAAGTCAGAAGGATTCACTGTCCAGGCCTCATCACGAAGTCCTGCAAATGCAGAAACGCACACGGTCATGAGCAACACGACCAGCGACGCAAGCATCTTGCCTTTTAATCTTCTCTTAAACATTAATTAATTAGGTTAAGTAAAAAAATATTGATAATTACACTCTTACATTAGAAACAACCCCCTAAATCACTCAATATTTTAGATATTTCTATCTTTTCTAACTTCAAAGGTAATAAAAAAAATGGACTAAATGCAAACTTTCTGACAATTTTTATTTATTTTTTTATTTTTATTACCATATAAGGAAGATGTAAGGAGTGCCCCAAAGACTCCCCTACCCCACCAAAATGAGGTGAAAAAATATCTTTTTATTATTCATTCAAGACCGTGTTCATAAAAAATATATTAAAAATTTTGTAACGATATATCAATGTTTGCATCTAATATATAGAAGTTGTTAGACTTCCAAAATATTACGACAATGACAGAAAAGGAATTCAAAGAAACGGTGTTGCCACATCATAGGATGATGTTGGCAGAGGCAATGCGCCTTCTCAAAGACCGGGATGAAGCCCTTGACTGTCTGCAAGATGCGATGACATCTCTCTGGAAATCAAGAATAGAACTGGCAAAAGTCAGCAATTTAAAGGCTTATTGCCTCCGAACCGTATCCAACAGAGCTTTGGAAATGATACGACAAAGCCATGTCTCCTATTCTGAATACGGCAAGGATTTACAAAGCGATGTCAAGTCTGATTCTGCAGTAGAGATAAGTGAGAATGCTGCAATTCTTAAGAAAGCAATCAAACTCCTTCCTGAAAACGAAAGGAAAGTTGTTTTGATGAAAGCAATAAATGGATTGTCAAGTGAAGAAATAGCTGAAGCAACAGGACTCACTTCAAATAATGTCAGAGTGCTGCTGTATCGTGGAAGAAAACGAATCAAAGATTATCTGAAAAAAAAATATGGATTATGATGGAAAAGGATTTAAATAAACAAGAATTAGATAAACTCATCCAAGACTGGACAGATGAGTTGCTTACCCCTGAGATAGACAATCAGATAGCTGACAGTCTTATGGACTTCGTTGAGAATGATGACACGGAAATAGATGTGGATGACCTTATGGACATTCATATTCATCAACTTGCAATAGAGGAAAAAATGTCTAAGCGTCGAAAATGGAAAATCTTCGTGGCTTCTGTTGCCGCAGCTTCTGTTGCAGTCATAATTGTCGCATCTATGTTTCTAACGACTCTCGAGAATGGATCACATACAAATCTGCAACCGAGAATGGCTGAAAATAAAGCAAAAGAAATGCCAATTGAAGCAACAAGAAAGTTACCGATGACTATTGCTGACAGTTCAAGTATGATATTGTCAAAAGCAGCTGTTAAATGCAGATCAGAAGTAGGGTCTAAGCCAACAAAAAAAAGGGAGCATGCTGAAAAAGTAAATAAACCAAAAGAATCAGCCACAGAACTAAACCTCATTGAAGCAATTGCTGGAATTAATGCAGGTTTAGATAATATGGTTGAAAATACAAAGGTGAGTATGAATATGACAAATGTAGCATTGCTCCCTGTGATTTTATTTTCAGATAACAATGAATCTGACAATATTGAAATTATCCCAACTGAATATTCATCATCGCAAAATTCTGAACAAATGCAAAGACTCAACATCATTGAGACCAATCTCATAAATACACTCTATGAAATCAGGAATCTTAATATTGACTTGAATTTTGAAACTGAAAATATAAAAACTGAAATATGATACGATTACTTACGTGTGCGCTTATGCTTTTTGTCTTAGCTCTGCCATCTGCATTCGCGCAATCCGGCAATCAACCGGAATTAAGATTAAGGCAAGGAAGCTCTTTGGAGGGCTTCGACTACACCTACATCTCGCCATGGATGCTGAAATCCATGCAGCAGAAGGACTTGACAGAATTGCAAGGTATCCCTGTGGATAAAGTGCAACACATTGAAATATTAAAAACAAAAATCAATGGAAACGACACTCATTTCAAGTCAATCATAAATAAATTGTCGGATGAGATGAAACTTATCGGTTATAACCGCGATGGATTCAAAGGAGTGAAAATATGTGTTGATTCTTCAGTTTTGAAAGATTCATTCGGATGTCCGTTGACAAATCCAGATGGATCGGAAATGGAAGTTGTGAAGCGAGTCTTGGTGATCCAATGGGGCATAAACGGTGCGGAGCATCTTGTTACTTACATAGTCGGTACATTCACGCCCCAAGAGGTAAACAGCATTTTCCATTTTTAAATCTAAGTAGGAATGCATAATGCATAATTCATAATGCATAATTGTTAGTCTCTGAAAGATAGACGATAAAATATTTATTATACTATACATTAAATTTGAACATCTACTTATTCAATTAATAATGAAACATATTATTCTTGCTGCAATAATATTGTGTTTATCCACTACCGGCTTATTTGCCCTGCGACCTAAGATTGATTATCAAACCACTTATTTGGAAGTTACAGATGTAGAGCGTCAAGATACATGTCTGCGACTGTCAGTAATTCTGAAGAATCATCCGGGATATTGGGTAAATATTTCCAAAGATGATACATTTCTTAGAGCTCAGAATGATACCGTCAGAAAATACAAACTCATCGGAGCAGAAAACATTGAGTTGGACAAACGTATATGGATAAAAGAATCCGGGCAACGTGAGGGGATTCTAATTTTTGAAAAGATACCATCAGATGTCAGCATAGTGGATATGCTGTCGGTAGAAAGCAACGGCGATATAGAGACTATGGCGTTGGGTCTCAATCTTGATGAGAAAGACTCGACACCCACTCCTGAAATGTTTGACCCCAAGACTCTGTTCGGAACATCATCTTCTGATGTTTGGAAAGGACTTGATCCGGACCGATATAAGGATATTCCATTCTATCAGGAGAAAGGGAAAGCCCACATCAAGGGGCAACTGCATAAATATCATCCGGCAGCAGGATATTCCACTCTAAACGTTTACACAGAAAACTATATAACCGGATCAAGAGAAAAGCTGACAGAAAACTTGAATCCAGATGGCACTTTTGAATTTGATTTGAATGTGGATTATCCGCAATTCTCAAGATTAGTGATTGGAGAAATGCCTGCAAAAGATGTATTTGTCATTCCCGGCGATACGGTCGAACTTGTCACAACTACTCAAGTAGACTATTTAAATCCGCAAACCGGATTCAGGAAATACTTTGGGTTTGCCGGTAGGCTTAACGATGCAACTGCTGTCAATCTGCTTATGGACACCTTGGAATCCAGATACAGGCTTAACGATATCATTTTAATGTGCTTACAGGCTAAATCAGACACAATAGGAGAATCCTCCAACTCTAAAAAAGAAAAAATTAGAAATGCCTTTAATGAAATAATCTCTGATCTGCCTGAGTTTTTAGGCTCAATTCCAGTTAATACGTATGTAAAGGATTTATTGGCAACCGAAGCCATACGCATACCATCAATGTATGAGCCATCGGCAGAGAGCAAACGATTGATAGCTTGTAATCCTTTGATAATAAGCACAGGATACAATTTTAAATATAATCCGAACTCCATTATATTAAAAGACAGTACTTCCGCTCTTGAGGACGGAAACTGTTTCTTGCATCAATTGCAGGGGGTCAACGCTCTACTTGAGGCAATTGAAGTGAGAACTTTGCATGATAGGGAATCTTTAAATCAGACAAAACAGAATGTGTCTGAGATGGTAAGTCAGACTACATATCTGGCTTTGAATCGATCCCTTATCAGTGCATATTCCGAACTGGTAGAAGATGTGGTATTGGAAGAACATGCTCTCAACAAGAACTCAAAATATACCCGACTTGATGTAGACAAAGACGCAGATTTGCTTGAAGAATTGATAAAGCCGTATCTCGGTAATCTCATATACATTGATTTTTGGGCATTAAGGTGTCCTACTTGCAGACAGGGTATGATCGATCAGAAAAAAGTAATAGAGCATTTTGCAGGGCAGCCATTTAAGGTGCTTTATGTCTCTGATGATGTAAACATAGCCGGTTCAAATCAATGGCTTGAGAAGAAGGAGATACCTGGAGAGCATATCTACATCAGCTCAGAAAATTGGAAAAGGATTTCTGAGTATTTCAATTTCAACTATATCCCTTTCGGGGTGCTTATTGGGAAAGACGGAAATCTTATCAAGACGCATTTTTATCTTGACCATCCGAATGCAGAGAAGGAGATAGAGAGACATCTTAGGGAGTAATGCGTTCTGCTATATGAATCTACCATAAAGCGCCTCTCCGAGGCTACTGAGCTTCTGTCGGGGATACCCCGGACTGAAGTCCGGGGTTTTGACATGATGACAGCTCTCCGAGCTGTAAAGTCAGCTACACATCTAACTAAACATTCTATAAATTAATTAACTGTTTTTATCATGAGACACAATTATTTGACAATTCGATTTATATTAGCATTTTTATTGATTGCAATATTATGCGGAGGCTTATCGGCTTCAGCACAAAACGACTCAATCTATATATCCGGACGATTGAAGGAAGCATTGGGGAAAACCGATCTTACCGATGGTTGGGCTATTTTGTTAGACTCCAATGGGAATCCGAAAGATTCAGTGAAGACAGACCAAGGGATTAGTTATATCAACGGAGAAAACATCAAGCTATCATATTACGGTTTTCGTATCCCAAAGAAAGATTCCATATACAACATAGAGTTAGGATGCCCTAAATATACTTCTAAGATCATCAGCTACGAAGTAAAGGATATAGGAAAAAGGGAAACACACAGAACGATACCGACAGTGTATCTTGATCGTGCACCCAAAGAGCTCGATGAACTCACAGTAACTGCTACGAAGATCAAATTCTACAACAGGGGAGATACGATTGTATATAACGCAGATGCTTTTGAACTTGCCGAAGGGTCGATGCTTGATGCACTGATCGCCCAACTTCCCGGAGTAGAATTGAAAGAAGGGGGACAAATATTAGTCAATGGCGAACAAGTGGAGTCGCTTCTTCTAAATGGCAGGGAGTTTTTTGACAATAACAATGAACTTATGCTTGAGAACATCAGCGCATATACCGTCAAGAATGTGGAAGTCTATAAAGGACATACTACCGACGAGAAATGGAAGAAGGAGACATACGGAGAAAAACATCTCACTATGGACGTAAAACTCAAGCGCGAATATAACACCGGTCTGACCGCCAACGCGCAACTTGGGTACGGCACTTCGGACCGATATATGGCACGATTGTTCGGACTTTGGTTTAACAACACAACACGACTGACAGCCCTCGCCAACTTTAACAATCTCAATGACACGCGCAAACCGGGACAGAAAGATACATGGCGACCTGAGATGATGCCCTCCGGCACACGCAAATATCAGATGGGAGCCTTCGATTACAATTATATGGATGGCGATGAGAAAAAGCGTTTCAACGGCGACATAACCTTCACAAGAACCTATACAGACAACCGCACTACCACTGCCACAACCAATTTCCTTAACGACGGCAATACCTACGAGAACTCATTCAGCAAAGCATACAACAGTAATATCCGCCTGAGTTCATACCATTACGGGACAATACGGACTGAACGCTGGATGCCGTCGTACGTGGTAAAGGGTATTTATCAAGACAAAGACAATGAATCTGAATCACTGTCAGGAACTTTCTCGCAGGAGCAGAAAGACATGTCGATGGAGGCTCTTAAAAGTATATATACCGAAGGAAGTGAAGAAACATTGAAAGCTATCCTCAACCGGGCATCGACAAGATCTGACGGAAGGACCCGCACTGCGGAAATTCAGTTTTTCCCGGGCATATATTACTTCATACCTAAGACCAACGATCGCCTCAGTGATGAATTCGGTATTCGATATCGCACCACCAAGGAAGATATCTGGAAAGACTACAACATCAACTACGGGAGCAATCCCGTACCCGGAGACATACGCAGACAATATATCGACAATACGCCACATACATATCTCGGCATACAGAACAATATCACATATTCTATCAATATAAAAAAATTCCACTTAAGTCTCAATTATGAATACTTCTTCGCGGATGAAGTCAAGGATTCCTATCAATATGCACTCGACCGATTGGAGGATGCTGGTATCTTCGGTACGCTGCCAACGGGATGGGTAAGCACACTCGACCCCAATAATTCATATACATCACGTCTGCTTTCCAATACCCACAGCATTTCCCCATCAGTGAACTATTACAGTGACCTCAGCAAAGGAAAGAAGTATTATATAATGGTGAGAATTGAACCGGAATTTTCATTCAGGCACTCACATCTTAACTATACTCGAAACAATCACTTCTACCCTCTAAGAAAGAATTTCTTTCTTACTACGATGGGCGGATGGGGCGCAAGAGTGGCGGCATATCTTGATACGAAAATCGATGATGACTATACTTTGAATTATAAGCATGAAGTTGCCCTCGAGATGAATGTCAAGCCAAATGCTCCGAATGTGTTTGATATGGTCGAGATCACCGATGACTCCAATCCACTGAACATCTATGTCGGCAATCCTGACCTTAAAGTAGAGTATAATTTCAGTCCGCGCTTGACATACAACTTCATCGGATCAAAAAGACATCCCCTGCGCAATTACACTAAGATAGAAATGTCGGTCACTAAAAACGCACTGACCCGCGGCTATACATACGATACAAACACTGGTATTCGAACGAGCAAGATGTATAACGTAGACGGGAACAGGAATTTTTCAGTTTCGAATAATCTCAGCATACAGTTTGGACCGAAGAACCAATTTACGGCATCTTCGTCAACCTCAGCCACAATTGGCAGATATGCAGACATGATCGGCACCAACACTACAGAACCCCAATTATCGAAAGTGGACAACAATACCATTTCCGAACGGTTGACATTAGGTTGGCAGATAGGGAAACAGTCTATCAGTCTTAACGGGGAATTTCTCAACCGTCACAGTTTTTCATCGCGTCCTGATTTTCAGACAATCAACGCCAACCATCTCAGCTATGGCATCGTAGCGAATTTCAAACTACCATATAATATCGGCATAAACACCGACTTCAACATATATACTCGTAAAGGGTATGGAGTAAAGGAACTTGACACTTCTGATGCCGTCTGGAACACACGGCTTACCTGGACACCGATGAAAGCCAAGATGTGGACATTCATGCTTGATGGTTTCGATATGCTGCATCAGCTTTCTAATGTAAATTATGCTGTCACAGCCTCCGGACGCATGGTCAGCTACAGCAACGCCCTTCCACGGTATTTCATGGTATCGGTGCAGTATCGATTCCAGCGGCAGCCTAAGAGGAAGTGATGAGACATCGACATATCATGACTCTACCATAAAGCGCCTCTCCAAGGCTACTGCGACTTATATACTTAACCCCAGGCTTCAGCCTGGGGTTTCTCCATAATATCAGCTCTCCGAGCTGAAAAAATAAGGGTCCGGCAGAATTGCCGGACCCTTATTTTTGTTGATGTCGTAATCGGGATTATTTCTTTGCGATCTTCTTGTAGCCATATACAGCGCGGTCGCCGAGTTCCTCTTCGATACGGAGGAGCTGGTTGTACTTAGCCATACGGTCAGAACGGCTTGCAGAACCGGTCTTGATCTGACCAGCGTTGGTTGCAACAGCGATATCAGCGATAGTAGCGTCTTCAGTTTCACCTGAACGGTGAGAGATGACAGCAGTGTAGTTGTTGCGCTGAGCCATTTCAACTGCGCGGAGAGTCTCAGTAAGAGAACCGATCTGGTTAACCTTAACGAGGATAGAGTTAGCGCAACCTTCAGCGATACCCTTCTCGAGATACTTAACGTTAGTCACGAAGAAGTCGTCGCCTACGAGCTGGCAACGGTCGCCGATAAGATCTGTAAGGATCTTCCAGCCCTTCCAGTCGTTTTCGTCCATACCGTCTTCGATAGAGTCGATAGGATACTTGTTGATGAGCTCTTCGAGATATTTAGCCTGCTCTTCGCTTGTGAGCTTCTTGCCGTTTACTTCCTTCACAGCACCGTTCTTGAGGTGAGTGTAGTCATAAACGCCATCCTGATAGAATTCAGAAGAAGCGCAGTCAAGACCGATAGTCACGTCCTTACCGGGTTCGTAGCCAGCCTTCTTGATAGCTTCAACGATAACGTTGAGAGCATCTTCAGTGCCGTCGAGCTTAGGAGCGAAACCACCTTCGTCACCAACTGCAGTGGAAAGACCGCGAGCCTTGAGCACGCTCTTAAGGTTGTGGAATACCTCTGTACCCATGCGGATGCCTTCCTTGAAAGAAGGAGCACCGATAGGACGGATCATGAATTCCTGGAAGCAGATAGGAGCGTCAGAGTGAGCGCCACCGTTGATGATGT
>JAIDTL010000152.1 GCA_029060725.1 Muribaculaceae bacterium | reverse complement strand
AGATCTACACCAGTCTATTCGTCGGCTGCGTCAGATTTTTATAAGAGACATCGCACCACTATCTTAGACTTTACTATGGGCTTTTGGGGTGAACTTATTGGGGGGGATGGGTGTTGTAGATGTAGAAAGGATGATGACGTAGGCTTTAGATGGCCTTTATGAATAGATAAGCAAAGTTGCTGATACATCCCCAAAGGCGCGAAGCCTTTCAGAAGATGATAGTTGGCTGTAACGAATCCTTATATCCGGTCCAGGGGTTGGATCGGATTTTTTTGTTTTTTTGGGGTGGACGCGCGGGGACGCATGCGGAGCATGCTTTATTACGTTCGTTTGACTCGGGGGGCGCACTCGGAGAGGGCTAACTACTCTGTTTGACGCGGAGGGGCGCATGCGGAGCATGCTTTATTACGTTGGGTTGACTCGGGGGCAGGCCGGAAGGCCTGCTTTCCATGGCTTGGGGGGCAGGCCGGAAGGCCTGCGCTCCATGGGGTTAGAAGGGGTAGCCGAGGGCGAGGTGGAAGGCGAAGGCGTCTTTGAAGCGGACGTTGAAGTAGTGGGGGGTGCCGTTGGAGTAGGGGGTGTGGAGGCCATAGCCTACGTCGAGTCGCACTACCATCATGCCGAAGTCGTAGCGAAGACCAGCACCTGTGCCGAGGGCGATGTCTTTGAGGAATGTCTTGGCTTGAAGCATTCCGCCGGGACGATATGGGTCGTTTTTCAGAAGCCAGATGTTGCCGGCATCGATGAAAGCTGCGCCATGAAGGTCGCCGAAGATCGGGAAACGATATTCGGAGTTGATTTCAAATTTGAAGGTACCGGTCTGGTCGAAATATCCATTTACGAGATCTCGCGGAGCGCGGTAGCTACCCGGACCTATGGAGCGAACCGTAAAAGCACGAATCGAATTAGCACCTCCGATATAGAATTGCTCTGAATAAGGCACTTCTTTAGAATTTCCGTAAGCATGGGCGGCTCCAAGAAGGATGCGAGAGACAATCCACTGGTCTTGCTTGGGGAAGAGCCTATGATTCCATACGAGCTGTACCTGTCCTTTCACAAACTGAGAGAAAGGGGTGCCAAAAAGTTTCTTTTCCCCTTTTACCTTAGCAAGATCATAAATGGCATCAAAAAGATTGCCGGCTTCAGTGAAGAGAGCTGTGAAAGTGATCTGATTGTTGCGTTCGCGTTCAAACCATCTGTCGTAGGTATAAGTATAGCTTAGCTGAGGGATAAAGCGACTCTCGAAACTAAGGGCAACGGCAGGATTCATCGCCATCACAGAGTCGAAATCAGCAGTGGTGTGTATAAGCTTATTATAGGTAAGCTTAAAGGGAGTGAAGGAGTTGACAGAGTGACGGGTGGCACGCCATTCGTAGGTGATACCCATATTATATTCCGCCATCATGAAATATTTCGGACGATTAAGGACTGAGCCACCGAGCGAAATAGTGGTCCAATTCAGGTCGCGCTGAGAACGAGGGATAAACTTGGGAGCCAGCAGACGCGGGAAAGCGAGAGAAGTCTGGAGACCGAACTCGTAGGAATTGAACACATTTGAACGATCACGTCCTGTCTGCCATTCATAGTCGGCATTGAGGGAAACGGAGAGTTTTTCCGCTCCACCAAAAAGATTATTATGAGAGAATGAGGCGATAAGGCCGGGACCGATATATGAATTTGATTTAGACGTGGCGTTCACTTCTATTGAGGCTTCCATCGGACGGTCGTAGCGGCAAGTGATGTAGACATCCATCAGAGGATTCCTTGCCGAAGTGTCGGCAGGGACCGGTTGGATCTGAATGTTGGAGAAAATACCAATTCTTGAAAGTCGCGTCTGAGTGCGGTCCATATCACGCACGGAGAAGACTTTTCCCTCCCGGAAAGTGATGCAACTTGGAATAAGGCTCTTCCTTAGGCGCTGCGGACGCATGACGATCACTTCACCCTTATCAGTGAGAAGAGTGTCGGGAGTGCCCGAAGAATACGCCTCATTTCGCTCAAGGAGAGTGACAATATTGCGAGTGCGATATTTAAGCTTCGCAGCCTCATTGATATTATCGGCAAAATCAAGTTTTAACGCCACAGCGTGTGGAGTGATGAAAGTATCGGCAAGAAACTCAATGAATTCGGGTCGGAAATAATAATAACCGCGATTACGGAGCTGATTGGTGATGTTGACGCGCATGGCAGTGAGGGAATCAACGCAAAATACGGATCCCTTCTTAAGCCAACTGCTATTGTGAGCGAGCGAATCGATAAAATGCGAAATAGCCTTCGGCTTATTCAGATAAATTATGCTATCGATACGATATGGAGAAGAGACATCGAATGTATATGACATCGAAGCTTTCTTAGGATCTTTTTTATTGGGGATTTCCTCAAAAGTAGCTGTAGAGCCAAAATATCCGTTGTTGGCGAGGATATTCTCCACCATCTTCATACGAGTCTGGGCACGGACATCAGAAATGAGGACCGGCTGCTCAGCGAGTTTTCGATACAACCAACCGTAGACCCCTTTAGCCGAATCATTCCAATAATTATATACCCAGAGTCCATACTGGAATGGAGAGCGAATATAAGGGGTAATCAAAGGTATTGGATTATTGGGCCTTACGTCGACAGCCTGCTTCAGTTGAGAGACGAGGGCATCAGGGAGTTTTTCATCGCCTGTAGGATTTATCTTAACCTTCATGCCGGTGTATAGCACCTCGCCATCATCGAGACGCCGAGTAGTGCTACAAGCACCGACGAGAACAATGAGCACAAATAGAGCAGCCAACAGAAGAGAAGCACCTCTGAAGGAGTATATGTTATTATTATTTTTCCGCATTTTCTTCCTCCTTTCTTGTAATAGCCTTTACCGAATCATTGGCAAGCGGGGTATTCACTTTAGCATCCACAATAGAGTCGGCAGAATTAACTACATTATTAATCAGCGACTTATCTTTCTTCTTTTTCCAAAGATTACTGATACCGAATTGTCCTAACTCAGAAAAATAAGCAAGGCGACGGCGAAGCGAGAGGCTGACGCCGGTCTCGGTGATCTCGCCTTCGAGCACACTTTCAAATCCGGTGTGACGGAAGAGGCGGGCATTGACGCTCATATTGTTGGTCTGCTTAAGGACATACTCAAAAGCAACGTCGCTGATGAGATTTTGCTGGAAGTTTTCGTCGGCAGAAGCGTCAGTAGAATAGTTACCACCGACAATAATCTTAAATCTATTATTTATCAAAGATTTAGAAACCTGATATGAATAAGTGGTATTAGTTGTCGTGTTTCCATTCATTCCGGTCTCATATTGGTCGACACCTAAATTAATATCCACACCCTTCACATTATCGGCAAGGAAAGAATTGAGCTGCGACGTGAGGAAACTATACATAGTGCTTGTAGCCATATTCGAGCCGACAGACTTGGAGCTCGGACCGGTATACATACCGGTGAGCAGAAGGCTGATAGCCTGTTGCTGGCGCTGGTCGGCCGTCATAGACTGGAGCTCGTTGCTGATGCTAAGATCATCGTCGGTAGAGAGGTCGAAGACCAAAGAAGGAGCAGAGAGATTATTGCCAATAAGGAGAGTGACAATGAAATTGACCAGACGAGTATTTCCACCCATCTGAATGCTTGCCTTCACCTGGTCGGTAGCCTTAATGTCGAAAGCGGGATTCATTATGTCGCCACTCCAAGTGATATGGCTGTTCTGTTCGAAATTGAAACCCTTCTTACCGATGATAGGGAGACTATAATTGGCATAACCGGTACCGGTATATAAAGTGCCATTCAGCTTCATGTCGCCGACATAATTCTGGAAATAATTTAAAGTTCCCGATGGATTGCATTCCACCTTTCCATCATCGCCAAGATTTACCACCACGTGAGTGCCTTGAGAAATGACAGCCTTTGCCGTGATTCTCATGGCAAGCGAGGAAGTGATGGAATCAGCCTTTGCCACCTGCACAGAATCAGCGAAATTGACAAATTTCACCACACCGTCGGCACCCTGCCCTTGAGAAAGGCCATCTGACGCCATCGCCATAGTGTATGTGACGTCGGAAGCAGGCAATACATTCAGATTTGCATTCACATTCATCAGCGACATCGGGCCGGTGACGGCAGCATCAAGGTCGACGAAAAGCTTACCAGTGACGTCAGCGGATCGATTTTTACCACCTACGAGCTGCATATTATTGGCTTTAGCGGTAAGGTCAAACTTCATGTCGGTCATCTTAGTGGCATCAACGGTGCCTCTTATAGT
Organism: Muribaculaceae bacterium; assembly: GCA_029060725.1. Lineage (GTDB taxonomy): Bacteria > Bacteroidota > Bacteroidia > Bacteroidales > Muribaculaceae > Lepagella. The sequence goes on along the minus strand of JAIDTL010000152.1, from coordinate 19,338 downwards.
GAGAGGATTCTTGTTGACAGCATAAATGTCAAACTCATGGAAATCGAGCACATTGTCGGTCACAGTGATTGGTTTACCTCCAAAATTGAAAGTAGTGCCGAGCATATTTAAGAATAAGCCAACAGAATCGCAAGCAATGCTACCATTGAGCATGGGAGCCGTGAAGCTACCGCTGAGGCTCATATCGCCATTCAGAGCACCTGAGAGCTTCATCGTCTGCGGCGGGAAGAAAGGATTTGCTATCTTCAGAGGGAACTTGGTGAGAATAAGTTTAAGGCGCTCCGCAATCATACCCTTATTGGGATCAAGCGAATCAGTAGCCAATACGAATTGCACGGCAGCCGCCTCAGCGCCATCAACAAGAAGACCTATCTTGCCGGCGCTCTTACCCTTGCTGCCCATACCGGCAGCCATAGTGAAATTGAAATCTCCCACTCTTTTACGATCAAAGTAGAAATCTTTGATGTCGAGAGTACCCTTTCCTACAAGAGCCTTGCCAGTGTAGCGGACATTGATATCAGAATTTACTACAGCCTTAACAGGTGGCGGATTGAGCATCATGTGGAGGAAATCTTCCGCCTTAATATTAGTCAGGTTAAGGTGGAGATTGTCTTGACCCTTTTCATTCTTTTCTGTACGAAGAAGGATGCTGCTCTGGTCGCTGCTTGCCTGAAGATTTGCCTGGACACCTCTATTATTGATATTATAATCTATATAGTTATCGAGATTGAAAGTCCAAGGAAGATATGCGATGGTAGCTTTCAACGGAGTGAAACGTATAGACATTATAGAATCGGCAACGGATGCAGTGAAACCGAGACGATAACCCATTTGCTTCTTGATATTGTGCTGCACAAGATAAGCCGACAGACGATTTTCGCCGGCATAGCCGCTGAGACGGACATCGGCAAACTCATCGAAAGAGCCGGGACGATTGCCAAGATGCACGATATAATCGAGCAGCTGACCACGAGATTTAATATCCATAGTAATGGTATCAAGACGCATAGATTCAGTACGGAAAGCATCGAGGACAGCGTTGCCTTTAATGACGGAGTCTTTCGAGAGATGCAAAGAAAAGTCTTTAAATCCCATTTTAGAAGATTCAAGGAAAGAGGACACAATCCCATTGCCCAACACTTCAGCATCCATGGAGAATGGGGGGAGTTTTTCTTCAAGAGCGGGAACGTCAAGACGGCGGTCTTCAATCATCTTGGGCATAATGGCAGAAACCTTAGTAAACCCATCTACGAGCTTTTCGAGCCCAACGGAAGAAAGGAAATGCAAAGAAGCGCCATCAGCCATCAGCTTGCAGTCTGTGTCATTAGCAGAAGAGACAAACTTCAATGTGATAGGATTCTGAACATTTATGTCTTGCTCCGGAAGATGCCAGGCAACATTTTCAGCAGAGAGATCCACGTCGTAGATCCAGGAATGAGGAGATGCAGTGGCATTAAGATGCAAGCTTGCCCCACCCTCATTCTTAGTTTCCGACATGCCAAGAGCCATCAGGTCGACATTATGGATGTCGGCAGTCAAGTCAGCTTGATAGAAATTGTCGGAAATCTTTCCATTACCTTGGATATCGAAAGAAAGAAGCGGATTTGGGGAATTAGCCTTTAGAGAGAAATCTTCGTTGCGGAGAGTAGCGAGAAGGGTGATATCCTTGATCTCGTGACTATTGTAAAGGGCACGAGAAAGGTCGAGACGAATATCGGTATGGCTACCTTTTTTCTCAGGATTGAATCCGGCACCTTGCGCAGACAGGGATGCCGTAACCGGCCCGATAGTCTTATCGCCGATGAAAGCGCCTACATTTAGATTGCGGACTGAAGCCTTGACATCATAGCGTTCGGAATTCATTCCGACATGCCCATCGGCGGCAAGATTGCCAATAGGAGTGGTAAGCCTGAAGTCGGCGGCATAGTTTTCATGGTTGGCAGAAGCCGTTCCCTTTATATTTAGAGTCGGAATATGTATGCCGTCAAGAGCGACAAATTTCTTGACGACGTCCGGCCGACGCAGTTCACCATCGAATGTAAGGTTTGCAATAAGGTTTTTGAAATCGAGGGCATTTTGAGCCTTACCGGAAGCACGCAGGGAGAGAGTGCCCGGGAGCGCTACGTCGAACTGCTCAATAACAGCATCTCCAAGCTCTCCATTAGCGCGGATCACAGCATTAACAGGAGTCAATGCAGGAATGATTGAGGTATAAGAGGCGAGATCAGGCATAAAGCTATTAATATCGTTGACGCCAAGACTTGCATTTAAGTCGACATCAAGGAGAGCATTTGATTCAAATGCAAGAAGAGCGTTAGGAACGGCCGCAGTAGCCTCCAAATGAGAGAACGGAGTGCGGATATCGAAATCTTTCAGCATCATGCCAACGGAATCCATGGAGAAAGTGCCCTTACCTTCAGTAATAGTGAGTCCGCATTGCTCCACACCTTTAAGATAAGTGATGGGGAGAGTGATATTTGCGGCTTGATTATAGAAATTCTCCAATTCGATATCAAGACCGGAGACACGGATATCATTTGTATCGAAGCCTTTGACAACAGGAGAATCTTTCACTGCATAGCGGGCATTGAAATCGGTAAGAGTGATACGATCGGCAACGACAGTGGTAGGAGCAGAAGGAGCCGCTGTGGAGTCAGGAGCGGGAGCCGGATGAGAATTGACATATTCAAGAGATGGAGCGAGCATCAGAGCCTCACCGTGAGAAGCGGTGACGTCTGCCATACGGATAGACATGGTGCGCAGATCTACTATCCCATCGTCGAGAATAAGGTTTTTGGTATGAAATTTCAGAGTGTCGATAGTAGGAAGCATCGTCATCAGGAATGTCATATTCTGAATTTTGAGCTTCTTGGCAGTGATATAAAAAGGAGTGGAGGTAGTGTCTTGTGGAGTTGGTTTTTGTTTCCACACGTCCATACTCATAAAGACTTCGCCATCACTAAGTTTAGCTTCGTTGAGGGAGATAGTGCTTGTACGGATGTTGGCAGAAGACTTGTCGTCCACCTCGAGTTTCGCCGCCTTTATTGTAAGGAGCATAGAAGAGTCTGGCGACAGCATACGATAGTAAGCATCGCGAAGAAGAAGTTTCTTAATCTGGACATCGAGCGCGAGCAAGGGGCGGAGCTTCACGTCGACTACAGCCTCACGAGCAAGGACCATAGTGTCGCCGGCAGCTTCAATGACGCTTACGCCATCAAGCGAAAGATTGACGGGAAACTTAAGGCGCAGCTTATCAATGCCAATTTTCATGCCGGTCTTATCCGCCACCATTTTAGTAGCAGTCTTAACTGCAAAATCCTGGACAGGGGGGAGATAAAGAAGAACCGGGATAAGGAGAATCAGGATGATGATGCCACAAATCACTTTAAGAGGAATACGAAGCCACGGGCTACGGATAAGATGACGCTTCGGAGTTTTATTCTCCGGAGAGCCATTATTCTCAGAGGATTGTTGCGCCTGAGGGGATGTATTTGTATTTTCGTTTGATTGCATTTAGATATAGTCTATATTCAATGTAACAACCGCGGTTTTTTTATAGTTTAAAATATTTAAATAAATTTTAAAGAAAGATAAAGACTCGACTGCTTTAATGCAGCCGAGTCTTTATAATCATTAACTTAACTTTCGTGAGTGCTAAAAACCTCACGCAAAGGCGCAAAGGGCTCGCTGAGAAACTATTAACTATAAACGATTAACGATCAATTATAACTTCGCGACTTGGTTTTGGCAAGCACGCAATGATTGCGGGCTGCTACGCATCGCCCGGAGCTCGCAGAGGACAAGCGCAGTTCCTGCGCTAAGGAGTGCTAAAAACCTCACGCAAAGGCGCAAAGGGCTCGATGAGAAACTATTAACTATAAACGATTAACAATCAATTATAGCTTCGCGTCGCGGTTGTGGCGAGCACGCAATGATTGCGGGCTGCTCCGCATCGCCCGGAGCTCGCAGAGGACAAGCGCAGTTCCTGCGCTAAGGAGTGCTAAAAACCTCACGCAAAGGCGCAAAGGGCTCGATGAGAAACTATTAACTATAAACGATTAACAATCAATTATAGCTTCGCGTCGCGGTTGTGGCGAGCTCGCAAAGATTGCGGGCTGCTCCGCATCGCCCGGAGCCCGCAGAGGACAAGCGCAGTTCCTGCGCTAAGGGATTGCGATTCAATATGCAAGAACAAGCGAAACTTAAATTGTGGAAATTTATTTCACTGTGATTTTTTCGGATTTGCCGTTAACGATGCGGATGAAGATGCCATCAGAAGGATTATTAACCTCTACGCCTTGCATATTAAAGTAGCGTGCATTGCCAGACTCGATTTCGGTGCGGGCTACGCTGTCTGCGACTTCTCCATAGAATGAGAACCATTCATCGTCGACATTGAGGATCATTGTAACTTCAGAATAAGCTCTATCTACACCCATATTAGGTCCGTCGCGTTCGATGAGAGGATACATCTCACCTGCAACCATATCGGAAACGCCTGTAGTATAGAACTCGGTCCAATCCTGGTCGCTTATCTTGAATTCCCAGTCAGAATCCACACCATCAAGATAGAGAGAATAAATACCATCATCAACCTCGTTGAAGAGATAGCTCCATTCGAAAGCCCAGTCGACGAAATTACCACGCAAAGCAAGGAATGTAGGAGTAAGACCATCGACAGAAAGGGTCATGGTGTTGAGGTCGAGTTCGAAGATCACCTCTTCCACTTCATCGGCAATAACAAAATTGCTACCATTTGAAGCAATGTCAAAGACACCGTCGGCATCAATCAAATAACCATCATCGGAATTCAGCGAAGCGCCACCAAAATTGTAGTCCCAATTTTCGTTGGCACGGAACTTGAAACTTCCGGAGAAGTCGTACATAGTAGCTTTCCACACTCCGGGACGAATCTGAGTCATAGTGAAATCAGGAGCTCCTCCCCACTCATTGAACTCGCCTACGACACCCCAAACGGCATCATCGGGCCATGGATTTTCAACTTTTTCTTCAGTGACCGTCAATGTATATTTACCGTCGACTTCCTGCACAAATAATTTGACATTAGAGTCGTAGCCATGGAAAGCACCTTCCGGAGTGCCGAAACGAAGAGCATATTCTCCCGGGGCAGCCACCGGCTCGACATATTCTTCAGAAGGAGAAAGACGGTAATTAGCGTTGAACGTATCCCAATCATATTCATCCATAAGTTGGGTAGCGAAACCGAAGTAATCAGCCTCTCCGATGAAGCCGGACCATTCCCAGCCACCATTGACAGTTTTCATTTTTACGCCAACCATAGGGCTCCATTCATTTCCATCAATCTGGCCAATGACATACATAGGAGGCAAAGCAGCATTTTCTGTCACAGTGAGGGTATAAGCACCATCAGTCTCCTTAACGAAATAAGTGACTTCAGAGCCGGATCCTTTGAATGCACGGTCAGCTCCACCTAACTCGAGAGGGAAAGAACCGGCATCGGCAACAGTGCCGTTAGCCTCAGGATTAAGACGGCAGGAAGAATTGAATGTAGCCCAATCATCAGAATCGAGGAGCTGCGTAGCGAAAGCAAACCATTGGCCGTCAGCAACCGTACCGGTCCATTTCCAGCCACCGTCAGCTTCCTGCATTTCAATACCGGTCTGAGGACTCCAAACGCCAGCTGGATCGCCGATAAGATAGACAGCAGCATTGGCAGAACCGGAAAGCATAGCACAAGCTGCTAAAGCGAGTAAAGATTTCTTCATAAGAAAATTTATTAGTTAATATTGAAGTTGTTTAAACTTATTTACGAATTCAAATAATCAACTATATATGTTAAAAACAAAATTCTTTTTATTAATCTTCCGCCATCTTTTCGGCATCTTTTGCCTCTCTCATCAGTCATGATGCCCGCATCATTCCTTCTTCAAGAGACAAAACCTGCTCGAAAACCTGACGAAATCTTAATCAAAAAATAAGTCTAAACAACTTCTTTATGATAATACTGACGCAAAGTTAATAAAAAAATGGATATGAAACCAAAAATATGCTTAATAACATAAATATTTTTTTGGATAATAGAGTATGATGTTGTAATTTTACGCCCGAAAGGAAAAAGTGTAGTTTTTACACTCAATCTTGATCAATGATTAACGATCAACGATCAACGATCAACGATTAACGATTAATAATTATGGGGTTCAGTTTTATATGCAAAACCACAAATCTACCATAAAGCGCCTCTCCGAGGCTACTGGGCTTTTGTCGGGGATTCCACAACTCTCCGAGCTGGCACAAATCTACCATGAAGCGCCTCTCCGAGGCTACTGGGCTTTTGTCGGGGATTCCCCAGGCTGAAGCCTGGGGTTTTGGCATGATGACAGCTCTCCGAGCTGTCGAATGGGATGGCAGTGGATTTTGAATAGATACATTTTTTAATTATAACTTATATCATGATTAAGACGACAAAAACATTTATGGTGGTGGCGGGTGCTCTCTTTGCACTTTCAGCTTGCAACACCAAAGAGGCTGTAAACACAACGCTTTCCGGACTCGATCCTCAGAACTTCGTAGGCGAGTATGAAGGAAAAGCTACTGCTCTCTACACTCTAAAGAATGCCAATGGCATGGAGGTGTGCGTGACCAACTTCGGTGGACGCATAGTGTCGATAATGGTTCCGGACCGCAATGGAGACTTTAAGGATGTGGTGCTTGGCTTCGACAGCGTACAGGCTTACTTCCCGGAAAACAATCTCAGCGACTTCGGTGCATCCATTGGCCGCTACGCCAACCGTATCAACCAAGGAAAGATAGTCATCGATGGCGACACTATCCAGCTACCAAAGAACAATTTCGGACACTGCCTACACGGTGGACCGACAGGATGGCAATATAAGGTGTATGAGGCAAACCAGCTCAACGACTCCACTCTTGTGCTGACCATGGACAGCCCGGATGGCGACAACAACTTCCCCGGCAATGTGAAGGCTACCGTAACTTATACGCTTCTTAGCGACAATGCCATCGACATTGACTATAAAGCCACTACTGACAAGCCTACTGTCATCAACATGACCAACCACTCCTATTTCAACCTTAACGGAGATCCCAACGAGCCTATCACCAACAATATCCTCACTGTCAACGCTGCTCGCTATACACCGGTAGACAGCACATATATGACTACGGGCGAGATCCTTGAGGTAAAGGACACCCCGATGGACTTCACGACTGCCAAAGTAGTGGGAGAAGACATCGAGAAATTTGATTTTGTACAGCTTAAGAACGGCAATGGGTATGACCACAACTGGGTGCTTGACGCAGCAGGCGACGACAGCCAGGTAGCCGCCACACTTGTGTCTCCAACCACCGGCATTCAGCTTGATGTATACACCAACGAGCCCGGTATCCAAGTATATTCAGGTAACTTCCTTGACGGCACACAGACCGGCAAACATGGTATAGTCTACAAACAGCGTACCGGCATCTGCCTTGAGACACAGAAATATCCGGACACCCCCAACAAGCCGGAATGGCCATCAGCATGGCTCAATCCGGGCGAGACTTACAATAGCCACTGTGTATTCAAGTTCTCGACAGTGAAGGAATAATTGGTCTTATTAGTCTAATTGGACTAATTGGACTAATTGGACTAATTGGACTAATTGGACTAATTGGGCTGATTGGGCTAATTGGGCTAATTGGACTAATCAGATTAAAAAACCAACTTAACTACAAACAACTTAACAACTTAATAACCTAAAATTATGGCAGTATTAGACTGGATTGTAGTCGCGATATTTGCTTTGGCTCTGATCGGCATCATCCTGTGGGTGATGAAACAGAAGCAGAATAATGCAGACGACTACTTCCTTGGCGGCAAAGACGCCACATGGATTGCAATCGGCGCTTCTATCTTTGCGTCGAACATCGGATCAGAACACCTTATCGGTCTTGCAGGCTCTGGCGCTTCAAGCGGCATGGCAATGGCACACTGGGAAATCCAGGGCTGGATGATCCTTCTTCTTGGCTGGGTATTCGTGCCCTTCTATTCGCGCTCAATGGTAATCACCATGCCGGAGTTTCTTGAAAAACGTTACAACCCGGCATCGCGCACCATCCTCTCGGTAATCTCACTTATCAGCTACGTACTTACCAAGGTAGCTGTAACGGTATATGCAGGTGGTCTGGTATTCCAGCAGGTATTCGGCATCGAGAGCATTTGGGGAATCGACTTCTTCTGGATTGCAGCCGTAGGACTTGTCATCATCACTGCGCTCTACACCATCTTCGGAGGTATGAAATCAGTGCTTTATACTTCAGTGCTCCAGACACCTATCCTTCTTTTGGGCTCGCTGATCATCCTTGTACTTGGTCTTAAAGAACTCGGAGGCTGGGAAGAGATGATGAGAATATGCTCAGAAGTGAAAGTGAATGAAGCCGGTGACTCAATGGTAAACCTTATCCGTGACAACAATGACCCTCAGTATCCTTGGCTTGGCGCCCTCATTGGATCAGCGGTAATTGGCTTCTGGTATTGGTGTACAGACCAGTTCATCGTGCAGCGTGTACTCTCCGGACGCGACGAAAAGCAGGCACGCCGTGGTACTATCTTCGGAGCTTACCTCAAGCTTCTCCCTGTGTTCCTCTTCCTTATCCCGGGTATGATCGCATTTGCACTTCATCAGAAACTCGGCAGCTTCCTCCCACTTACTCCGGAAGGACTTCCAAACTCTGATGCAGCATTCCCGACCCTCGTAGCAAAACTTCTTCCAGCCGGTGTCAAAGGTCTTATCGTCTGCGGTATCCTTGCCGCCCTCATGTCGTCATTGGCATCACTCTTCAACTCATCAGCAGCACTCTTCACCATCGACTTCTATCAGAGATTCAAACCAAAGACAGATCCTAAGAAGCTCGTGAAGATTGGCCAGGCAGCAACAGTAGTAATCGTAATCCTCGGTATTCTTTGGATCCCTGTGATGCGTTCGGTAGGCGATGTGCTCTATCTCTACTTGCAAGATGTACAGTCAGTACTAGCTCCGGGTATTGCAGCAGCCTTCCTCTTGGGTGTGACATGGAAACGCGCTACAGCCAAGGGAGGCATGTGGGGTCTTATCGCCGGACTTGCAATCGGTATCACACGTCTTACAGCCAAGGTGATCTACAGCAATTCAGCAGTTACACCGGAAGCAGACCACTCATGGTTCCAGTGGCTCTTCTTCGACACCAACTGGCTCTTCTTCTGCGGCTGGATGCTCGTATTCTGCTTGGCAGTGATCTTCGTAGTCAGCATGTTCACACCGGCACCGGATGAGGAGAAAATCAAGGGCCTCGTATTCGGCACTTCCACTCCGGAACAGCGTGCAGTGACACGTGCAAGCTGGAATCATTGGGATGTGATCCACTCAATCATTATCCTTGGAATTACAGCTGCATTCTATTGGTATTTCTGGTAATTCGATCAATTCATAATTCATAATGCATAATTCATAATTGTCCTTGAATGTGGAATAAGTCATAATAGTCTCTAAAGAATAGCACTAACTATGCATTATGAATTATGCATTATGAATTGATAGAATTATGAATTATTATAAGGAGCATGCGAAGCACTACGTAGGTGTCGACTGCGTGATATTCGGACTCCATGATGGCAAACTCAATATTCTTCTCATAAAGCGACGCATGATGCCCGGCAAAGGACAATGGTCGCTTATGGGAGGATTCGTAGAAGAGGATGAATCGCTCGACGATGCAGCAAAGCGCGTTCTGTTTCAGCTGACGGGACTCGAAAACGTCTATATGGAGCAGGTAGGGAGCTTCGGCACCATAGACCGAGACCCCGGAGCGAGAGTGATATCAGTGGCCTATTGCGCATTGCTGAATTTCGACGAACAGGATCATCAGCGGGTCAACGACAACGATGCCCACTGGATACCGCTTGACGAAATGCCGGAACTCTTTTTCGACCATCCTCTGATTGTGGAGAAAGCTTTGGAATATCTCCGACTTCAGGTAGACAAAAAGCCTTTGGTATTCCAGTTTCTTCCGGAACTCTTCACTCTGAGTCAGCTGCAGTCGGTCTATGAGGCAATACATGGAGAAAAGCTTGATAAGCGAAACTTCCGAAAACGCATCTTAGAAGAAGGAGTGCTCGAAAAGACAGACCTCATCGATAAAAGCGGGTCGAAGAGAGGAGCGACGCTTTATAGGCTAAAGATTAATTATTAATTATAAATTATGAATTATTAATTATTAAAGTCAATATTTCATGATAGAACATGATGCTACATGATACATCATGATTTATCTTGAAATAAATGACAACTGAAAATTGAATTTATGCTTGAAAAATTAAAAGAAGAGGTATATAAGGCTAATATGGACCTTGTGAAGCACGGGCTCGTGATCTTCACATGGGGCAATGTGTCGGGAATCGACCGCGAGAAAGGGCTCGTAGTGATCAAGCCCAGCGGTGTGGACTACGACGTCATGAAGCCTGAAGATATGGTAGTAGTAGATCTTCAAGGAAATGTAGTGGAAGGGCAACTGAAGCCATCAAGCGACACTCCTACTCACCTTGCCATCTACCGAGCATGGCCGGAGGTAGGAGGAGTGGTGCACACACATTCCACATTCGCTACCGGCTGGAGCCAAGCAGGTCTTGACATTCCAAACATTGGAACTACTCATGCCGACTATTTCCACGAGGCTATCCCTTGCACAGCTGATATGACAGAAGCAGAAGTGAAGGGCGCATACGAGTTGGAGACCGGCAACGTCATCATCAAGCGTTTTGAAGGAATGAATCCGATGCACACTCCGGGTGTACTTGTCAAGAACCATGGACCGTTTGCATGGGGCAAAGATCCACACGATGCAGTGCACAATGCAGTGGTCATGGAGCAAGTGGCTAAGATGGCGAGCATCGCATTTGCAGCAAATCCGAACTTGACTATGAATCCGCTGCTCGTGGAGAAGCATTTCAACAGGAAGCATGGTCCTAATGCTTATTATGGACAGAAGTAATTGATAAATCACACTTTTAAACTTAAATATCATGTACGAAAATTTGGAAATATGGTGGGTGACTGGCGCACAGTTGCTCTATGGAGGTGATGCAGTCGTAGCAGTTGACGCACACTCAAAGGAAATGGTAGATGGTCTTAACAATTCAGGACGTCTTCCAATCAAGGTAGTCTACAAAGGGACAGCTAACTCTTCAAAGGAGGTAGAAGCAGTCATGAAAGCTGCCAACAACGACGCGAAATGTGTAGGCATCATCACATGGATGCATACATTCTCACCAGCAAAGATGTGGATCCACGGTCTGCAGGCACTGCGCAAACCACTCCTCCACTTCCACACACAATATAACGCGGAAATTCCTTGGGACACCATGGACATGGACTTCATGAATCTGAACCAAAGTGCCCATGGCGACCGCGAATTCGGACATATCTGCGCTCGCATGAAGGTACGCCGTAAAGTAGTGGTTGGCTACTGGAAAGATGCCAATACACAGGAGCGTATCGCAGTATGGCAGCGCGTAGCAGCTGCATGGGCTGACGCTCAAGATATGCTCGTGCTCCGTTTCGGCGACCAGATGAACAACGTGGCAGTAACTGACGGCGACAAGGTTGACGCAGAGATGCAGCTTGGATACCATGTAGACTATTGTCCCGTAAGCGAACTTATGGAGCACTACAAAAAGGTATCTGATGAAGACACTAAGGCTCTTATGGCTGTTTACTTCAAGGAATATGCACACGATGCAGCTCTTGAAGAGGAAGGAACTACGGGCTACAAGGCTGTATATGAAGCAGCTAAGGCAGAACTTGCACTCCGCAGCATTCTGACAGAGAAGGGAGCAAAGGCATTCACAACCAACTTCGACGACCTTGGCACTCAGGACATCAACGATCCTAACTTCGTAGGCTTCGACCAGATACCGGGTCTTGCATCACAGCGTCTGATGGCTGAAGGCATCGGTTTCGGTGCTGAAGGCGACTGGAAATCAGCAGCTCTCTACCGCACACTTTGGTATATGAGCCAGGGCATGGGCAAGGGATGCTCATTCCTCGAAGACTATACACTCAACTTCGACGGAGCCAACAGTTCTATCCTCCAGGCACACATGCTTGAGGTATGTCCGCTCATCGCAGAAGAAAAACCACGTCTTGAAGTACATTTCCTCGGCATTGGTATCCGCAAGGCTCAGACAGCACGTCTCGTCTTCACTTCCAAGCCCGGCGACGGCATCACAGCTACCGTAATCGACCTTGGCAACAGATTCCGTCTTATCGTAAACGACGTAGAGTGCATCAAGTCAAAACCACTTCCAAAGCTTCCTGTAGCATCAGCACTCTGGATTCCAAAGCCTAACTTCGAGATCGGAGCTGGCGCATGGATCATGGCAGGCGGTACGCATCACTCTTGCTTCTCTTACGACATCACTCCGGAATATTGGGAAGACTATGCAGAGATGGCCGGCATCGAAATGGTACGCATCGACAAGGACACCACAATGCAGGGCTTCAAGAGAGAGCTTCGCTATAATGACGTGTATTATATGATGAATAAATAAATTTAAAGATTGGTCTGATTAGGCTGATTGGACTTATTGGACTAATTGGGCTAATAAGTCGAATTGGTCGAATTGGTCTAATTGGTCTAATTGGTCTAATAAGTCTTATTGGGCTAATCGGGCTAATTAGTTGAATTGGTCTGATTGGACAATCTAATAATAATTGAAATAACGTGCCTGAAAAGATAAAACAGACAATTGAAGCGGGTAAGGCCATTCTCGGGATAGAGTTTGGCTCTACTCGAATCAAGGCTGTTCTCATAGATGAGAACAATAATCCAATAGCACAAGGAAGCCACGAGTGGGAAAACCAGCTTGTGAACAATCTCTGGACCTACAGTCTGGAGGCGATATGGTTTGGCATTCAGGATTGCTACCGCGATCTTCGCGAAGACGTGAAGAATAAATATGGAGTAGAGTTAAAGAAGCTTGCATCAATCGGCATAAGCGCGATGATGCACGGCTACATGCCATTTGACAAAAATGGCAATATGCTTGCACCATTCCGAACATGGCGCAATACAAACACCGGCGAGGCAGCAGCTATCCTTTCGAAGGAATTTGACTACAACATCCCGCTACGTTGGAGCATTTCACACCTGTATCAAGCCATTCTTAATGGTGAAGAGCATGTGAAAGACCTCGCTTTCCTTACTACTCTTGCAGGATATATCCACTGGCAGCTGACAGGGGAGAAAGTAATCGGCATTGGCGACGGCAGCGGTATGCTACCAGTAGATCCTGAGACTAAGAATTACAACGCCAAAATGGTGGAGAAATTCGACAGCATGATAGCTGACAAGAATTTCGACTGGAAACTTGAGGATGTGCTTCCTAAGATTCTCGTGGCAGGAGAAAACGCAGGTGTTCTGACAGAAGAAGGAGCAAAGCATCTTGATATCTCAGGAAATCTTGAGGCAGGTATACCTCTATGTCCTCCTGAAGGAGATGCAGGTACAGGCATGGTAGCCACCAATGCTGTAAAGCAGCGCACAGGCAATGTATCTGCAGGAACATCATCATTCTCAATGATAGTTCTTGAAAAAGACCTGAGTCGTCCATACGAGATGATCGATATGGTGACTACTCCTGACGGTAGCCTCGTAGCCATGGTGCACTGCAACAACTGCACTTCCGACCTCAATGCATGGGTAGGCATCTTCCGCGAATATACCGAACTGCTTGGAGTGCCAGTAGACATGAACGAAATCTTCGGCAAACTCTACAACAACGCTTTGAATGGAGATCCGGATTGCGGAGGGCTTGTCAGCTACAACTATTTCTCGGGAGAGCCTATCACAGGCCTTAACGAGGGGCGACCACTCTTCGTACGCTCGGTAGCGAACCGCTTCAATCTTGCAAACTTCATGCGTGCGAACTTGAATGCAGCAGTTGCTTGCTTAAAGATAGGCAATGATATTCTATTCGAAGAAGAGAAGATCAAGGTAGACCGTATCACGGGCCACGGGGGTCTCTTCAAGACTCCGGGTGTAGGACAGCGAATACTTGCAGCAGCACTCAACTCCCCTATCTCAGTGATGGAGACAGCAGGAGAAGGTGGAGCTTGGGGTATGGCTCTTCTTGCAGGATATCTTGTGAATAATGTCAACGACCGCAACCTTGCCGACTATCTTGAGATGGAGGTGTTTGAAGGGAATACCGGCACAAGCATCACTCCTACAGAAGAAGACGTAGAGGGCTTCAACCGCTATATCAAGAATTATCTTGATGCAATTCCAGTGGAGAAGGCTGCAGTCGCTTACGTAAAATAACGATCCACTATACCTTTATACTTAGACACACGGCTCTTGCAAACTTACAGTGCAAGAGCCGTGTGTTACGTTATTATTTACTTAATGAAACTAAGATGATTAATCGTTGAGAAGATCCGGGCGTAGGCGTCTTGTCCTTTCCATAGCCTGGTCCAAACGCCACTGAGCAATCTTAGCCTCATGCCCACTCAGCAGCACATCAGGCACTTTCCAGCCATTGTATTCAGCCGGACGAGTATAGACAGGGGGAGCCAAGAGATTGTCTTGAAAAGAGTCAGAAAGTGCCGACTGCTCATCGCCTATTGCCCCGGGAATGAGCCTTACCACTGCATCCACGACGCATGCTGCCGGCAGTTCGCCACCAGTCAGTACATAGTCGCCGATGGATATTTCTTTAGTGACGAAGTGCTCTCTGATTCGATAGTCGATCCCTTTATAATGTCCACAAAGAATAATTATATTATTAAGGAGCGACAGATTGTTAGCCATCGACTGGTCGAAAGTTTTTCCATCAGGAGTCATGAATATCACTTCGTCATAGTCACGCTCCGCTTTGAGCTTGGATATGCATGCATCTACAGGCTGAATCTTCATAACCATTCCAGCCTCTCCACCGAAAGGATAGTCATCCACTTTCCTATGCTTATCCACAGTATAATCTCTCAGATTATGAATATAAATCTCAGCGAGACCTTTATCTTGTGCCCTCTTCACAATCGATGTATTTAATGGAGACTCCAACATCTCCGGCATCACTGTCAATATGTCAATCCTCATTGTTAAAAATATTTTTCGATGTAAACCAGGTCTAAAAGTAGGAGCGCCCTTTCACAAGGACGCCCCCAATGTATATGGAAAAAGCTATCAATCGATTTCTTCATCAGCTTCGTAACCGCCCATCTCACGAATAGCGTTTTTCAGCATGACATACTGCTGGAAGAGATGGTTGACGGGCACTTCGCCCTTAGTGTAATCATGCATCGGGCTCTTGAGGAAGAAGCTCAAGAATCTCTGAATGCCACTGCGACCGGCACGAGCAGCGAGATCGCTCAGCAATACGAGATCAAGGCAAAGAGGGGCTGCGAGAATTGAGTCGCGGCATAGGAAGTTGATCTTGATCTGCATAGGATATCCCATCCAACCGAAGATATCAATATTGTCCCAACCTTCCTTGTTGTCGTTGCGTGGAGGATAGTAATTGATACGCACTTTATGATAGTACTGAGTGTCTTCGTCATTACCATGTCCATAGAGGTCGGGCTGATCTTCCGGCACGAGGATTGATTCGAGTGTAGAAAGCTTTGAAACCTCTTTAGTGCGGAAATTGGCAGGTTCGTCAAGAACAAGGCCGTCACGGTTTCCGAGGATGTTGGTAGAGAACCAACCGGAAAGACCGAGGCAACGAGTGCCGATGATCGGAGCGAAACCAGACTTCACAAGAGTCTGACCAGTCTTGAAGTCTTTTCCTGCGATAGGCATGCCTGTCTGCTCTGCGAGTTCCCACATTGCAGGGATGTCGACAGTAGTGTTAGGAGCACCCATGATGAAAGGAGCACCTTCCTTAAGAGCTGCGTATGCATAGCACATTGAAGGAGCGATTTTCTCTTTGTTGTCGGCCTTCATAGCGGCTTCAAGAGACTCCAAAGTGCCGTGAACTTCCTCATCAACAGGAACATAAACCTCTGTAGAAGCAGCCCAAAGCACAACTACTCGATCAAGACCTTTTTCTTTCTTGAAGTTGCGGATATCCTCACGGAGTTGCTCCGCCATCTCCCAACGAGTCTTACCTTCCATCACGTTGTCGCCGTCGAGACGCTTTGCATAGTTCTTGTCGAAAGCAGCCTTCATCGGCTTGATAGCTTCGAGCTCTTCCTTAACAGGGTTGATGTCTTTCTCTTTGAGCACTTCAGCATTTAATGCAGCCTCGTATGCATTAGCAGGATATACATCCCAAGTGGCGAATTCAATATCGTTGAGATCTGCAAGAGGAACTATGTCTTTATAGTGAAGATATTTCTTGTCGTCGCCTTTACCGACGCGGATTTTGTCGTACATGCACATTGAGCCAACGGGCTTGGTCAGACCTTTACGAGTCATCAGGACACCGGTCATAAATGTTGTAGCAACGGCGCCATTGCCGACCACCATCACACCCAATTTGCCGTTGGGCTTTGCTGCTTTATTTGCCATAATTTCTTTTTTAGTAGCCCCTCAGAAAGGAGAGGCTTATTGTTAAAAACTGTTATTGTCTAAATTTGAATTTTCCGCACGCCTTATCAAAACAACTAAAGGAGTAGCGGAAAAACGTCGGCAAAGTTAGGACTAAAATTTTACCCAGCCAAACAATTCTTAACTTTTTTATATTATTTAAATGTTAAAAATAATTAAATATTTGTCTATATTTAAATATTTGTTAATTTTTAACAAGCTTTTAAGCTTTTTGCAAATTTATGTTAATTTAGATTTCTATTAATATTTACTGATTTTGCACATATTTACATCAGGGGAATCTGCGGTAACTATTCAGCGAATATCTTGTTAGGTCTCACACAGAGGGCACACGGAGCGTTTTATTATAATAGATATCTATAAGTGAGAAATTTTATTAATTCATATTGATATCATTCACAAAGGGGCATTGCTTCGCTCGCCCTTGAAGCACACGGAGACTTTCGCTGAAAAGATACAATCTGAGTGAGAGACAAAACAGATTTTAATTTGTTATAAAAATAAAAAACACTATAACTATGACCGGAAATATTTTTGAGGTCGCACCCAATATTACATACATTGGTGTAGACGACCACGCGATAGAGAAGTTTGAAAACCAATATATAGTCCCAAACGGAGTAAGCTATAATTCATACTTAATAAAGGCTGACAAGATCGCTGTGGTAGACACGACAGATGATCAGACCGGAACCGAATGGCTGGCAAACCTAAACAAAGCTCTGGACGGAAAACGCCCGGACTATCTAATAATTGAGCATCTGGAACCCGACCACTCCTCTCTAATCTCTACCTTTGTTGAAATATATCCTGAAGCCACGCTCGTGATGTCTGCCACGGCAGCCCGCATGCTTCCTCAATATTTCGACCCCATACCGAAGGATTGCAAGACTATGACAGTGAAAGAAGGTGATGTACTCGACCTCGGTGGCATCACACTTCAATTCATACTTGCTCCTATGGTGCATTGGCCGGAAGTCATGATGGCATATTGCCCTGAGCGCAAACTTATCTTCAGCGCTGATGCTTTCGGAACATTCGGAGCCCTTGATGCTCTCGCCAACGATTGGCCCGATGAAGCCAGAAGATACTATTTCAATATAGTGGGCAAATATGGTCCTCAAGTGCAGAACACACTCAAAAAGCTCGCTCCTCTTGATATTCAGACCATCTGCCCACTACATGGTCCGATTATCACCGAAGACATTTCTAAGTATGTAGGTCTTTATGACACATGGAGCAGCTACAAGGCTGAGACTGACGGCGTCTTCATAGCGAGCGCATCAATACATGGCAATACGCTTGAAGCCGCAGAATATCTCGCTGAAAAGCTCAGACAATTAGGAGTATCGAACGTATTCGTTGCCGATCTGACAAAATATGACATGTCTGCAGCCGTAGCAGAAGCATTCCGATATCCAAAAGCGGTGTTCTGCGCATCAAGCTATGATGCAGGTCTATTCACACCAATGTATACATTCCTCCACACCCTTGCGGCAAAGGGGTACTGCAATCGCGAAGTGGCTATTATAGAAAATGGGTCATGGGCTCCATCTGCCGGCAAAGTCATGCGCACAATGCTTGAAAGCATGAAAGGCATCACTTTCATCCCTGATACCGTCACAATCCGAGGAGCATTCAAAGAGTCAGACCGCCCTGCGCTGGATGCACTTGCAAATGCCATAACAGAAAAATAAATCATACGCCATAAAAATCACACCTTTTAAGGACGCACGTCGCAGTGCGTCTTTTTTTTTAACCACCAATATTGGACTCATTTGCCACTTCAACCTCCCGATGATCTTTGACAAAATACTGATTATAAATCAATCCAATGACGATCAACACCAATCCGACACATGTGCCCAAAGCTATCGTCTCTCCAAGCACCATCGCTATCAGGAACAGCGACAAAAATGGTGATAAATAACACATCTGATTGATAAGCGCCGGATTAGTAGTGATCCTAAGTGCCATACCAAAAGTCAAGAATGGGATACCCATCTCAAAAAGTCCGATATATATTCCCGAGAGCAATCCTTCAAGCGAGTCAATTTCAACTCCAATAAAGCATCCAATCACACCAAGCACGACGCTTCCGGCAAAAAACTCCAAAAACAGAGCCATCGTAGCGTCAACTTGCCGGCTGAGCCTATTATTGAGCATCCAATATGCCGCCCAAAGCACAGCACTGAAGAGGGCCAAAAGAACGCCTGATACCGAAACGTGTCCTTCTACCCCTCCACCTCCGAGTGATATACAGACCACACCGCACACAGATATCAACATACCTATATACTTCTTGACAGGAATCTTGTCATGGTTGAAGACTGCAAGAAGCACAAGCAAGAATATCGGCCATGCATAGTTGAGGGGCTGAGCCATCTGAGCCGGCAGCAGATCATACGCCTGGAAAAGCACAAGATAATACACCACAGGATTCAAAATGCCGAGCAGCGCTGTCTTCACAACAATATCCTTAGGCAACGCCCTAAGCTTCGTCCACTTCTTCTCCACGACCATAATCACCGTATAGAACACAAATGATGTGACAGTAGCTATCAGCAGCATACAGAACACAGAGAGATGCATCAAAGCAATCTTAAACGCCGTGGCCACAGTGGCCCAACTCAATACTGCCACTCCGCCTAATATTATCGACTTTCCATTCTTTGTCATATCTATATATTGAAGTGAAGTTGTTTCGACTTATTTACGAATATAAAAAATATCAAAATAATATGAAAGGATCAATTCTTTTTATCAAGC
>JAIDTL010000151.1 GCA_029060725.1 Muribaculaceae bacterium | reverse complement strand
TTGCCTGTTAGTTACTATTAATTGAGCTTAGCCATTGAAAAGCAAAAACTTACATATACTCTACTCACATAACCATAAAGTTTTACAAAAATCAATTAAGATGAAAAGATTGCTCTCACTAATGGCGATAATGACGGTCATGGTGATGTCTGCACTCGGACAGCGTACGGTCTCCGGACATGTCATTTCAGGTGACGACAACCAGCCAATTATCGGTGCAACAGTTTTGGTGAAAGGTACCAATCAGGGTACTTCTACTGATCTGGACGGCAATTTCGTCCTCAAAGACGTGCCTTCCAGTGCAAACACTCTTGTGGTTTCATACGTAGGTATGGTGACCGAAGATGTGACAATTGCCGACAATCTCGTGATCAAGCTCTGGAATTCCACCAACAAACTCGACGAACTTGTAGTAGTAGGCTACGGCACTACCACTCGCGCTGCTTTCACCGGTGCAGCTTCCGTCATGGACGGTGACGTCGTGGAGCGTAAGAACGATGCCAACTTCGTGAAGTCACTTGAGGGCAACGTGACCGGTATCCAGTATAATAACTCCACATCAATGCCGGGTCAGTATGGCTCAATCTATATCCGAGGCATGGGTTCTCTCTCAAGCAGCAGCCAGCCTCTATATGTGATCGACGGTATGCCTGTCAATTCGGATTATGACGGAATGTCCTCGACTTCCAATAATT
Source organism: Muribaculaceae bacterium (assembly GCA_029060725.1). Taxonomy (GTDB): domain Bacteria; phylum Bacteroidota; class Bacteroidia; order Bacteroidales; family Muribaculaceae; genus Lepagella. The sequence goes on along the minus strand of JAIDTL010000151.1, from coordinate 12,245 downwards.
ATTTCGACCCTATGGCAGCCTATAATCCTAATGATATAGAGTCAATCACTGTCCTCAAGGATGCTTCCGCTACCGCTATCTACGGTTCGCGTGCAGCCAACGGTGTAATCATCGTCAATACCAAGAAAGGTAAGGCAGGCAAACTCAATGTGACTCTTGACGTGAAACAGGGATTCTCCAAAGTTGCCAACAACAACATGAAGTTTGCCAACGCTAAGCAATCGTTGGATCTTTTCGCCAAGGGTCTTGCAGCCCGCTATCCAAGCAACTATGATTACGACTATGCTTACGAATATCTGAAGGATGCTTATTTTGAATGGGACGGAGTTACCGATACCGACTGGATGGATGTCATATCCCGCAATGCATATTATCAGGAGTATAATGCCTCGGTAGCAGGAGCGACGGGCGATACCCACTACTATTTCTCTCTCGGTTATCTTGATACGGATGGTATCATTGTAGGCTCTGACAACCAGCGCTATTCCGGTCGTGTCAACCTTGACACTAAATACCAATGGTTGACAGGAGGTATCAATGCCCAGTACTCTTATAACAAGAACAATTCGTTCTCTCAGTCGACAGCTGGCAGCATGTCTGCTCCCGTGACAGCCGCTATGTCGTCCATGACTCCGTTTGATCCTGTATATATGGATGACGGCACTGAGTATAATCCCGGTGCTACCGGCTACAATCCCCTTGCTCTTCAGGATCCTAAACTGGGTGATTTGAGCCAGGTGACCAACCAGACTATCAACGCCAACCCATGGCTTCAGGTGAATCTTCCTTATGGAATCTATGTCAAGACCAACTTTGGTGTGAACGTAATGAACCAGCGTCAGTATGACTACTGGAGTGCGGTCTACAATCCTCAGGGTATGGACTACAACGGCCTCGGACAGCAATACAACTCTAACACAAGCACGCTTACATGGACCAATCTCATCGGTTGGAACTATACATTCAACGAGAAGAATGTCTTTGACGTGATGATAGCCCAGGAAATGCAGCGTTATGAGTACCGCTACGAATACTATTCGAAATATGACTTCCCGTTCGCTACCGACGGCATGCGCAACATGGCTACCGCCGGTGCTGACAATGGCGCTGAATACTATGAAGCCTCTTCTCGCCTTGCATCATATTTCGGAAGTGCCAACTATTCATACGACAGCCGCTACTATCTCTCGGCTTCTTTCCGCCGTGACGGAAGCTCAGTGTTTGGCCGCAACAAGCGTTGGGGTAATTTCTGGTCGGTAGGTGCAAAGTGGCGTCTCGGTCAGGAAGCTTTCATGAAGAATCAAGATGTTGTGAAGAATGCCGACATACGAATCACATACGGTACAGTAGGCAATCAGTCGCTTCCATCCCTCTATGCAGCCCGTGGATTTTATTCTGCAGGATACAACTACAATCAGACTCCGGGTATGGTGCCTGCGGGTATCGAGAATCCCGATCTCACATGGGAGACTTCCAGAAAGTTTGACGTTGGTTTCGACTTAAATCTTTGGAACCGACTAAACGTGACCTTCGATTACTATAATGAGGATACATCTGATGCTCTTTATCAAGTGCCGCTCTCATTTACTACCGGTATGGACGTTACATGGCAGAACATCGGAAAGATCCGCAACCGTGGTATTGAACTTGGTCTCCGTGGTGTGGTATTTGCAAACAAGAATATGAGCGTGAGTCTCTTCGGTAACCTTACATACAACAAAAACAAAGTCCTTAAACTTGCCAACGGCAGCATTGAAGGAACCTATCAGATCATAGAGGAAGGTCGTCCCTACCGTCAGTTCAAGATGAAGGAGTATGCCGGAGTTGACGCTGAGACCGGAAAGGCCCTCTACTATCTGAATGAGGAAGGGGATGAGACTACCGACAGCTGGCAAGCTGCCGCCAAAAGATATGTAGGCAGCGCCGAGCCTAAGTTTGTCGGAGCTTTCGGACTGAATGCAGACGGATATGGTTTTGATGTCTCACTGACATTCAACTACCGTACAGGAGGCAAAGTCTACGACTCAGGCCATAACTTCACTGGCTGGGGTATGTCTTTTAGAACACCGCTTGAATGCGTCGCTCTCGACTCATGGACTCCGGAAAACAAAGGTGCCAAATATCCGCAGTATATCTACGGCGACCCCAACTTTAGCTCATCACAGGCGTCCTCTCGATTCCTCATGAGCGGCAACTTCCTTCGCCTGAGCAATATCACCGTGGGCTATACTTTGCCCCAGAAGATTACAAGAAAGGCCCTTATGGATAAGGTGCGCTTCTACATCAACATGGATAACGTACATACCTGGACAGCAAGCGACTTCATAGGATATAATCCCGAGACCTATTCATCAGGCGTGATCGCATGGCAGTATCCTGCTGTCTTCTCGTTCTCCGGCGGCGTACAGATTGTATTCTGATAATACATCATAACTTTTTATAGACTATACAGAAATGAAAAATATCATATTGAAATCATTGGGTGCGCTCCTGATTGCAGGTTCACTTACAAGCTGCGGCACAGATTTCCTGAAGACAGAAATGTCTAACGGTATTGATGTAAATACCGCCCTAAATAGCGTAGCTAACGTGGGCAACGCCCTCAACGGTACCTACTACAGATTATTCCAGTACTATTTCGCAGGAAATTATGGTACAGTGATTGGTGATCTCGCTTCTGACATCGTATATTGGAACGGACAGACCAGCCACCAGAACGACATCTATCAGTTTACATATCAGACCACTGGTGTCAGCTCTGCCTACATTTGGGAGTTTGGATATAAGGTGGTAGACAACTCATCGCGTGTCATCAAGGCATCCAAGACTCTTCAGGAGTCTCTTTCAGATGAAGAACTGCAGGAACTCAACATCTATACTGCAGAGGCATACGCACTCCGGGCATACTCTAATTTCGTGATGTCAAATGTATTCTGCCATCAAGTGAAAGTCGACGGCACAGACTATAGCAATAATCTCGGTCTCGTAATTGTCGACGAGCCTATAGAGGCTTTTGCCGAAGTCAAGAGAAGTACTGTAGGAGAAACATATACAGCTATCCTCAATGATATCAAGAACGCGATCAGTCTCTTTGAGGCCAACGGCGACCGAGGAAGCCTCTTCTACTTCAACCTCGCTGCTGCATACGGTCTTGCCGCCCGCGTCAATCTCTATCTTGAGAACTACGACGATGCAATTGACTATGCGAAAAAGGCTATTGATGAATCAGGAATAGAGACCCTTACTTACACTCCTGAAGGCTACAGGGCTCTCTACAACTATGGAGCAAGCAATACAGAGTCTATGTTTGCTTTGGCGATCACCACCCAAGATAACTGGAGCGCCAACTCCTGCGGCACACTATTCTCTACATACGACTACAGCCCAAGCCCCTGGCTTCTCTCTATCCTTGGTGAAAACGATGTGCGTAATTCCATCATGGTCTTCGCCTCAAATACAACTCCCGAAATTCCGGAGTTCGGAGGTGGAAAGTTCGCTTGCTTCGGCATGGGCAATCCAGCGTATGCAACCAATTACCTGATCAACGCTCCTGAAATGTTCCTCATCCAGGCTGAGGCCAATATTCGCAAGGCTACTCCAGATCTTGAAGCTGCCAAGAAGGCACTTCTCGTAGTGGCAAAGCGTAATCTCGACATCACTAAGGTAGAGGATCTTCCAGCTACTAAAGATGAACTGCTCTCATTCCTTCGCGATGAAAGCGCTCGTGAACTCTTCCAGGAAGGTCACCGTCTATTCGACATCCGTCGTTGGGGTGTAAAGGGAAATGCTTACGCATTTAATGCTCCAAACATAGACTTCACATTCAAAGATGTAGATCTGAGCAATGTCATCTTCCCGATTCCTGAGGATGAAATCAACGCAGGTTTCGGTGTAGAACAGACACCCGACTGGGCTGCAGGCCGTCCGCAGTAAAGACTATACTTAAATAATAAAGGCGATCCCTAATTCAGGGGTCGCTTTTTTGTTGCTACCCTACTTAATGACATATCACAAAATAGATTTTTCGACAGTGAAAAGCTACCGACCGAGAATTTTGGGTAAATTTTGCGCTCACTGCATATTTCAGGTTAAAAAATTTTGCGCTCACTGCATATTTCAGGCTAAAAAATTTTGCGCACTTATGATTATTGTGTAACTTTGCACAGTGAATCAAGATGTTATCATTTATACATTATGCTGATTACAAAAATATACTTTTATGGATGAACCCAAACATATCTTCAAGCGCAAAATTTATGACCGGCTGCTCCAATGGAAAGAGGAAGAGAATGGGCATACAGCAATTCTAATAGAAGGCGCCCGACGAATAGGAAAGTCGACAATTGCCGAAGAATTCGCAAAGAATGAATATGAAAGCTATCTTATGATAGATTTCTCAAAAGCATCAAAGACAATTACCGGTCTATTTGACGACATCTCGAACATCGATGCCCTCTTTATGCAGCTTCAATTCGAATATCACGTATCTCTTACCCCACGCAAGTCTGTAATTATTTTCGATGAGATACAATTCTGCCCAAAGGCCAGGCAGGCCATCAAACATCTTGTGGCTGACCGTAGGTATGACTATATAGAGACGGGTTCTTTAATCTCAATCAGCAAGAACGTCGATGGTATCCTGATTCCAAGCGAAGAGGATCAAATAAAGATGTATCCCATGGATTTTGAAGAATTCATGTGGGCTTTGGGGGATTCCGCCACACCAATGCTACTTCGACAAGCAATTGCAGCCGGCATGACACTCGGAGCAGCACATCGGACGTTGATGCGAACATTCCGTCTCTATCTTCTGGTAGGGGGAATGCCAAAGGCCATAGCTGAATATATAGACACCAAAGATCTGCTCAGAGTAGATAAGATAAAACGTGCGATTATCAAGCTCTATTTAGCTGACCTTCATAAAATAGATAAAAGCGGTAGGATAAGCCGTATCTTTGAGGATGTGCCTGCGCAACTGAACCGAAAGCAAGCAAGGTATATGCTTCATCCTGTCATAGGCCATACCGATCCTTATAAGGAGGATTCGCTCGTTTCAGAAATTGCCGCATCAATGACCGTCAACATGTGTTATCATACTGCTGATCCGGCTAATGGACTGGCTATGGATTATGACAAGGACTATTTCAAGATTTATATAGGAGATACCGGTCTATTTATTACACTCGCTTTCTGGGACAAGGACGTTGCGGAAAATGAAATCTACAGTAAACTACTCTCTGACAAACTATCGGCCAATCTCGGATATGTCTATGAAAATGCGACTGCCCAGATTATCGTAGCAAGCGGCAGGAAACTTTTCTATTATACATTTCCTTCAGACAATAGGCATCTTTATGAAGTAGATTTCCTAATATCCAACGGAAACAAGATATCACCGATAGAAGTGAAATCATCAGGATATAGGACACATAAATCACTTGATGAATTCATGCGAAAATATTCTGCCAAGACGAAGGATCCGCTTATAGTATTCACAAAGGATTACCACAAGGAAGGAGTCATTACTTTTCTTCCAATCTATATGCTCCCATTCTATCTTGAAAAATAATCAGCTCAACTTTCGCAAGTACTAAAAATCTCACGCAAAGGCGCAAAGGGGCAGAGTTTCAATACTTTGGAGGACTTTGCGACTTGGTTATGGCAAGCTCGCAATGATTGCGGCCTGCTTCGCATCGGCCGGAGAACGCAAAGAAAGCTACGCAACTTTACTGCTATGGCAATTGAGATATAATAAATTAGTACATGCGAAACTTAAATAATCAGTATATTATTCCTCCCTATACAACAATTGGCAACTAAAAATGTAATGAAAGTGTCTCAGTAAGACCCGATTTCTTGCCTTTACGTTTCTCATCATAATCGAATTATGGCTAAAAGTAGGCTTTAATTGCCACTTTTAGCCATAATTCGATTTTTATTTCGTCACTTTTTTTATTTGCAATGAAGTCCGATTTGTTACCTGCACGTGACTTTAAATTAATTTAATTTATTGAATATTAATATTTTATATTTAATATCCTAATCATAAAGTGTTACAATTTTGGGTAAATTTTGCGCTCATTGCATATTTTAGGCTAAAACTTCCACTACAACGCAGACGAAGACTATTATGTCTGCCCGATGGGTCAGCATGTGACACTCATTGGCACTTCCCGCTCAAAGACCGCAAGCGGCTACCGAAGTGAGAACGCCCTATACCGGGCGCAGAACTGCAAAGGATGTCAAAGTGTCAACGTCAATCCTATCTCTCGAGTACTAAAACCACTATTAATCAATTGGATAATCTATTAAAGTATGCTTTTCTTCCTCATCAGCAAACTGCTCAAGCAACTTCGTCAAATCCTTATCTGAAATATCAAGTTGCTGAGAAGGTCCGTTCTTCGGGTAAATATCCAGAAAGACAACAGTCTCACTGATTTTCGAAACGAGATAGACAAGTCTATAGCCATCTTTTTTAGATAGTCTTTGCTTTTTGTCCGGAAGACGCAATTTTATTACAATTTCATCATCCGTCAATAGAATCATATCCCGGTTATTTCTTATTTCTTCTATCTGCCTATCCTTAAATTCTCGTGATATTTCGTTACAGACATTCTTATAGACTCCCCTCTTCACTTTTAAGAGAGCTTCAATTCTATTCCGGAAGTACGATGTCGAAAGAAATTGTATCATTAGGGTAGATTGAATTAAAGCCGTTTCATAGCAGCCGATGCCTTCTTCAATGCATTTGACAGCTCTGGACTTACATTCTTAACTCTGAAATTCTTGATATCGCTATTTAATTCATAGAGGGCTGAATAATTTCTGCCCAAAGCAGCTGCCTCCAATGAAAGTTTTCCAGGCATTGGAATTTTCCTTAATGTATTGCAAAGACCTTTAAGAGTATTTAAAAGCAACATCAACTGGGGCTCAATGATCCGGTAATCGTCAAGGGTTATCTCATTAAACTGCTCATAAACCATTTCATAAAGACGATCCAAGGCATTGTTTAGCCGTACGAGTTTATAATGCGAGATGCCAACGCCAGACACAGCTTCGAGATTTCTCTCAAAGCTTCGGGTGCTTACTTTGGCAATGCTTTTAGATATCAATGCTGTCTGACACATGACGATAATATTGTTGTATATAAGATAAAACAATAAAAACCAGAGGAATGTTCTTTAATTTTTTCATAGCTTTACAATATGCACCATAGAGATAATAGAAGTGAACATAAAAAATAGAAAAGTCCTTAGGATACTTGCAGATCCTAAGGACTTTGATTTTAAATATATAATATTTGATATTTTATCCTTTATTTTTACCATGGAGCTGTGCGGCCGTAGTATTTGTAGACGTAGGTCTGAAGACCGGAGTTGTTGCGCCATTGCATCCATAGGGTGTCGCTGTCGGTAAACCAGTAGTTCATCGTCGAGGGACTGCCGTATTCATAGTCAATGTTTATCTGAAGCGATGAGGCGCCACTTACAGAACGCTGACACCAGTAGGCAAGTCTTTCGGTCTCATCGTATCCACGGTCGTAGTAGAAATACATTCCTCTGCCATCGCCGTAAAACTGCATGTAGTTGACCTGGTCGCCTCGCACATAGTCGGAATTGACCTGATAGAGCTGCCAGCATCCGGTGAGATTCTGGTCATAGAAGGTATCATTCCATCCGCCCGGCGGTTCTGGATTCCAATAATTAATATCTCCACAGGAAGGAAGCACGAGCAGAAGCATCGCGAGCAAGGGGAGGCAAAGTAGATGTCTTTTCATAATATTTTTCTTTTTTAATTGTCAGATGATAAATTCATAACAAACTTTAACCTTAAAAGTTAAAGAAAGATTTGGAATGTCTATGCCACAGCTCTTTCATTTCTGACTCAACATGAGATAAACTATGTGGAAGAGTGCATTTTTCTTCAAATAAATAAGTTTAAACTACTTTTATTTGCTCGTTTCAAAAAAAAAGTGTAATTTTAACCCAGTTTTAAACATGGCTCGCATATTAAGTGGTTTAACCATCTTCAATACGACAAATGCGATATAATCTAATTTTCCATATCTTATTATGAAGAAACTAATCATTGCAGGTATTGCAACCTTGATGTCGGTTCCTCTGACTTTCTCACAGCAATTCCCTGAAAAACTCAATCGTGGAGCAGTTGTAATGGCGGCTGGCCGCATCCCCTATCTGTCGTGGCGTTCATTCTCCACTGATAATCCTGATATGTATTTCGATATCTATCGGGATGGCAAAAAAATCAACAAAGAACCCATAACAAAAGCTACTGACTATCGCGATTCCAGTGGCAAGCTGACCCAGACATATACAATCAAGGCTATGATTGGCGATAATGTGGTAGAGGAGTTCTCGCCCATGAAATGGAATGCGGCTAAACAGTTGCAACTAAACCTACCTGATGGTGGCACAACGCCTTCGGGCGAAGAATATACCTATACCCCCAACGACTGCTCGGTAGGTGATGTGGATGGTGATGGTGACTATGAGCTGATCGTGAAATGGTCTCCTTCAAACGCCAAGGATAATTCTCAGGGTGGCTACACTGGAAATACCATACTAGACTGCTATGAATTTGATGGCACTCTGCTATGGCGCGTCGACTTAGGCATAAACATCCGTTCGGGTGCTCATTACACTCAGTTTATGGTATATGACTTTGACGGTGATGGCAAGGCTGAGATGATTTGTAAGACCGGTCCCGGCTCAGTAGACGGCATTGGCGCATACGTCAACGGCGTAGCTGATATCGCAGCTATCAAAAATGCAAGCAACACTAAGGATTGGCGCAACTCAGGTGGTAGGGTTGACGGCGGTCAGGAATGGCTCACTGTGTTTGACGGACCCACGGGCAAAGCTGTTCATACCGTATATTATAACCCCAACCGCAATCAGGGTCTCGGCGGGGATGCTGCCGGCACATTCAACTGGGGCACTGGAGGAAAGAACGACACAGGATCGTACGGCAACCGCGGAGAGCGCTATTTGGCTGCTGTCGCATATCTCGATGGCTCGAACGCTAACCCCAGCGCTGTGATGTGTCGCGGTTATTATGACTACGCTTTCTTGTGGGCAGTCGACTTTGACGGCGAGAAACTCAGCACTCGCTGGCTGCATGCCGCTAAGTCATCTACTCAATATACCGTCACCGATGGCGATGGCAAAACTCAGACCTATTCGCCCCCTCAGGCAACACGCGGTGCAGGCAGCCGCACTGCATATAGCAATGGAAACCACAACCTAACCGTTGGCGACGTAGACGGTGATGGTAAGGACGAGATTGTCTGGGGCGCATGTGCTATCGACGACAATGGACAATTGCTCTATGCCACAGGCTATGGCCACGGAGATGCCATTCATTTAGGTAAGATGATTCCTGGTCGCGAAGGCTTGCAGGTGTATGATATTCACGAGGCTTCTCCTTACGGTTGGGATCTTCACGATGCTGCCACAGGCGAAATCCTCTTTAGCGGTACTGCCTCCGGAGATACAGGCCGCGGAATCGCTGCCGACATAGACCCGCGCTACGATGGATATGAAATGTGGTGTTCAAGCCATCCTACACCTCGTAGTGCCGCTACAGGCAATACGACAAGCAGCGCTTCCCCCTCACAGAATTTCCGCATATATTGGGACGGTGACCTTCAGGACGAACTTCTCGATGGAAGTGGCATCACAAAGTGGGCGGATGGAAAGATCACTTCTTTGGCTTCGCTGGCAGGTTCGTCATGCAACGGCTCAAAGAAGACTCCATGCCTATCGGCCGACATCTTCGGCGACTGGCGCGAAGAGGTCATATTGTGGTATGACAGAGACCCCTCGATAATCTATATCCATAGCACTACTATTGCATCAGAGCATCGTGTTCCCTGCCTGATGGAGGATCGCACTTACCGTATGGCGATATGCTGGCAAAATGTGGCATATAACCAGCCTCCTCACCTTGGCTACTATCTCCCCGAATATGCCAACCTCGGCAACGCCGGCACTGAAAATATCTCAGTCGATAAGGCTACCGGCACCTTTGAGGTCTATACGACTGACGGCATTAAGGTGCTCGACGGTCAGGGTTCTGTCTGGGCTTCTCTCTCGACACTCACCCCCGGCGTCTACATAGTCCGCTACCCTGAAGGCCACACCGAGAAGATCATCAGGCACTAAGAACTGCTACGCAAAATCTAATCTATTCTATGATTATTTTTTGGCTGACACGTTGACAAGAGGGAAAATACATCACAAAAGAGGGTCTTTCTAATAAGTAAGTTAGAAAGACCCTCTTTATTTAGGATTCTATGATAAACGTCAGGCTGCATATAGCGAAGTACACAACTATCCGAAAATTTCATTCAATGCAACTTATTGATAATCCAGCCGGTAAGGGTACGTGTCTCAGTTGAGAAATTGGCTCCTATAAGAAAGACAGTCCTTTTATCCGCTTCGAACGGAACAGAATAGCCCTTTTCTATTATTTGCTCTATAGCCTCTTCCGGAGTTCCGTCAATCTTGAATTCAAATATATAGATTGGAATTAGTATCGGCAAAAAGACTCTTCATACTAAGCATGAATTCTTCCGGCCTTCCTTCATTTATATCACGCAGACATTTCCTTACATTAAAGGCAGGATTTCCATCTATACCGCGGAAGAAACGGCTGGCAAGAGACCCCCAGAAAGAACTTTCAACTTCCTTATTTGGGAATCCAAGAAGATATTCGTTTGTTTCTTCATAATAGTCCTTAAGCGTAAGATAACCAGATTGGTACAATAAAGGCACAAAATCCTCGCTCATGTCGGTTATATCGTTTAGCTGATCTTCTTTCCTTGTTTGTCCTTCAATACTATCTAATCTGTAATTATTCCTTTCTATAAGACGTATAAGATAAGAAGGAGAACCACTGGCAAACCAATAATTTTTGAGTTTATTCTCATCGAATGCATTAATTACACTAAAAGGATTATAAATACCTTCACCTCGGGATGCAAAATGATATCCATCATACATAGTCTTGAACTTCGACCATGCTTCTTCTTCTGTAATTTCATGCTCATCAGCAAAGGATTCTATAGAATCCTTAAAAGTATGGTGGAATTCACTTTCCGATATGCCACATATAGCATTGAAGGCAGGCATCATTGAAATATCCTTCAGATTGTTGAGACCACTGAATACAGAAATCTTTCCGAATTTGGTTATTCCGGTCAGCATGGCGAATTTTATATACCGGTCAGACGCCTTTATTACCGAATAAAAACTGCGAAGCTCTACCTTGAGTTTCTCACTCAAATCGGAATCATGCAGACAGTCGAGCATCGGCTTATCATATTCGTCTATCAGAATCACCACCTTCTGACCATACTTCTCGTATGCCTTTTTTATAAGATTGATAAAACGCACGGAATTATCAGATCCCTCCAGTGGTAGTGAATAGTCATAGGCAATTATTTTGAGACTATTCTCTATCATTCCGATCAGTTTTGACGGATCACCATAATTGGATGGACTGAGGTCAAAACGGAAGACAGGGTATGATATCCAATCCTTCTCTAACTTCTCTATCGCAAGACCTTTGAAAAGTTCTTTTTCACCCTTGAAATAGGACTCAAGCGTAGACATGAGCAGGCTTTTTCCAAACCGTCTCGGACGACTCAGAAACACATATTCATATTTATTTGCCAGTCTATAGACTATCTCCGTCTTATCTACATAAATGTATCTTCCGGATATAATCTTGCTGAAGGTTTGGATTCCTATCGGATATCTGATATCTGTCATAGAAGAAAACTAATAAATTATTTTGCAAATATACTTTTTTTTTTCTTTCAAGACAAATATAAAGAATTAATTATTCAATTAAAGCAACTTCATCAAGCTGTCAGAAATTTTCCAGATGGCCATACCGGTGCTGACAGCCACGTTGAGGCTGTGCTTGACTCCGTGCATGGGTATCTCAAGGATGATGTCGGCCATATCCACTATCCTTTGGTCGACACCAGACACCTCATTGCCCACTACCAACAGATATTTTTTTCCATCTTCTGCTTTGAAGTCCATAAGGTCAATGCTGCCGTGTGCCTGCTCAAGAACACATATAATATATCCCTTTTCCTTTAAATAAGCGCACTCCTTCACAGCATCCTCCACATAGCGCCAGCTGACGGAGTCTTCAGCTCCAAGGGCAGTCTTGGAAATCTCTTTATGTGGGGGAATACCGGTGATGCCTGC
>JAIDTL010000150.1 GCA_029060725.1 Muribaculaceae bacterium | reverse complement strand
GGCGTTGAAGGTGAAACCGATGGGACCGGTGCCGTAGCCGGGGACAAACCAGGGCTCCATGCCGCCGCTGTTGTGCAAGCCAAGACGATAGCGCACATTCCATCCCAGAGAGAAGGGCCCTGCAATCCTGACCTTTAACCCTGCAAGTACTTCTCCGAAGGTGCTGGTGCATTTCTGACCCATTTCATTCGGAGCATATTCAGTCTCTCCCGCTTCATTGGTGAAGCGGATGTCGGTCTTATCCCACTTGCATTGTGCCATTCCGAAGCGAAATCCTAAGTATGCCATATAGTCGGGATTCGATTTATAGAGGAAATTATAGTTGATGCCGACTTTGGCATACATGGAGGGATAGGCTTTTACTTTGAAGAGATCGTTGTTCTCGGTGTGATGTCCCCAGCCTATGCCGGCTTCCAGGACGGGGAAAAACCAGTTGTGGAGTGATACCATGGCGCTGACGTCGTAGCTGCTGTGAGATTGCCCTATAGCGGACATTATTGCGTCGGCGAAGTTGATACCTACCGTAACACCATTATAGAGGGGATATGGGGATGTAGGACGCACTGTAGTGGCTGTGTCGAGTTCGGCAAGATAGAGGACGGGAGTGTCAAGTTTGTTGCCATGCTTGTCGTAGTAGTGTAGCACGGGCTGTGCCGGGGCATTGTCGTCGCTCTCTACGGGGGTGATGGTGCCTCTGTTGGATTGGGGGTATGCGGTCAGGGCCGCAGTCATCGAGATGAGAGCGATTATGAGGATCTTAATGTATTTAACATTAAATATGCAATGCATAATTATTTGCCTACGATATTGTAATTTACCATTTGACGATCCAGGGCGCATGCGGAGCATGCTTTATTACGTTGATTGACGCGCGTGGGCGCATGCGGAGCATGCTTTATTACGTTACCATTCTTCGGCTATTAGGTAGTGGTTGCGTTCGGGGGAGTTGCGGGTGATGAGCTCGCCGATGAAACCGGTGAGGAAGAACTGAAGGCCCATTACCATGGCTGCCAACGAGAGATAGAAATAGACGGAGTTCGTCACATAGAAATGATAGTCGGCACTGCACATGCTGACAATCTTGAGGATAAGCACCGTGAGAGTTGCGAGAAATCCGATAAAGAACATTACGCTGCCCAACAAGCCGAAGATGTGCATGGGCTTTATGCCGAATTTCGACTGAAACCATAGGGTGGCAAGGTCGAGATAGCCGTTTACGAAACGGTCGAGACCAAATTTGGTGACTCCATACTTGCGTGCCTGATGATGCACTTCCTTCTCCCCTATCTTCTTATAGCCGGCATTTTTGGCAAGGTATGGAATATAGCGGTGCATGTCGCCATAGACTTCGATGTGCTTCACTACTTCCTTCTTGTATGCCTTAAGACCGCAGTTGAAGTCGTGGAGGTTTTTGATGCCGCTTACCTTGCGTGCCGTGGCGTTGAAGAGTTTGGTGGGGATGGTCTTGCTGAGCGGGTCGTAGCGCTTTTTCTTCCATCCTGACACGAGGTCGAAACCATCTTTTGTGATCATGCGATATAGCTCGGGAATCTCGTCGGGGCTATCCTGAAGGTCGGCATCCATGGTGATGACCACGTCGCCCTGTGCGCGAAGAAAACCTTCGTTGAGGGCGGGGGATTTTCCATAGTTGCGCGAGAAGCTTACGCATCGCACGTGAGGATCCGCAGCGGCAAGATCCTTTATGACACGGAGGGAACCGTCGGTGGAGCCGTCGTTGCAGAAGATTATCTCGTAAGAGAAATTATTTTCAGCCATTACCCTGGATATCCAGGCATGGAGTTCGGGGAGGGATTCTGCCTCGTTGTATAATGGGACTACTACCGATATATCCATTTCTTTATTAATTGAGAATCTTTATAATTGAGAATTGAGAATCTTTATAATTGAGAATTGAGAATTTAGAATTTTTATAATTTATAATTTATAATTTATTCCGGGGGATTTCGAGGCCGGAGTCGGCTATTAATTGGAGGTCTTCTTGAAGGGTGACGCCTATCGTGGTGAGCATGTCGCCCATTATGGCTCCGTTGACGCCGCCCTGGAAGATCCTTTTCATATTGCTCTTTGAGAGACGCCCTCTGCCACCGGCGAAACGAATCACTTGCTTGGGCAATATAAATCGCCATACGGCTGCACATCTGATTATATCTTCTTCTTCGATCAAAGGGGTGTCTTCAAGAGGCGTGCCTTTTATCGGATTCAGGATATTCATCGGCACTGAGTCGACATCCATTTCGCGAAGCATGATGGCGAAATCGATGCGGTCTTCAGGGGTCTCCCCCATTCCAATGATGCCTCCTGAACATATCGCCATTCCTTGCCTACGGGCTGCCTCTATGGTCTTCCTTTTGTCGTCTTGGCTATGGGTGCTGACAAGTGTGGGCCACATCCGTTGGCTCGTCTCCATATTGCAGTGATAGCGTTCGATACCGGCTTCCTTAAGGCGTTTTAACTGAGGCTCTGTGAGTAGACCCATTGAGACGCAGAGGTGGAGGTCGGTCTCGGCTTTCAGGCGCTTTATGATCTGGAGGAAGTTGTCAAGATCTCGGTCGGAGACAGAGCGTCCGCTGGTGACAAGCGAGAAGCGGCGTATGCCGTTCTCTTCATTGAGATGGGCGGCAGACATGGTCTTTTCTTCGTCAAGGAAGTTGTAGGTGACGCATCCGGTGGCGTGATGACGTGTCTGGGCACACCATTTGCAGTCTTCGCCACACATGCCGCTTCGGGCATTGACAATGGAACAGGAGTCAAATTTGTTGCTGTGGAATGATTTGCAAATCTTGTCGGCGGCGTCACAAAGGGCATCGAGGTGTGGGGTGCTGATTAGGGCAAGAGCTTCTTCTTTGGAGATGCCTCTGCCTGTTTCGATCACTTTGGATGCGAGGGAATGGATTGCTTCCTTATTCATGGTTACTCTTTTGGCGCTTTTTTGACGCTTATTATTTGACGATTCTGGGCGCATGCGGAGCATGCGGTGGGCGCATGCGGTGGTGGCTGCGTTAGGATTTGGAGAGGGTTAGAGTGAATTCAAGGCCACCGGTAGGGACATTGCGCACGGTGATGTCGCCTCCATGGAATTGGGCTGCACGTTTTACTATGGCAAGTCCAATGCCGGAGCCACCTTTCTTGCGGCTACGTCCGGATTCGATGCGGTAGAAACGGTCGAAGAGATGCTCAAAGTGCTCTTCGGGAATGCCGGTGCCGTCATCGCAAATGATGATTCGATAGCTCTTTTCGTCTTCATCCTGAAGGAATATAGAGACCGTAGACCCTCCCGAATAAAGGATGGCGTTGTTGATGAGATTATTGAATACGGATTCCAATAAAGGAGCATTCCCAAGCATCATCATGGTATCAGGGAGATTAATCTCAAATCCGATTCCGGCGTCTTCAGCTTTTGGAAGAAGTGTATCTGTGCATTCATCTACTATATCCCGCAGCGACAAAAGTTCCTTATTGATGTTTTCAGCCCCATCTTCCAGGCGGTTGAGGGCGAGGATGTCCTGAATCATTGTCAGCAGACGATCGGAATTTGCCTTGCAGCGTCCGAGAAGCTTGAACAGCATCTCCTGGCTCAATTTATCACGATGCGTCAGGATGGTCTCAAGTTCGAGCGAGATAGCCGATACAGGAGTCTTGAGCTCATGATTGATATTGTTGGTGAGTTCTTTTTTGAGCTTAGCCTTTTCTTTCTCCTCCTTAATGGCAAGAGCAGCCTGGCGATCACGCTCGGCAAGAGAACGCTGCCAGCTGACATAAATACGCACAATATTATGGGCGATGTTGCCAAGTTCATTTCTTGGGAACACCTTTGTGTCGTAGATTTCCGCTCCCTTCTCCGCAGCTTCTGCAAATTCAGAAAGACGCTTTACTGTGCTTCCAATCCTTGAAGTCGAATACCAAGTGAGAGCTATGACAAAGATATATATCAAAAGCGCATACCAAAGGAATGTGCGGTCGATGCTCATGAACTCTGCCAGCCCTACATCATGGCCAAGGGCGCCGGTACGCGCATACAGGTCGCCTTCTTTCAAAGCAGCATAATAATAGAAATCATCATCGTCTATTTCATCGTTGTTGTGGATTGAGAAACCACGATGATTATCAGACTCTTCCGCCATCCGAAGTTCCTCCACTTCGGAAGGTTTTCCAATTGCACCGATTCCGGTATTATCATAAAGGATATTTCCTTCGGAGTCGAACACGGCAAACTGGAGCTCTTGGATAGGGAGATCAATGGTGCGCTCCCAGAGTTCCACGTTAACCACTCCCCCTTCATAATGATCGAGGAGCTGATAGTTAAGCACAGTCAGCTGCGCATTGAGGAGCTCCTGGCGATAATGCTGCTCACGCTTAAACTGGAACACTACAAAAGCGAGTTCACAGAGAGTGAGTATTGCAACCACCATTAGCAAGAGCTTCGTGCTATAACTGATTTTTAACTGGGACACCTTTTATTTACGTTTTACGTTTTACGTTTTACGTTTTAAGATCAATTATTAACGATTTACGATTAATTCGCTATTAACTACGCACTAAACTTTGAAGCCGTAGCCGTAGCCGGAACGGGTGACGATAAGCTTACCGTATTTGCCGATCTTGGCACGGAGGCGCGTCACATTTACGTCGACTACACGATTGACAACCACCACTTCGTCGGACCATACTTTCTGGAGGATGTCTTCACGGGAGAAAATTTTCCCGGGATTACTCATGAAAAGAGACAGCAGCTCGAATTCCTTGCGCGGCATGCGGACCGGAACTTCGTCGATGGTGCATACGATCTGATCAAGGTCGATTACGAGACCTTCTTCGCGTATGATTCTCTTCTGCTTAGCTTCCTCTTTAGTGATCGGAGCTGAAGGGGATGACGGAGAGGCAGCCCCATAGCGGTCGGTACGACGCAGCACTGATTTGATTCGCGCAAGGATGTTGCGGATGTTGTATGGTTTTGTGACATAGTCATCTGCGCCAAGATTAAGACCGGCGATCATATCGTCGTCAGCATTCTTGGCAGTGCAGAAAATTATAGGAATCTGAGATGTAGCAGGATTACGTTTGAGGACACGAGCCATCTCAAAACCAGACATTTTGCCCATCATGACATCAAGCATGATAAGGTCGTAGGAAGAAAGGTCCATTTCAAGAGCCTCCTCTGCTGAGAAAGCAGTATCTGCTTCATAACCTTCGATTTCCAAGTTCAACTTCAGACCTTCACAAAGGTCCGGTTCGTCGTCGACGACTAATATTTTGTATATTTCCATAACATTTATTTAATGCAAAATGCATATAGCACAATGCATAATTAATACTTTTTGCAGTATGCGTTTTTGAGGGGTGTATTGCCCCATTGAAATTTTTGTTGCAAATTTAATAATTTTTTTTGAATGATGCAAATATAATAATTTAGAATTTCGAATTGAGGATTTATATAATTGAGAATTGAGAATTGGGAATCTATAATTATATGGCGAAATACCATTAAGCGCCTCTCCGAGGCTACTGCGCAATATTTGGGGTTACCTCAGGCTGAAGCCTGAGGTTTTGGCATAAATGCAGGTCTCCGACCTGCGGGTGCTTTTTTGGAGAGAGGGGTTGCTACTCTGGCTGCTTACCTTTATGCAACTTTTTGGGGGAGTTGAGTGTTGTAGTGGATATAGACTAATTTTTAATTATGAATTACTAATTATGAATTATTAGTTTTATATGGATTTTTATTATTTTACTTCTTAATTAATTCTGCTATGAAAAGTATCTATAAAGCTATGGCCATTGGAGCTATCGGATTTTGTGCAGCCGCAATGCCGGCTCAGGGCGACGCTTGCACTCGCGTCATCTATGAAGGAGCTGACAGTCTATATATAATCGGACGTTCGCTTGACTGGAAGACACCTATCCCAACAAATCTCTATGTGTATCCTGCCGGGATCTATAAGCAGGGGGCTTCGACTCCCGACGGCATCAACTGGACTTCAAAGTATGGTGCAGTATATGCTGTAGGTTACGACGGCGGCATCACTGAGGGTATGAATGAGAAGGGATTGTCAGTAAATGGTCTTTTCTGCAAGGGAACAGTGTATGACAATGCAGCCCGCGAGAAGAATCCTCCAATTTCACTTGCAATGCTTGTAGGCTGGATTCTTGACAATTGTGAGACTGTCGGGGAGGTTCAGAATCTCCTTACCTCTACCCCATTCAGCATAGAGGGAGCTACGTTTGACGGAGGCACCGTATCGACACTTCACTGGGGAGTGACAGACGCGACGGGCAAGAGCATTATCTTTGAGTTTGACCATGGGAATCTGAATATATATGATCCGGGCGACATACGCGCTATGACGAATGACCCGCAGTGGCCCGCAATGACAGCAATCATCAATTATTGGGAAAAGATAGGGGGCAAGAATATGCTTCCGGGTACGGTGTCAAGTCCGGACCGCTGCGTTAGAGCTAATTATTTTGCACATAGGGTTGAGCAGACGGCGGATGCCCAGTTGGGAGCAGCTATCACTCGGTCGGTGCTCGTGAATAGTTGCGTTCCTTATACATACACTGTAGAGGGTGAGCCAAACGTAAGTTCCACTCAGTGGAGAAGCTACTCAAACCTGCGTGATAAGCTTTATTACTTCGATATCGTGACTAATCCCGGATATTATTATGTGGATCTTAAGAAGTGTAATCTTACTAAGAAGGGACATATTTTGAAGTTGGATACATCCAAGAATACTGAGCTTGTAGGTGATGTCACTTCTAAGTTTGAGAAGTCTAAGGGATTTAGTCCGATGTACTGATGTTAACGATTAACTATGAAATAGGGAAAAGCATCGTCTCTTTGAGGCGATGCTTTTATTTTTGACGTGCGGAGGTGCTTGCGGAGTGTGCTTGATTACGTTGATTGACGTGCGGGGGCGCATGCGGAGCATGCTTTATTACGTTTTTGACGCGTGGGGACGCATGCGGAGCATGCTTTATTACGTTCTTGACGCTGCGGGGACGCAGTCGGAGAGTGATAATTAGTCTGGAGGATTGGGGATTTTTATTGTTGGATGGAGAGGGTGATGCAGATGTCGGCGAGGACGAAGCGGCGTAGGGTGTAGATGATGCCGTGGAGCTCTTGGAATGCATTAAGGGCGTATTTGAGGGCGATGTGCTTGTCAATTTCAAATTGACTGCGTCCGTCGTGTATGACCTCAAAAAGGCGCTGAGCATTTGCATACGATTCGTCAAGAATCACTGACATATTTTTTCTCAATTCCCGCATTTCCTGAGTGTTATTAGTTCCAACAAGGTCAAGACAGGAATTGCATATATTGCAGATGTCGTTTATCAGGACATTCAGTTGCTCCACATAAAGTTCGGGGAACGGTGTGGAATAATTTTGGGCATATTCCAAGCAAACTTCCGCCATGCCACGGAGAGAGTCATTGATACTGAATCTACTGTTGTTGGCAATGTTGATCCATGCAGAAAATTCTATGTATATATATCGGTCGATAGTATTTACACATTCATACTGAGATATTCTTTGGTCTTTCAGCTCAATCTT
Organism: Muribaculaceae bacterium; assembly: GCA_029060725.1. GTDB lineage: Bacteria > Bacteroidota > Bacteroidia > Bacteroidales > Muribaculaceae > Lepagella. The sequence goes on along the minus strand of JAIDTL010000150.1, from coordinate 16,246 downwards.
CATTTCCTTAGTATCTTCCACACATTGGCGTAGTCCCGCAAGATTACCTTCGTTGTATGATTTACTAATATTATGAAGAGTTGTCTTGACATATTCCAGAAACAGTTTTTGGTTGCTGAAAATATACTCTACAAAGATAATATATGCTTGTTTTGGATCTTTAGTGTCCTTGATGGAACGGTAGATCACAGCATTTTCGTCGTTGATGTACTTACCGCGTCTATATTTTTTTCTTAATATTACAGCATCGTCTCCCATCACCTCGAAATAAAGGAGGAGTCCGATGGCGACAACAGCAACTAAGGCTAAGATGATGATAAACCAGTATTCCATAAGGAATTTTGAATTGATAATTTTGAGTTGAGAATTATTTATCGCAAGCAGAGCTTGCATCGGAAACGGCTTCGCGCCTGAGTAAACGGAATCCGGAAAAATGATATTCGCAGTTCGGGAATATTCATTTGGGGAATCACGATGCAAAGTAATAAAATTTTTGTTACAATGATGTTACAGAGGGGTTGCAATATTATTAATTAACAGTTGTGAAGTTGTGGGGTTGTGAAGTTGTGGGGGTGTGGGGTTGTGAGGTTGTGAAGTTAGTTGGGATGAGATTAAAAAAAAGGGACGCACCGGGTGGGTGCGTCCTTTGGTATTTTGCTGCAGGCTGGAAAGCCTGCTTTCCATGTTAGAAGAGTACTTTTTCAGCTTTGTTGCCAGCTTTCTTGATGTAGATACCCTTTTCAGGATTAGCTACGCGACGGCCCTGGAGGTCATAGTATACAGCGTTCTTTTCAGTCACGACTACGCTAACTGCATCCGCATCACCCTGAAGAACTGTAATCTCATAAGTACAAGCCGGGGCCTCAGCAGTGATAGTCGCATAACGTCCGGTAACACCTTCAGGCAGAGCTGCAACCGGGAGGTTGATTACCTGACATCCGAGTTCTTCATTTACAGTAACTGTAGCAGTAGACATATCAATCCAATCACAATCTTCCGGGAGAAGATAGTCAAAGTACTGAATACCGTAATAAGAGGATATATTGAAGCTTGCTACACCACCTTCAGCCGGAACGGTAACCTTATCGATGCCATCAATCACATAAGACCATGGGAATATTGCATCGACCATCCACATATAATCCGTACACGTAAACAGCATAGTTTGATCATTATTATAGTATCTGTATGGAGAAGGGATGAACTGGTCTTCACCATCTTCTGATATAACGATAAGAGCGTGTCTCGGATAATCAATCTGCTCAGATACAGGAGCAGAAGCACCCCCACCGATGACTGATGCAACCTCTTCAAAATCATCCTTATTGAGATTCATCACAGCAATAAACGGGCAGTCTATTACGATAGGTTCATCCGTTTGCAGACCATCCTCATCAAGAGAATAGAGTTCAAAAGTCAAAACCACGTCCGCAGCCTCACTTGAAGGAAGCATTGAAGCCTCACCTGATGCAAGTACTTCATCGGTAATGTATCCATCTTCGTCTATCTTGTAGAGAGTCATTTCAACTACAGTAGCTTTTGTGGCCTTGGCATAAAGCCAACTCCACATTTTTGTGATATAATATGGAGCAGCAGGCTGCTTAAACACGTTCGCAAACCCAACAAAGCTTGGATCTTTCATGCCATACCCATTTTCTTCATCTGTGTAGATGTCGTTAAGACCCGTTGAGGTATTAAAGTACTCAGTGTCCACTTTATTATAGCTCATACAAGGGAAGGACGTAAATCCACCGCCATTCTGACCGTACAGATAGGTACTCATACCGAAATCGACGTCTCCTGGCATACAACTGCCACCGAAGAAGTAGGATACATTAGGTTCAGCGACTTCATCATCAGAGAGTGTTTCTGCACCGAACTGGAAGACAGCTGCACCATTGGCATTCATACCGTAAAGAAGCGGAGCATCAGTGATACAAAAGGTCTCAGAGTGTGTCAAATCCTTAGTATTGAAAATTTCAGTCTCACCAGTCTGAAAATCCTTGATGACCTCCCATTCGAACTCTGTTGCACCGGTCGATGTGTTGTACCAAGTAAGAGGAGTGAAAGACGGACCCTTACGGTATGAAAAGCCATTGAAACCTCTCAGCTCTTCACTAAGACCGAGAGCAAAGAGACCTTCAGGCTCCTCATAGCTGACAGACATACCCTCTACCTTATTAGGTGCCTTATATAGGATTGGGGCTTTAGCGTCAACTAACTTCTGCGAGCGAACTGCACCGTTGCGACAAACTCTTGAAGTCATCTTAACGGGCTCTACTGAAGCCTTGGAGGCACTGACGAGTTTAGCATTGACCTCAGGCGAAGCGGCAAAGGCTGAAGAAGCCACCGCTACAGAGGATAGAAGCAGAGCGAATTTTTTCATTATTTCCGTTGTTTATAGTTAATATTATTGAATTTTTTATTAATACATAAGAATATGGTAAAGTGGTGAAGGTCAGTTGACCACCACCACCATAGAATTTGCTTCATTTGCCTTTTCCTTGATGTCGATTTTCTCAGGAGCCATCACTGACCCGGAGGTCAAGACGTAAGAAACTCCTGCCAAAGAGTTGGCAAAGTCAGAAAGTGCCTTTGTCTTCTTTTCAAACGTAGAAGCCTGAGAATTTAGACCTACAACGCTGAATTTAACATCATCAGCCAGCGATGAGTCATACGAAATGTAGTAAACAGCGGCCTTTGCACCCGAGATCTTAACATAAAGAGCAGGAACCACCTCACCGTCCAACACTTCATGTCCGAAGTATACACTTTCAAGCGATCGAGTGGGATAAGCATCCTTTATTCCATCTGTCAGCGACTTGAACTTGTCAGCAAAACTTCCAGAAACAGACTCAAGATCAATATTCCAAGTATAATCCAAGGTCGGCTCAATAAAGACATCCACCGGATAAGGACCAACTATCTTTTTACCATCTGCGGAAAGAAGAGATCCATCAGGCTGAAATGAGAAAGACTGAAGAGTTATCTCCGTACCACCCTTAGCACGTGGCACCTCAAGAGGGTTCATGAAACGGAAACCGGAAATAGAGAAGATTCCATTGCCACTACGTGTCTGCTCCACCGGATCACCGAGGCGGGGATATATCGACGGGATCGCGGACCCAAAATCGGTCATGACAAATTCTTCACCATCCTCAGCAATAAGATTAACGTAGTCAAAATAGGGCGAAAGGAAATCCGCGGCTTTTACAGACTTGTCAAGATAATCCTGAACGTCAGTGGATGGGTCGAGGCGAGAGAGGAAAATGTCGTATAGACGTTTTTTACCGAGGAGACGTACGGTCTTACCATCTTCAGAAACTTCCATAACCTGAAACTCATAGTCACCTTCGTGGCCGTAACCGGTCTCGTTGATGTCACCCTCCTCTCCGGTAGGAGCGTCCGGACCTACGATATTAGCGGGATCCGAGAATATGTGGAAAAGATTATTATAGGAATTAAAGGAAAGAACAGGACCATTGTCAGCTATCATCTTCCAGAGGGAAGTCTCTTGCTTGAACTCTCCACCTATCCATTTATGATTTGCGGAAATCTGAACAGAACCATTCTCATCAAACTTCATGACAAAGACATAGCCAGGTTCGTCAGCATTAGAAAAATATTCCATTGACCAGAGACCACCGTCGGCTGTCAGAATATCGGCATAGTCTTTCTTATATTGCTCAAGGCGGTCGGGTGCAGACTGATCGAAAATTTCGTTATCTTCGTTAGAGCAGGCTGTAAGTGCGAGCGCCGCGAGGGCTGCGATATATGTTGAAAATTTCATTTTCAAAGTATTAAGTATTAAACATTGAGTACCTGTATGAGGCTACTGTTGAATTCTTATTTTGTTGTAGGCTAAAGCCCGGGGTTTTGACGATGGCCGCAGGCTGGAAAGCCTGCTTTCCATGTTATTGGATGGCGTTGATTTCGTCGCGCAGCGCATTGATATCGAAATCTTGCTGACGGCGTTGAACTATATCACGCAGACCGTCGAAAGATATCTTCCACTGGTCGGCAAACCAGTTGCGTGCGATAGACTGCTTCTGAAGGATGATGTCGTAACCATTCACATTATCCTTGTCTTCGACAGCAAATATCTCATGAGTCTCACTCACCTTCTCAAGATAAGCTTCAACTTCCTCTACAGTGGTAAGATATTCACCTTTCAATCCCACAAGACCAACGCGATAGTTCTTATAGTCCTGCTCTTGTGAATAGAGGAAATAATGCTGAGTCTTCACGTCGGAAGGATCGTCATAGAAGTAATAGCAGAAGTAGTTTGCGTTCTCGTCCTCAAGCTCACCGTCAGCCTTATCGCTACCGGTGGTCCATCCTCTCTGTGCCATCCAAAGAATAAGATCCATTTGGTCGGGCGTACGGGTAAGGTAGTTTGCGATGGTCTCGGCAAAGTCCTCACGCGCCTGAGAGGATGCGTATGGAGTCACGAAACCAAGAGAAGCGACATAACCCGGCTGGCGAGACTGCCAAGCGCTGTCGTCGTAGCGACCGGTAGAGAGAAGGTTGAAATCAGTCGGGTAAGACTTTGTCTGGTGAAGGATATGACCAAACTCATGGTGCATCGTACGGAAATAGTACTCATTGAGCATGTTGATATCGTCGAGATCCATTTCATTGACCTTGAAAAGAGTCACCTTCAATCCGCCTTCAGCAAGACCGAGAGTCTCAGTACCGGTCTGAGGATTATATGCCGGGGAACCCACGAGGTGAAGGATACGCGGTCCGTAGCTCTTGATGAAGTCTTCACCCGCAAGTTCCTTATATGAATCATACCAGAGGTATTTTGTAAGGAGCGCGAGGTCACGAGCATTATCGTATGTGGCGGGGACAAGATTATAGTTCATATCCGCCTCAACGTCTTCCATCAGATACTTGAAGTCAACATTGTAAATGTCGCGGAAGTTATTGTTTAGCCACTTGTCGAACTTATATGTATATGAAGAGGGATCGGGCTCGTCGCTCACTTCGGGGAATATAGTAGGACCGAGATCGTCGCTGGAGCAGGCCGCGAAGAGAGGAGCGACCATTGCTGCGATTATATATCTTGAAAATTTCATAGTTGTTGAGTTATCAGTTGTCAGTTATCAGTAGTCAGCTGTCGAATTAGTTTCTTACGGCTTCGTAGGCGCTCGAGGGAGTCACCTTTGTATCTTCCACGTTGGGACGTGGGTTGCTCTGCATACCTGCAGCCACGATTTCCGCAGGAATCTGAACAGCCTTACGCTCATCGAAGATACCAAGGTGGTCGACCTCATCCTTTCCAATCTTGCGATCGAACTCAAGACCTAAACGCTTAATATCAAACCAACGCATACCGGTATGTATCATCTCGATGCGGCGGAAATGCTGGATACACTGCAAAACACCCAAAGCATCATTACCGGAAACCGACCATTTAGAGGGACAGATCTGGTCAATATTTATTGTCTTAGCAATTCCATAACCTGGATCATTATCAGCATAGAATTCGCGTATGTTGGCAATGGTCAGGTCCTTAAACAGATCCTCGCTTCCTTCAGCACCCGGACAATTGCGACGAGACTTCTCCCAGATTGAGATATCATCTACAGCGCCTTGGATATCGCCGAGGAAAAGCTTAGCCTCGGCACGGGTAAAGAGGACTTCCTCACCTGTGAACTCGGAACGCGTCACATGAGTATATCCGATACCAGCTACCTTATCTGTATATTCAAATTGCTCGCTGATATTGCCGGCATAATAGCTACCGTATTCGCTCTTTCCATTGGAACCACAGCTACCATTGAAACAAGGGTGCATCACAAAAGTAGAACCCTTACCATTGGTAAGACGCCACTGGAATCTGCTCCAGGATGGAGACGAACCGTGGATAGTGGAGTTAAGGGCATCGCGGATCACTCCGAAACGTGAGCTGGCTGCAAAATGACGCCATGCCTGCGAATAAGTAGCGATGAGCATGAAATTGCGAGCCTTATCAGAACCCTGGTTGAACTTACCGAAATCGTAGATGTAGTAGAAGTTGCCGAGATTCTGGAAGATAGTGCTCAGATATATACCCGGATCTACGTTTTCTCCGCCAAAAGCGCTGTTGCAGTGCTCAAGGCACTTATCATATTCGCGGGTGAAGAGATAGAAACGCGCCGCATAAGCATCTGCCGCAGTCTTATTGAAGTGATACTTGGGTATTTCATAAATACTGTTATCGATGAGGGGAAGCGCAGCCTCGAGGTCAGCCCGAATGTTGTCGTATGTCTCCTTAAGATTGCCACGAGTATAGTTAGGCTTGACAGTAGTCTCAGGCTTCTTGATATAAGGGATACCGAGAAGCGACTCGCTGTCAACATCGCCGCGATATGGATGACAGAAAATCTGCGCAAGCATGAAGTGGCAGTAGCTGCGAATCATAAGAGCCTCGCCCTTCACAGCGCGCTGCTGAGCATCGAGGGGACCTTCCTTTTCCCACTTTTCGAGGACCTCGAGAACGGCATTCGCACCTGCAATAGCATTATAGTTGGATTCCCATATACCGGAAGGAGAATCAGAAGAAGTATTGCTGAGGCACACTTGCCAGCGGAACATCTCCTCATCGCCACGATCGTAGGCTGAGAGATTATAGCGAAGTCCATCTTCATCGGGAGCGTTATTGTCTTCCATATTGTCAGACATCAGCTCGCATGGCCAAGCATAATTATAATTAGGATACGATGATGCCAACAACATGCGCAGCTTGTCGGTAGAGTCGAGTTCAACTCGGGAGTCGGTCGGAGTGCCGAGGAAATCGCTTCCGCAAGAAGAGAGTCCGAGAGCGGCACCGAGAGCCAGAGTATATATTAGTTTTTTCATTTTCGTTTTTCGTTTTTCGTTTTACGTTGTACGTTTTACGTTTTACGTCATACGGGTTAGAAGCCTACGCGGACGGTAAATGTGAACTGCTTCGGGTTAGGGGAAGCCACACCACCGGTGTTGAAGAACTCAGGATCCTGACCGTGAAGTTTCTTGTCGGAATAGATCAGGAATGGGTTTGTAGCCGCGAATTTCAGAGAGGCGCTTCCGATGCGGAGCGCATTGGTCCAACTCTCGGGGAACTCATACTGAAGAGAAATTTCCTTCATGCGGATGAAGTCGCCCTTAGCGATACGAGCCGTAGAATAGTTGTAGGCATTATATGCGTAAGAGAGATAATTGTCGTTGTGATACTGACGAAGAGAAGCGATAGCCGGAACATCAGTGAACTTTTCATCGCCTGAAGCCACCCAACGATTCATAAAGTCTTTCGGCATTGCAGTAAGGTCAGAGTATGCGGATGCAAAGACCGGATCAAGACGAAGCTTATTGCCAAAAGCGTATGTCATGAAGACGTTGAGACTCCAATTCTTATAATTGAAAGTATTACCGAAACCACCGGTGAAAGGAGGATCAACAGGACCTTCATAAACGAGATGGTCAAGATTTTCCCATTCCTGCATATTGATGTCGGAAGTAGTCACCTCACCCTTTTCGTTGATGAATTGTGGGATACCGTCTTCTGTCAGACCAACGAATGGGATTGAGAAGATGGCACGCACGGGATAGCCCTGAAGAGGGAAACCGGTGCCTTGAACGAGGTCGATCACACGAGATCTTGAAGTAAGGTCGGTAATCTTATTCTTAGCGTAAGAGAAAGTAAGGTCGGTAGACCAGTTGAAGTCCTGGGTCATGATATTGTGGGTAGAGAGAGTAAACTCGACGCCATGAGAAGCCATTGAAGCCACGTTGGCATACTTCATGATCTCACCACCGACACCCTGAGTGTAGATTCGGCCGATAAGGTCGAAGTTGTTACGCTTATACCAGTCAGCTACGAAGTTGATGCGGTTGCCAAGGAAACCAAGGTCGACACCGATATCGAGCTCATGCTTCTTCTCGTAAGTAAGTTCGCCGTTTGCAAGCTGGCTCAGGATAAGTGCCTGTTCGTAGGCGAAAGTATCCTGTTTCCAAGGACGGGAAGGATAATAAACTGCAGAAGCATTAGACACTGAAGCAAGACCGGAATCGGCAGTCAGTGAATAAGACACACGCAGCTTGGCAGTAGCGAGCACCGGATTTACGAACCAAGACTCAGCATCGGCATTCCATGCGCCTGAAATATTCCAAGTCGGGAGCCAACGGGATTGAGAAGAGCGACCGAGCTTATTGGAACCTTCATAACGGAGAGTACCGTTGATAATGTAGCGGTTGTCGTACATGAACGTAGCAGTACCGAAGTAAGCCATGTTGCGGAAAGTGGTAGGAGTATACGAATAGTAGTTCATATTTTCCTCATTCTGCTGCTTGAATAGTTTCCAATCAGTGAATGGGATATTACCATTCTTATAGCAAATGCCCCAACCCTCATAGTTCTCAGTCACACGGTCGATTTTAGAAGCTTCCATGCCGACAAGAGCATTAACATTATACTTACCTTCGAAATCGCGGTTGTAAGTGGCAGTGGCACGGAAGTCCCACTGGTTCATACCGTAGAGAGTATGGCGAAGAATACCGCCATTCGGAAGCACAGACACCGGGAGAGAGTTAGGATCGTCGGGGTCGGTGTAAAGGTAAGGATTGGAAGCGCGGATGGTAGCGTTTTCCGGATTTACACCGGCACGGTAAGCCATAGCCTGGTTGGAATCATCCATAATATAATGATTCTGTGCAGAAGTGCTTCGACGGAAGCTTCCAAGAGCCATAAGAGTAAGACCAACAACCGGCTTCCAAGTCAGTTCTCCCTGGAACTTGACATCCATCACATTGAGATCGATATAGTTGTTGTCAAGTTCTCTGAAGATATTGAAGTCTGCGTAGTTACGAGTCTGAATTGCATTCGGATCGGTAGTACGCGCAGTATTCAGAGCATAAGAATACGGGTTTATATCAAAACTACGGTTAACGGCACCTGACACTACATCGAGTTCCTGAGACAGAGTTCCGGGAGCTTTCTGATGACGATAGCTATCGGAAGTAAGGATCTTCACCTTAAGAGTGCGGGAAAGGTTGTAGGATGCATTCGCGTTGAAAGTATAGCGAGATACATTAGAAGACTTGTACCAACCATCATCGCCCATATATGAGAATGAGGTATAGAACTGACCTTTGTCTGTACCGCCGGAGATGCTGACAGCGTGGTTCATCATCACATTATTGTTGAAGAGAAGATCGAACCAGTCTGTATTGCGGAATTCAGCCTGACGGAGATATTCATTTCTTGCAGACTCAGTGTTGGCAAGGCCGAACTTACCGGTCTCAGGATCGTAGGAATTGATGAGCTTATACATGGTGCCATAGACACCGGAGTTGGATGAATTGGCGAGAGAAGCGAAAGAAAGCCAACCCTTCTCTTCCATTTCCTTATAGATACCCATCTGCTCCTGAGAGTTGGCAATGTTGAAATTGCGGTAGTTAGGCTTCAGACGGTAGGTGAATTCGCCGGTATAGTTGATGTTGGTGTGTCCTGAGCGACCCTGCTTAGTGGTCACGACGATCACACCAGCCATAGCGCGAGCACCATAGATAGAAGTAGCCGAGCCATCCTTGAGCACCTGGAACGACTCGATGTCGTCGGCGTTAAGGCCTGCGATAGCAGAAGCGATAAGAGTCTCGGCATTACCGGAAGAAAGGTCGTCAGAGTCGAGCTCAACGTTGTCTTCCAAGATCACACCGTCGACAACCCAAAGAGGCTTATTGGTGCCATAGATAGAAGTTGCACCACGGACACGGATCTTAGGAGCTGTACCGAAAGTACCTGACACGTTTTGCATCTGTACACCGGCTATGCGACCGTCGAGCGAACGAGAAACGTCTGCCACACCGGATAGCTTAGTCTTATCAGCATCGATCTTGGTAGTTGAGCCGGTAAACATACGACGGTCGGTAGTACCCATACCAGTCACGACGACCTCACCGAGCTGCTGGGCAGAGGAGACGAGTTCGATCTTCAAAGGATTTTCAGAAGCTTTCACTTCGGCAGTCTTGCAACCAACGTAGGAAACCTGGATAATAGATTTTAAATTAGGCACGGTAATCTTGAAATTACCATCGATGTCAACAGACACGGCTGAATTAGGTTTACCCTTAATCATCACCGTAGCGCCGATAGCCGGTTCATCAGGTTCGTCCTTGAAAGTGACGTTACCCGTGACCACGATGTCGGCATAGACGCCAATAGCCATCAGAAGGCTAAGGGTCAGCAGGACTAATTTCTTTTTCATTTCGTTCCGAAAAGTTGTACTAAATTCGAGCAACTGCAGCACCAAAATTATGGAAGGCAGAGGCTATCAGTATTGTTATTATTATCAAAAATAATTTGCGTCAAAATTGCCATTAGGACGCATAAACGGAGCGGAGAAAAGTTCTTCGCAGACGTTTCATGATGCAAAGATACAAAAAAACATTGGAATAAAAGAATTTTTCGCGGACTTTTTTAGTTAAAAACAAATAATAATATGTTAAAAAACATATATTTGGATATTAAAAACAACCTGTAAATATCAAAATGACAAGAATTGTTTATTCTCAAGAAGCGGAAATGAGACAAAACTTAAAAAGCCAGCCGAAATACGCTCATCCAATGGCAAAATGACAGAGGAATATTTTTAGGGATTCAGAGGAGGAAAGAAGTAAAGGGAGGCTGCACAGCCTCCCTTTAGAAATGAGAAGAGCGCTTTATTTGACAAGCGCCCTATTATATGAGCGCCTTATTTGACGAGGACCTTGACAGTGCGAGATCCGTAGCGGACTAAGTAAAGACCGGCCGGGAGGGATTCGGCAGAAGACATGAGATGACCTTGCACGTCGAATACTTGGGAACCTTGAGGAGCATAAATGCAACCAACGCCGCCGGAAATCAACGCGCTATCCTCCCCTACTACACCAACTGCCATGTTTCCGGAGCCTTTCGGGAGATCCTTTGGCACGAAGCGAATTACATTGGAAGTATCTGAGCAAGGGATTGCTTTTACAGCACGGACATATACCTCAATCTCATAATTCCAGAATGAGATAGGAACGCTGACCACCTTCAGAGAAGTGACATTTCCAACATTTAATTCATCATACACTCCGAGCGTCTTTCCTGTGCTGACACGCTTGATTGTGACCTGATATGAATCGGCACCGTCGACCGGATCCCAAACAAAAGTAAAATCTCTGGCACCACCATCATCAGCAAACGGGGTATCGTGGAGCAAAGGAGCACCGGTAGGAGTCTCTGTCAACATATTATAGCTGAAAGAAGCCGTCTTGGACTCAGCATCATATTCAATATCAGTAATAAACGGAGATTTCCACATAGCATAATCCTTTGAAGGAATCAACTCGTAGGGACTTCCGGGATAAATATTTTCATTAGTGAAGGCAGGATGACTCTCTCCATTAGCATAATGAATCACGACGTTGCTGGAATTTTTGGAATTTACAGCATTGTTGGTCCAAACACCCCTGCTATAATTGATACGCCATATCAGGAGGCCTGACTCCGGGAAACAGGAATCCCAATTAGAAGCATCGCGCGACTCAATCACAAAATACTCAGACTCCAAAGCATTACCTGAATCATCTTTGGGAATTCCAATCTTAACAGCAGTAGGGGTAGCTGAATTGCCAAGGGATACCAAATCATAATGCGAAGCATCTTTGGCATCAGTATATTCAAGCCAACGGCAGAGCCATTGCTCGTAGGCAGACATAAGAGGAGGACGACATCCATTAAAATTATAGCTACCTGAACACATTACAGACCAATGTCCGGGAGTGAGGACCTCAACTCCCTCAGTATAGTTAGTGTCATATAGGTCGGGGAGACCGAGGACATGACCATATTCATGACAAAAGGCACCAATGCCATCGACCCATGGCTCAGAACCATCTTTCCATGGTTGTTTACCTGTAGTTGGGTTTATGCCCTTTAGCTCGTTGGCACAAGCGTATGGACCCATTGTCTTGCCATCAAGACGAAGATTATTAGAAGCCCCGAAAGCAGAGAGATACCTATAATCAAACTGGTGAGGCCAAATAGTCTTCGTATCGGAATCGGCACTTCCGTAGCCGGCATAATAGAAGAAGACGGTATCAATCACGCCGTCATTGTCGAGATCATAGTTTGAGAAATCAACTTCTCCCGAATCGTGAAGAGCAGTAAGAGATTCCCTGATAAGAAGAGCCATCGCAGAGTTACCCATACCATCGAAATAGGAAGCCTCCTTGCTGACTTTTACAGGGCCATAGACATCAAACTGCGGAGCGTAAAGACCATTGGAAGAAGCCAAATAATAATCGAGAGCAGAACCGAGACCTCCATAATCGGAAAAACCGGGTTCGTTAAGCTGACGAGTGAAATAATCCTTTGGATCTTTGACTGTAAACTCTACATCCTGGAACTCCACAAGGACCACAAGAGAACGATTACCCTTTCCTATTGTAGGATATTCGGAGCGACCCTCTCTGTCGAGGGTAGCCATCCTCTGCATAGAAAATCGAGAAGATGGAGACTCCATCGCAGGGAACTTAGCCTCCGATTCAGACCTTAGCATTTCTATGTTTTCTTCAGATAATGACAGAGTCTTCCCATCACGGACGGCGTCAGAGATGAAACCGCGAGAATCGCGTTCAAGAATTCGGGAGCAACTTTCATCTGTCATAAAATGGAAGAACTCGTTTCCATGGACACGCACAGTAACCTCTGTGCCATCAGGATTAGTCACGACTCGAGGACGAGGGTCGGCCGGCCGGGCTGCGATCATGCCCGGGAGAGAGAGAGCCAGAGCAGCTATTATGTGTTTTATTTTCATCGTTATCAGTAGAGTTAGTTTATTTTAGATTTATAAGTCTAATTGGACTAATTGGTCCTATTAGTCCTACCGGTCTCATTGGACTAATTGGTCTTATTAGGCTGATTAGAAGTATGAGATGTTGGGTCAGTTCTCTATCAATAAAGGCCTCCTTCAATCGGGAGGCCTGAAAAAATGATGGTTGCCTTACCAAGATTCGAACTTGGACAAACAGAACCAAAATCTGGTGTGCTACCATTACACCATAAGGCAATCATACGCAGCAGGCAGCGACATACTGCCTTGAAGCGAGTGCAAAATTAGTCAATAATTTTGGGATATGCAAATTTTTTAGGGATTTTTTAGAAAAATAATTTTGTCAGAAGCGGTCGAGGACGGTCTGGAGGAGCTGGCGGACACGAGGCTTATAGTCGGTGTTGGCTTTGGTGGCAGTGCGTTCGGCTATGATGCAGCATACTGTCATGGCCCGATGACCAAGCATCTTAGCCATACCTTGCAAGCAACCGGATTCCATCTCAAAGTTTGTCACAGGTCGCCCATTGAATCTGAAACTTTCAATTTTCGCATTAAGATCCGGGTCGGCGAGAGCAAGACGCACTTGCCTGCCTTGCGGGGCATAGAAACCGACAGCGGATATTGTGCAGCCACGCACCATGTCGTCACGCCCTATACGATCCACAAGAGAGGGATCGGCATCTACAGTATAAGGGGCAGCCCATGTGGGGAGCCAGCCAGTGTGACGCATGAAGGATCTTTGGAATTCGAGATCGCATACCTCATCGCGCATCGCGTAATAGTTGAGGATGCCATCTGTGCCGGTAGCTTTCTCGGCAATCACGTAGTCGCCGATATGGAGGTCAGGCTGCAGGGAGCCTGAGGTGCCTACCCGTACCATATTAAGAGTGCGGTGTTCGGGCTTTATCTCACGGGTCTTGAAATCGATGTTGGCAAGCGCATCAAGTTCGGTGACGACAATCTCAATATTGTCGGAGCCAATACCGTGGGAAATGCACATCACGTCTTTTCCTTTATATTTACCGGCAATGGTATGGAACTCGCGCGACTGGACATCGTAGTCGATTGAATCGAACATTTCAGCTACCATTGATACGCGTCCGGGATCTCCTACAAGGAGAATATTGTCTCGGAGCTGGTCGGGTCGGATATGGATATGGAATGCTGAGCCATCTTCGTTGATGATCAGCTCGGAAGGGGGGATTATTCTGTTATTATTCATAATTCACAATGTATAAGTGATAATTATAGTTTATTTTTATAACAATTAAGGTGGAAATTGTTATTAAGATATAAACTATTTTATATTTTTATATTATGGTGACAAAATTGCTTGAAAGAGCCATCGAGATCGAAGGACTATTGAGAATAATACGAGACGGCAATCCTTTGCCGGAGACATATACCTTGTTGAGCAACAAAGCTGTAGAGCTTGCCGATGAGGCAATGCTGCTTGAAGAAAGCGCACCTGCGAAAAATCAGGAGACTGAATCTAAGCAGATGACTGAATCTAAGCCCGGAATAGACAATGACTCTTCAGACACCAATTTCAATGTGGAAAAGATAGAAGAATTGACTCCTCCAGCAATAGTCATGATTGAAGATGGAGAACCAGCCACCATAGATTCAGCCACACCAGAGAATGAAGAGCTACATGATGATCTTTCGGAAACAGAAACAGAAGAAGGATTTGCAGATTTTCCTGAACTCACGACTTCCGTAGCAAGCAAAACTGTAATAAACACTCCCGCACATTATTCAGACAACGAGGAATATGAAGACGACATACTTCTGACTTTCGATGAGGATGACGAGAAGCCTGAACCTGAAGAAACGATAGAAGAGTCTGTCATTGAAATCAAGGAGGAAGAACCGAAAGAAGTTGCCATAGAAAACGACATCGAGATAATCCACGATGACAACGAGAAGAAATCGACAAAAAAGCCATCTAAGTTGAAATCAGCATTTTCCCTCAACGATAGATTTCTATATGCACGCGAGATCTTTGACGGGAAAATGAAGATGTTTGATTCCACACTTGAATTTATAGGGGATATTGATAATTTTTCAGTGATAGAAGATTTCTTCTACAATGAGATGGAACTGGATCCGGAAAATCCGTCGGTCATTTCATTTATGGAGATACTCAAGCCGCACTTTGTCAACGATTAACGATCAACGATCAACTATTAAAATATGCTATATATAGTGCCTACACCTGTGGGGAATTTGGAGGATATGACATTCAGGGCTGTAGAAACGCTCAAAAAAGTTGACCTTATACTTGCAGAGGATACCCGGACGAGCAGTGTGCTTTTGAAACACTTTGACATCCACACCCCGATGCAAAGCCACCATAAATATAATGAGCATTCCACTGTGAAGCACCTGACAGAGCGTCTGGAAGCCGGAGAGGATATAGCGCTCATCTCAGATGCCGGGACACCGGGCATTTCTGACCCCGGATTCATGCTGGTGAGGGAATGTCGGAAATCAGGAGTAGAAGTCACGGTATTGCCAGGTGCCACTGCATTTGTCCCGGCTTTGGTGGGAAGCGGATTGCCCTGCGACAGGTTTGTCTTTGAGGGATTTCTCCCGTTGAAGAAGGGAAGGGCAACGCGCTTGGCCCAACTTGCAGAGGAGACCCGCACGGTTATCATATATGAAAGTCCGGTTCGACTTCCCAGGACACTGCGGAATCTTTCGGAATCGTTTGGAGAAGACAGGGAAGCTTGTGTAGTGAGGGAGATATCGAAAAAGTTTGAGACATTTCATAATGGTACGCTAAAGGAACTTAGCGAGTATTTTGCGATGAACCCTCCGAGGGGTGAGATTGTTATAGTCGTCAAAGGGGCTGGGGGATAATGCATAATGCATAATGCATAATGCATAATCATATTGCAGTCTTGATGGATTGGGATATTAATTATTTAAGTTTCGCAAGTTCAACTTGCTGATTTCAGATTGTAAAATTTAGCTATATGAGCCAGCTCGTCAGAATGATTTATCACAGCATCGTATACCTCTTCGTCCAGAAGGCCGAAGACCTCCGCTATGGCTGTGACGAGTTCCTGAAGGACTCCCCATATCTGCTGGGCTACGGAGAGCTGTACGGTCTCCCTGGATATTTCCCGGAAAAGACCGCCGATGGTCTCATAGTCGCCGAAGCGCCTTGCAACGGAAAGGATGTCGTACTGGATGCAGCACAGGGTTGCGGCCGCAATCTGGGAAGCGAAGCAGGTACTCTGGCATTTGCCGAATCCCAGGTTGGTCTTGCAGTCCTTGAACACGACCTCAAGAGCCCATCGTCTGGAATATATCTCCCAGGCCTTGAAGAAACCCAGGCCAGTGTCAGTCGTGAGCAATCCGTTCCATTTGCTGTGTTGTGTGCGGCGTACAAGAAAGATTCTTACAGGGACTCCGCC
>JAIDTL010000015.1 GCA_029060725.1 Muribaculaceae bacterium | reverse complement strand
ATATCCAGAGATGCATCAAGCAACCCATATTTGCTGATTAGCGGATAATTAGCCTCAGCTTTCGTCAAGCATTCCTCGATTGTAATCTGTGCCTTCAGATTCAAAACCCAGATTGCTCCCAGCACAATCAAAATTATCTTCTTCATAAAAAACTAAACTTAAGTTTCTGATGTATCAATATGCTATCATATAAATATTTATCTCGCTCAGAGGAGCAAATTGCTCGCGGAGGGCAACGTAATAAAGCATGCTCCGCATGCGCCCCACCGAGTCCATTTGGATACATGCAATGCGCAGCGCAACGAGCGAGCCCTCTGCTCCTTTGCGCCCTCTGCGTGAGATTGTTAGAACTCGCGAAAGTTTAATAATTTTATTTTTCTCATGATTGTATCATAATTCTCTCTCTTTCTCATGGCAAGGAAAGCCCTTGGATTCGCAGTAAGGTCACCTAAGGCAGCTTTCACAACCGGAGCCGCCATAAACGAGAATATATTGAGAGAAGCGATGTCAAGCATCAGCATCCTGGCATCCAACTTCCTGCATTTGCCTTCTTCCGCCGCTTCATCTATCTTCGCCTGTATTGCTCCGATCATCAATGGAGCATACTTGGAGAGCTGCTCAATGAAGATACTCGAACGCTCCTGGTCATTATATATTTCCTCTATGATAAAACGGGGCAGTTCGGGATTGGCTGCAATAAAGTCAAGATGCCTTTCCACGATTGTTTTAATGATTTCCTCCAAAGATGCATTTGCGTAGTCAAATGAACTGAAAAGAGCTTCCTTCAGAAGCCTTATTTTCTCGCCGAGCACGCGATCGAAAAGTTTTGCCTTAGTACGGAAATAATAGTGCAGCATGGCATGGGTCACTCCGGCAGCCTCCGCTATGGAAGTTGTTCTTGCTCCTGCAAATCCTTTGGAAAGAAATTCCTTCTCTGCAGCCATAAGTATCGCCTGTTCAGTATCTTGAAGGTTATTTTCTGTTGTTGAATTATTCATAACAATGTTGTTTATCTTATTTGATTAACAATATTGTTAACAAAATTGTTCTAAAAAAGCCCCGGAATCTTTCTCCCAAAGTCAAGCAACGTAATAAAGCATGCTCCGCATGCGCCCCACCGAGTCCATTTGGATACATGCAATGCGCAGCGCAACGTAATAGAGCATGCTCCGCATGCGCCCGCCCCACCGAGTCCATTTGCATACATGCAATGCGCAGCGCAACGTAATAAAGCATGCTCCGCATGCGTCCCACCGAGTCCATTGGGAAACCAGCAAAACGACAATGAATTCCTAAATTGATTTAAGTTTCGCTTGTTCTTGTATGTTGAAGTGTAATCCCTTAGCGCAGGAACTGAGCTTGTTCTCTGCGCACTCCGGGCGATGCGTAGCAGCCCGCAATCATTGCGTGCTTGCCAAAACCAAGTCGCGAAGCTATAATTGATCGTTAATCGTTTATAGTTAATAGTTTCTCAGCGAGCCCTTTGCGCCTTTGCGTGAGTTATTTAGTACTTGCGATACTTGAATAAATCGGAAACTTGACTTAACTGTATTTACTGCAGCGAGAAATTACCGGAGACGTGGAGAAGAGAAAGGAAATAGACCATCCCTACGTAGTAGCGGTATTTACCTGTCGGTAGTTCCGCATTCCATAGTTGCCCTATGAAGTCTTTTGCCAACGCTTGCTTCTCAACATCCTCTGATTTAGTCAAAGCCAATGCTCCGACAGCATTCGAACCTGCCATGCCGCACGTGTAGTCATCAAAAGCATTCGTGCCGTCTAAGTTGAAATGAGCATGACTGCAACCATCCTTTTTGAAGAATTTGAGCAGCCTACCAATTACTTCGCCTTGACGGTCAATGTCTTTCCCTGTAAGATAGGCATCCATGCCGATGTTCATAGCGCAACGTATGGCATCATACATATAGATTGATGTGTCATAACCCGCTTGAGGCCATGCGTATGGAGTGGCATCATAGTTGCTGTAGTCAGGATGAAGACCCGTCACCGGATGTGCGCTTTTTGCAAGATGTTCTCTGGCAGCGGTGGCAGCTTCTCTCCAGAAATCATTGTTTGTGGAGGCCTTTGTAGCCCAGAAATCAAGGA
Organism: Muribaculaceae bacterium; assembly: GCA_029060725.1. Lineage (GTDB taxonomy): Bacteria > Bacteroidota > Bacteroidia > Bacteroidales > Muribaculaceae > Lepagella. The sequence goes on along the minus strand of JAIDTL010000015.1, from coordinate 3,063 downwards.
AAGCAGGAAGCATATAGGAGGGATCTGTAAAGACATGTCCCACGCTGTCCGGCACAAAGGTAATCAGCTTCTTATCCTTGTCAAAGAGATCATAAACTCCTGTTGCATCTCCATCTTTCGACATTATTTTTTCAAGAATCTGGTTTGCTTCGGCAGTATATTCCGGTTTGTTCCACTTTTCTCCGGCAAGCAATAGGGAAGTGACATAATACAATTCTCCATCCGAGGCATTGCTTCCCCCAATCTTTGTGCCGTCCGGAGCACATTGCCAACAAAAATAGCCATCCCAAGGAGAATCCGTGCTATATGCCATGTACTTCTTGCTCCAACTCCATAGTCGATCAAACACCTCAGGTTTATCGAGTTGCACGCTTATCATCATACCGTAAGACATTCCTTCAGTCCTGACATCGTTGCTGCCGGTATCCAATATGAAACCTTTGTCTCCGTCGAGATAGTAGACACTGTGTTGGTCGTCGTTTTCATACACAGACATATCTCCCGGGGTAAAGAAATGATTCCATACACCATCTATCTTAGCTCTTGTCTCTTCATCAGACTTGCCAAGAATAGTATTGAAATAATTCTCTCCATAACAAACAGAGCTTGACATCAGCATTATTCCTGATGCGAGCATCATCATTACCTTTTCAAACCTTTTCTTCATACTGCAAATTTAGTCAGATTTTACGAATCCCACAAATTTCTTCCACAAATATCTGAAAAAAGAGTATTCTGTACGCTGATTATTTACTGCGTCTCCATCACTCATGCAATGCGTAGCGCAGCGAGCGAGCCTCAGCGCCCTTTGCTCCCGAGTGTCCTAATGGGCATCCGGATTCAGACTGCCCCAACATTGCGAGCCCTTTGCGCCTCTGCGTGAGGTAAATATCAGCTGTCAGAATTCGACCAAGCCACGTGTGTTTTTTATCACGCAAGAGGGCAAAGGGCTTGCCGAGTACAATGTATCGGCGAAAGATAAAAATTCTGTGAAAATCTGATTGTTCCTGCGCTAATAAGGTCTGTGCATAAGCAATCATAATTCCCACCGTAAGGAACGAAGTGGATGTTAGGCTCAGAACTCTCTTTCAGAGCGCTCATAACTGTCAGATCGGCGCAGAAAAATTATTCATGAGTCAACTGAAAGCAGGGATAAGGAGCTTTCGAGAATAATTAATTCTGTGAAAATCTGCCAGTTCTTGCGCTTTGATAAGTTCTGAGCCTAACATTTAAGTTCAAGTTGGCAAAAAATATTTACTGCGCACCCACCACCCCCTGCGCTAATAATAAGGTCTGCGCATAAGCAATAAAAATTCCCACCGTATGGAACGAAGTGGATGTTAGGCTCAGAACTCTCTTTCAGAGCGCTCATAACTGTCAGATCGGCGCAGAAAAATTATTCATGAGTCAACTGAAAGCAGACATAAGACAATCCAAGTCTCTCATCCCATATTGTCATACCTAAAGGATAGCTTCCGAGAATAATTAGTTCTGTGAAAATCTGCCAGTTCTTGCGCTTTGATAAGTTCTGAGCCTAACATTTAAGTTCAAGTTGGCAAAAAATATTTACTGCGCACCCACCACCCCCTGCGCTAATAATAAGGTCTGCGCATAAGCAATAAAAATTCCCACCGTATGGAACGAAGTGGATGTTAGGCTCAGAACTCTCTTTCAGAGCACTCAGAACTGTCAGATCTGCGCAGAAAAATTATTCATGAGTCAACTGAAAGCAGGGATAAGACACATATTGTCATACCTAAAGGATAGCTTTCGGGAATAATTAATTCTGTGAAAATCTGCCAGTTCTTGCGCTAATAAGGTCTGCGCATAAGCAATAAAAATTCCCACCGTAAGGAACGAAGTGGATGTTAGGCTCAGAACTCTCTTTCAGAGCGCTCATAACTGTCAGATCGGCGCAGAAAAATTATTCATGAGTAAACTGAAATTAAGGATAAGACAGCATCAAGTAGAGACCTTCGGAAGCAACAGGTAATCTGCAATGCGGAGCGCAGCGAGCGAGCCTCAGCGCCCTTTGCGCCTTTGCGTGAGATTTTTCGAAAATTGAGTGATTAATTAGACTTTGTGATAATCCCGTCTTTGGCGTAGAAGATACGAGGAATCCCGATTGACGCAAACTTAGAATATATATTTCGGTCATCCTGGGCAGATACCGGGAGTGTAAGGTGATTTTCACTCCAATACTGCTCTACATCAGCAGCCCCTTCCTCTCTGGAAATGCATATATACTGGGATCTCTCACTCTCAGGAAGACTTAAATTATATTCATATTGTCTCTGCAATATCGGCAACTCCCGTTGGCAGTCAGGACAAGTAGTGTTGAAAAAAACGATGATTAGTTCTGCCTTATAAGAATCAGCAGAGCCAACCTTCTCGCCTTCAATGGTAGTGACCTCAAACTGCGGAAGCGCATCCCCGGGCTGCAGATACCATTCCGGTTCCTCTTTCTCACCGACACATCCTGCCATCAGCAACACTAACCATGCCCATACTATAAACTTAAAATCCGTCTTCATACCGCAAAATTAAGCAATATAATCCAAACCACCAAATAAGCCATCCTTCAAAGAAAAGAGCAGAGTTCTTTCATTTAAGATGAATTCGGTATCATGAATAATTATGGCTTTTGTTCCTAATTATTATCTAATATGACAATCTTTTATCATGTAAAGGTTTATCTCACGCAAAGGCGCAAAGGGCTAGCTGAGCTTAATTAAGCTCAGCGAGCCCTTTGCGCCTTTGATTAATCCTTTTCCGAAGAAGGCGATAGTGTTGCGAACGCAGTGAGCAAGAAAAGAAACGCAAAAAAAATGACATCCCTGAACCGATTTGAACCAACTTCACTCTTGCACAATCCCGAAATCAGCATTAATTTTGTGTCAGCTCGTAGCCGTATGCCGTAGAACATGCAAAGAATCCTAAAGAAAAATAGCATAAAAAATTGGGCATTCTTCAAAAAATGTATTAACTTTGCAAAGTTACTATTGCCGACGGCCCATTCGGACCCATACCGGTAGAGACCGGGATGCGGCGATAGCGACAACG
>JAIDTL010000149.1 GCA_029060725.1 Muribaculaceae bacterium | reverse complement strand
CCGAGATCTACACACGGCTATTCGTCGGCAGCGTCATATTTGTATAATACACAACCTCACAACTCCACAACTCCATAACCCCACAACTCCAAAACATTAATTCTCATTAAGCCTTCGCCGTTCGAAAAAGTATCGGGTGAAAAAGATGAAGAGTATTGCTCCCGCGCCTTGCATGATGGCTGTAGCGTGGAAAGCTTGTAAAAAGCCAATGTGTTCCGCTATGATGCCACCTAATAGGATACCGACTCCCATTCCCAGATCCCACGAGATAAGTATCGATGAATTTGCAGTCCCTCTTTGGTCGTGACGTGCCACCTTGATAAACATATTAAGGAAAGCAGGATACATCTGGCCATTGCCAAGACCTATCAACAATGCTGAAAGGTAAAAGCTCCATGGAGTCACTACGAAAGCAAACATAGTATAGCCTACAAGCGAAACCAATACTCCTATCAAGGCATTATGAGTAAGCAGTCCTTTTCTGAGACTCTTTGCTCCAAATAATCTGGATACAAACAGTCCGGCAGATAAAATCATAAAGAAAATTCCTGTTCCGTCTGTGATGTTGAGTTCTTGCTTTCCATAAAGTGCTACATAATTGCTCATTACTCCCCAGCACGCCCCGAAAAAGAAGATGTTGACGGCAAGCAGCCAAGCTCTCCCTAAAAAGAAATGATCAAGACTTAACTTAGGTTTACCTTCTATCTTCTCACGTTTCGGTATTTTTACAGTGGTGCTGAAAATAAATCCAAGAAAGGCAAGTGCTAATGAGAGCCAAAAGAGCAGCTTGAAATTGTCAGTCAGGTGATAGATGTATATGCCTATACTTGGAGCTACTGCCATGGCAAGATTATTGCTGAGTCCATAATATCCAATTCCTTCATTTCGGCGGCTTGATGGCAAGACGTCGATTGCTGCAGTACTGTTTGCTACGGTGGTAGCTCCGAAAGGTATACCATGCATGGTGCGGACGATGAAAAACATCAATAGGGTGCTTGCCCCTAAATATCCGCTGAAACATAGAAAGAAACAGAAGAAACAAATCATTAAGACAGTTTTCCTATCAAACGTGTCGACAAAAAAGCCACTGAAAGGTCTTATCAATAGGGTAGCAACGACATACCCCGACAATATCACACCGATAAGATCCTTGTCTGCCTTAAATTCGCTGTCAAGATATAAAGGCAAAAGTGGAGTCAGAAGATAGAATGCGAAAAAAAGAAGGAAATTGCATACCATTACCTTCAAGTATTCTTTATTCCATAACTTTTCTTTCATAATAAAAATTTAAGGTACATGCTCATCTGCTGTGGAATTATTCACTACGCATTGTCTCGGATGGTGAGATGTTTGCGATGATGCGACTTGGGAAAATCAAAGTAAGATAGATGATGGCCAATACTCCTATATTCAATATGAGGAATGCCATCCAGTTCATCTCAACGGGCACGAAGTCAATATAGTAGCTTGAAGCATCGAGCTTGAAGATATGATATTTATCTTGGATCAGAAGTAGTCCAATTATCAATGCATTCCCTATCGCCATCCCCAATATCGCTACTCTCAAAGCAAGATATACGAATACTTGACGCACTTTCCCGTTTGCTGCCCCTAATGCCTTGATGAGACCAATAAACCTTTTTTTATCGAGTATGATGGTAAGCATTCCACTGACGAGCGTCACGCAACCGACTATCATCATCAGTGTCAGCACCACTATTACATTTGTGTCAAGCATCGAAAGCCAGTGGAAATAGCTCGCACCCTGTATATGGGCATTCTCGAGGTAATAGGTTTTATAGATCAGCCCTTCGGCAGCAGCTTCATTGAGACTGTTCTGAATATTGATTGTTTCTTCTTCAAGTCTATTGAAATCTTTAGTAGTGATTAGTATACTTGAACCCTGATTGGCTTTCAACCCTGTGAAAGCTTCCGCAAGTCCACGGCTGCCGTATACCATTAGATCATCGTATGCATCGAAATGGGAGTCAAAGATTCCTGCAATCTTCAGACGGCGCACCTTGACATCATCATTGATGAAATAGCAATCCACCTTGTCATCCTGTTTTAGACCCATCTGGCTTGCCGCCATTCTTGACAGCACTATTTCAAGGCGCGTACTGTCAGTGCTATAATCCGGAATTTTACCTGAAATGAGATTCGTCTTCAAGAATTCACGAGTGGCTTTATCTTCAAGCGTTTTAAGAAAGATTCCCTTGAAGTCACTTGGAGTCTTCAGTATAGCAGGTATGGATATCTGGAGGGAGTAATCTTTTATATCTTCTTGTGAGTCGAGAATTTTTTTTAGGGTAGGAGTCATGGTAATAATGTTGTCGCCGTCACTGCTATTGCTTACAGTCATTACGATGTGTGAAGTGAATCCCAACACCTTGTCAGTGATTTCTCTCTTAAATCCAAGTACTATCGCGATTGAAGCTATCATGACAGCCACTGAAAGTGCTATCGCAGCTGTAGCTACTTTTACCCCGGGACTCGCCTTTCTGCCGCTGCTTCCCAAAGCTAATCTTCTACCAAGATATAATGCGTAATTCATAATTTGCGATTTACGTTATGCGTTTAGCGTCGGTCTTCGGCATGATAGTTGCCGAAAATCACTTGCAAAAGTACAAAAAAAATAGAAACTATACAATTATGTGCTAAACTTTAGTAGCTTGTTGGGTGTTCAATTTGAAATACTAATTGAAAAACACTTGAAGATATGAAGAAGTACATACTTTTAACGCTGGCTTTATTAGCCTGTTTTTTGTCCGGATATGCTTTTGACAAGTATTCCATCGACAGAAATGATCTTCCGGTAGCTGCTCAGCAATTCTTGACTGATTATTTCCCCAAGTCTAAGGTGGGGATGGTAAAGACTGACAAGCATCTGCTTAAGAAGACTGATTACGATGTGAAACTCGTTAATGGCACTAAGATTGAATTTAACAATGCCGGAAAATGGACTTCCGTAGATTGTAAGAATAGGGAAGTGCCGGAAGGGATTATTCCAAAGAATATTCGAAATTATGTGAAGAAAAATTTCCCGGATGTGAAGATAGTAAAAATTGAAAAGACTTTGACTAAATATGAAGTTGGGCTTTCAGACGATGTGGAACTCACATTTAATTCTTTGGGACAGTTTAAAAGCATGAAGCTGGATGACTGATAGTCATCCAGCTTTTTTTGATATCGTTTTATTCAGGTCGTTTGGCTATCCGGAGGTGTTATAGATTTAGTTTTTTTAGGGCGTGGGTTGGATATGTAGCGTTCGTAATAGACCATTATTAGAGATGAGACAGGAAGCGCTATTATCATACCAATGATGCCCAATAAGCTGCCCCATATAGAAAGCGAAAGAAGAATCAGGGCAGCATTCATTCCCATTTCTTTTCCCATGATATGAGGAGTCAAGATATAATCGCATATACATTGGCTTACTACATACACAAGGAGCGACCGTCCCATTATACTTAGGAATGTCACCTCGCCACTAAGTGAATATATTGCGCAAATTATAGCTACCGGTATAAGGGTTACGTATTGGAAGTAAGGTATCATATAAAGTATACCCACAAGAATGCCCATTGGAATTGCAAGTGGCAGCCCGACTATTGAGAAGCCTATGCAGTAGAATACTGTAGCACATAGTGCCACGAGCCCTTGTCCTCGAAAATAATGGTCCATACTTGTCTGGACTTCTCTTACTATCACCATAGCATCCTCACGATATTTGTGTGGGATAATCAGTTTGAAGCCTTTTACTATCTGTGGATAGTCTATTAATATAAATAGAACATAGATAAGGGTCAATGCCCATTCCAAGACCCCCATTATCACGCTTATCGACTCGTTGAGTAGGGAAGTGCCCTTGCTAATAATTGAGCCAAGATGCAGATTGCTTAACTGAGACTTTATGGCTGTAGGTCTGACGTATGTTTCCACCCAGGAAATGATCTCTGCATATTCTTTTGGCATCGGTCGCTTTCCGGTGTTGACATCGTGTATGATTGCATTCAAGACATCAAGCTCTTTGATGACATGTGGCATAAAAAGGAATACAATTCCCGTTACTACTGCTACAACCTCTATGACAGTCAATATAGAAGATATAGCACGTCCTTTTTCCCTGATAAGCTTACGGTTCAGGTCTACGAGTGGCTGAAGGATATATGCCACGAAGCAAGCTACAAAGAAAGGTAGAAGCACATCTCGCAGATGATTGATCAGCATTATGAGTGCTACAGCAATCGCGATGCTGATAATGAGCTTCATTATTCGGTCAATGTTCCAGTAATGCATCTTTTACAATTATTAATGATATTCGATTTGTTATTTCATGCGCTTCAAGATGTTGTAGCTTGGAAGGACACCGAGTTCTCCGGCTCGTGATAGATCGGCAAAAGCTTCATTTTTCTTTCCTGATGAAAGATAGCAGAGTCCACGGTTGTAATAGGCGGCTCCGAAGTCCGGATCGATTTCGATGGCTTTAGTGAAGCATTCTGCAGCTTGGGAATAGTCGCGTTGGGTGTATAAGATGAAACCTTTGTTAAACCATCCATGAATCAGTCTTGGATCAAGACGAATAGCTGCATCGAAATCTGCAGCAGACTTGGCAATTCCATACATTGCTGTTTTTTGGTCTTCTTGAGTGCGGGCGTTCTCATATTGTGCCACTCCTCTTGCAATGTAAGCTATTGTGAAGTCTTTATTATTCTCGATTATGGCATCAAAATCCTCAATGGCTGATTTGTAGTTTTTCAGCATTGAGTATGTGACTCCTCTGGCGAGAAGATCAGCCGGTCGCACTTTATTCCCGCTGGCAGAAATCACTGAGGTGTAACTTTCAGCCATTTTGAAGAGATTGTTGTATTCGGCATCATCCATTCCTGTTTGAAGAGGAGCCAAATATAGAGTCTTTGTTATATATCTGCCACGGTTGAAATCATCAAGTGAACGGAAATAATTGGTCACTCCTCCCAGGGATTTTAATGGCGGATTAAATGAAATGGTATACAGAGGTTCTGGTTCTGCCATCACGTTTCTGTCCTGCACCCGCCCTTTGATCTTTTCATTATATGAGAGTTGCGTCTCGGGTAGCTCATTCATAGTGACCAACTGGTTGAATCGGTTCATGACTTCATTTTCATCCTCTTCTTCTCCATCAGGAGTTCGGTTGTCATTTCGAGGAGTCCCCGCTGCAATTGTCGGACGGTCAAGAGGATTAGATTCCGGATTAGCTACATACTTTCTCACAAGGTTTTCGGCATGATTGATATTCGCTCCTACAGCCTTGAGATTTCCAAGGTTTCTTTCAGCTTCTGCAATTGCATAATAGACAGGATAGAAATTGGGATATCTTCCGGCTATGCTCCTAAAGTCGGAGAGTGCTTCTTTATATTCCTTGGTTTCGAGTTCTACAAGTCCTCTATTGTATAGAGCGTGAAAATTTTGAGGATTTAATTCAAGTACAGATGAGAAATCCTTTTTAGCATTAATAAGATCTTTCACCTCAAACCTCAAAAGAGCTCTATTAAAAAGTGCCGCTATGTTTTTAGGATCGAGTTGTAGGGCATAATTATAGTCAGACATTGCCCCAAGGTAATTGTCTGTGTTATAGCGAAGATAGGCTCTGTTGATATAGAATCCCGTTTCTTCCGGATATAGCTTCACTGCCTCGTCCATATCTTTTAATGCCACATCCCAATTGCCACGGCTGCTTTCGATGTCAGCGCGTATTAGATAAGGATTGACCATCGCACGATTTAGCTTGATGGCTTTTTCTACATCTTCAAGGGCGGCAACAGTATCTTCTCGTTGAAGATTAAGGGAAGCTCGGGCTGCATAGCCATCTTCAAAACGAGGGTAAAGTCGAAGAAGGTTGTTCATCGTCTGGAGTGCTTCGTCGTTTTTCTTAAGCGTGGTTTGAGCCACTCCCTTATAAAATAGAAAGTATTTATCGGTGGGATCATGTTTAAGACCCTCATTATAATCTTCTATGGCAAGGGAATCCAGACCAAGATGCTGACGTGCAAAGCCTCTGAGTTTATAAGCTTCTGTTTTGAATTTATTGCGTTTAAGAGCCTCCGTGCAGTCGATTTCAGCTCCCTTATAATCGTCAAGACTCATTTTTGCTAACCCTCGAAGAAAATAAGGATCTGCAAGGTAGGGTTTAGCTTTAATGGCTTGATTAAAGTATTGTATGGCAAGCATATAGTCATCCATAGAAAGGACATTTCTGCCTATAGTCATCACTTGCTCAGCGTTTATCTGAGCATTGACAGCTATCGGACATACTATGCTTACACTTAGTAATAAGTATTTTGCAATGCGTTTCATTTGGCAAAGTTACTAAGATTTTTTTGATTTTGCAAACCTCAAAGCCACTGCGAACGTTGTAACATTGACTTAAATCTTAAATGATAATATTATGGATAAAGAGACTGTCGTTATAATAGGAGGCGGATTTGCCGGTATGAATCTTGCAAAGAGTCTTGATAAGAAGAAATTTCAAGTGAAAGTGATAGACCGCAACAACTATCATTCTTTCCCTCCGCTTTTCTATCAGATAGCATCTTCTGCACTCGATGTGCCGAGTATTTCATTTCCATTCAGAAGGGAATTTAAGAAGACTAAAGGTGATGTCTCATATCACATGGGACATGTAAAAAACATAGATATCTCAGCAAAAACCGTATCTACAAGCTACGAGACCATTAAGTATGATAAGCTTGTCATTGCTGCCGGTTCGACCAATAATTTTTTCGGTATGAAAGGTCTTGAAGAAAACGTATTCTGCATTAAGACTTCCGGAGAAGCAAGTCATACACGCGATGAAATCCTCGATCGTCTTGAAAGGGGATGCATTGAGAAAAATCCGGAAAGAAGAAAACAGTTGTTGAGTTTTCTTGTCATTGGTGGTGGACCGGCAGGCGTTGAGATAGCTGGTGCGCTTGGCGAAATGAAGCGTGATGTATTGCCCAGGGAATACCCGGAACTTAACCCCGATGATATGTCGATTACGCTTGTAGAAGGTGCCGACAGACTGCTTTCTGCTTTTGATCCTAAATTGAGTCAAAAGGCCTACGTCTATCTTACCCAATTGATGGTGGATATCCGACTCAATACCGTGATGAAAGGATATGAAAACAAGATGGTCATATTTGCCGACGGACATGAGGAGTATTGGGAAACTCTGATTTGGACCGCCGGAGTGAAAGGTGAGCCAATGCCCGGTCTTTCTCAAGAGATGATCGGACGAGGAGGTAGAATCTTAGTTGATGAGTTTAATCAAGTAAAAGGTGCTGATGATCTTTTTGCAATTGGCGACATTGCTTTGATGCAGACCTCGGAATATCCCAATGGGCATCCTCAAGTGGCTCAGCCCGCTATCCAGCAAGCTAAAAATCTTGCAAGCAATCTTAATAAAGGGGAAATGAAAAAAGCCTTTAAATACAACGACAAAGGCACAATGGCTACTGTCGGAAGAAACAAAGCCATTGCTCAGATCGGGAAAATGACATTTTCAGGAAGATTCGCTTGGTTTTTATGGATGGCGATCCACTTGATAAGTATTTTAGGTGTCAGGACTAAAGCTACGGTGCTATTAAACTGGATATGGAACTATTGCACATATTCTACTTCGCTTCGTCTGCTTATGAGGCCCGTCAAATTCCCCTTGAGAAAGCATTGGGGAGACTGATAGATTTTGAATAGTGAATATTATGGTTGGAAGATTGGGGATTTTTTATTAATTTTGCAATTTGGTTGATTTTCAGCCATAAAATTTGAGTATTATGAATAATAGAAATAACAAAATTATGATTGCGGCTTTAGGGATCGCTATGACATTCGGTGCTACAAGCTGTTCGATTTTCAAACCATCTTCTAACCCTGAAGGAAGTGGAAAAGGTCTTCAAGGATGGGTGGAAACAGAGAAAAGCGATGCGTCGAAAGATGAAAAAGCTGCACAAGCTTTTGCCGATAAAGAAGCTAAAGCTGTGAAAAAAGATGCTGATAAGGCTATGGCTAAAGTAAATGAAAAGCTTCAGCAGATCGCTGATGTTCAAAAAGAAGGTCCCCTTTCAGGCGACTGGGCAATTGAGTCAGTGCTTGGGAAGAAGGCGGTAGGTGAGACAGCTCCGTTCATTAAGTTTGTGCCTGCAGAAAAGCGCATTTATGGCAATAATGGGTGCAACATAATAAATGGCATGTATAATACAAGCTATATAGATAAGACCGTTTCTTTTAGCAATCTTGCTACTACTATGATGCTTTGCGCAGAAAGCAACATTACTGATGTGGAAATTGGAGAGGCATTAGGTCTGACCGTTAGATATACATTGGATAGCGGAAGTGATTCGGAAAGTATCTTGAAATTCTATGATGCCGGTGGTAAGGAGGTGATGCAATTGATGCATAGAGATTTCCATTTCCTCGACGGTACTTGGGCTGTAGTCGAAATTGATGGAGAAAAAGTCAACATCGATGGTATGAAAGTGGCTCTTGATGTCGACGAAAAGAAGATGCATGGCAACACCGGATGCAATATCATTAATGGTGAACTCGAGACAGATATGGATGCTGCAAATTCCATCTCTTTTTCAAAGATTGCTATGACTCGAATGGCTTGTCCAAATTCAGGATGGGAGACTCGTATGACAATGGCTCTTGAAGAAGCAGTGACTGCAAAGAAGGTCAGTGCAGACGAGATCGAATTTATTGGGAGCAACGGAAAGCAAGTGATGCTGCTTAAAAAAACGTCACCAATTGAAGACTGATAATGGAAGTTAGAATAGATAAATGGCTTTGGGCAATGAGAGTTTTTAAGACGAGGACCATTGCTACTGAAGCTTGTAAGAAAGGTAGAGTGATGATGGGAGGAGTGCCTGTAAAACCTTCTCGTACCATCAAAGAAGGCGACATAATTGAAGTCCGCAAGCCTCCAATCACATACACTTTTAGGGTAAAAGCGACTACACAGAATCGTCTTGGGGCGAAACTTGTGCCTGATTATCTTGAGAATCTCACTCCGCAAAGTCAATATGATCTTCTTGAGATGACGAAAATATCAGGATTTGTAGATCGTCGTAAAGGCATGGGTAGACCGACAAAACGAGACAGTCGTGAGATGTCGCGTTTTAAAGAAGAATCATACGCCGACACTTATTTCCTTGATTGGGAAGATGACGATGACGAAGACGACGAATGAATAATGTAAGTACCGCGCTCGACAAAATTTGGCGCGGTATTTGCTATGTTGATATGTTATGAGTAAACGACAAATAGAAATAAAAGGAGCAAGGGTCAACAATTTAAAAAATATTGACCTTTCTATCCCTACGGGTGAATTTATTGTGATGACAGGCGTGAGCGGAAGCGGCAAGTCATCGCTTGCCTTCGACACTCTTTATGCCGAAGGGCAGCGCCGTTATGTAGAGAGTCTTTCTGCATACGCCCGTCAGTTTCTTGGAAGAATGGCAAAGCCGGAATGCGACTATATAAAAGGTCTTCCTCCTGCTATAGCTATTGAGCAGAAAGTAAACACTCGCAATCCGCGAAGTACTGTCGGCACTTCTACTGAAATATATGACTATATGCGAATGCTCTTCGCTCGTGCGGGCCACACATTTTCTCCTGTGACTGGAGAAGAAGTGAAGCGCGAGACAATCGAAGAGATTGTCAGGCAAATTCTTTCCCTGCCGGAAGGTACCCGGCTTGCGGTGCTTATTGATATTAATATTCCGGAAGGAAGAAATGTCCTCACTCAATTAGATATCTATCTTAAAGAGGGATATTCTCGTCTTGAAAAAGATGGAAAGTTTGAAGATATTTTGACTATAGCTGAAAAGATAAAGGATGGCTCAATAAGTGAAGATGATGTATTAAAATATCGACTCCTTATCGATCGTCTTGCCGTAAGCGGTGAAAAAGATGAGGTTTCCCGTCTTACTGATTCTCTTGAAACTGCATATTTTGAAGGGCATGACAAATGTATTGTCAAGATATGGGGTGAGGATGGTGTGAAGGAACGCGAATTTTCTCGTCAGTTTTCGGCTGATGGAATAGAATTTCGCGAACCGACAGACCTTATGTTCAATTTCAACAATCCATACGGGGCTTGTCCTACATGCGAAGGCTTTGGAAAGATTCTTGGAATTAGTGAAGATCTTGTGGTCCCGGATAAGAC
>JAIDTL010000148.1 GCA_029060725.1 Muribaculaceae bacterium | reverse complement strand
CATAAATAAGTTTAAACAACTTCATTAGCTTGCCTCTATCACAAATAAAACAGAATCCAATTTGCAAATATAAGAAAAAAAGATTAAAATCTTGATAGAAAGCATATAAAATCGTCTCGGAGATCGCAAAATATAAACACATGTATAGAAATTTCAGAATATTTTGATTTTTAAATAAAAAGTATTATATTTGTAGATTTAATATTTTGCATAGCTTCCATACCGAGACTAAAAAGGATAAACCAATAATAATCTGGCTACTAAATGTAAGCAAAATAAAAATTCTGTGCTAATCTGAGGGTTCTGAGCTAAGCGAAGAGGACGAAGTCCGATGATGCTTGTTCCTGCGCCTAAACATAATCAGATTCCTTGGATATATTCCATCATCGACATCAGGAATTTGGGGAATTAGGCTCAGATCTCTCTTTCAGAGGCTCAGAACTGGCAGATGAGCGCAGAATTATTATTTGGGGGTCAACAATAATCAGGCTATCACAACAAGAGCAAAGGGATCATACGCAAAAAGCAATGTGATCAGGATAGTCTGCAGTGCCAAGTGGGATCATGGTCTCTGTAGTATGAGTCAGCAGCTCTGTCGGACTTTCTATGTCTTGAGTTATAATGTCTCTTAACAGATTGCCTCGAAATGATTTCAGTTTTCCTGCATTGGGTGTGCGCCACCCGCTACCATCCTTAGGCTCCTTGAAATCCACTTTCCAAACTTTTGCAAAGTTCTTGACAAGTTTCCAATCAATACATTTGGCAGCATCCGCAGGCAAGAGATTAAGAATAGAAGTCTCTCCCCTTTCTTTTAAATATCTTACCAACTCTATAGTAACATTCTTTCGCCAAAATGAATATAATGTCTTATCATCCTTAGCAATTGGAGTTGTAAAATCAAATCTGTAGGGCTTGATAATATCATTTGGTCGAAGCCAACCATAGAGCGATGAAATAATCCTTACTTTATCTGAAGCCCGTTGCTTTTCTGAGTCTGAAAGCGAATTATAATCAAATGCTTTGAATACAACGCCGGTAAATGAATCTATCGCTTTTATGCCCATGAGTTTATTCGGAAACTCGTATGCCATTCTCGCTAATTTTGAAGCCATCGGAAGACTAATCTTTACTATCTCGGCAATTTCGTATGAATTCAAAGAAGCCACACGAGCCATAATCTCTGCAGCTTCTTCTTCTCCTACAGGTTTATTCAATTCATATATTTCATGATCAATCGGCATTTCCCGATCATCCATTGTCTTTGACTCAGCAATCAGTGTCAACATATCTCATTAATCATGTTTTTTAATACTGAACCCAGAAATGACTGATTTGAGGGCTCTGACAAATTTCTCTTTTTTATTATATGTAGGCGGCACCGGCAAATGTCCGTTGCCTACCCGCGTATCTATCTCCATTCCAAGACGACGCTTGTCATGATCTATGGCATTTACTCGAGCTATAAGATCATTAATCACGGAGTCTCTTGGCATCTTCTCTGATTCGAGTACAAGGGATGCCTCCTCAAGCGCAAGCAAATGGTCTTTTTCCTTTCTTCTTGCATCCTTTACTGTCAGATATTCACGGTCTGCAATCACAAGGTCGACGTATGTAGTGATATAGAGAATATTATCATAGAGTTTATTAAACCTAAACATATCGTGTCCTCGCCCCATAGATTCAATATAACATGACATTCGGTCAATATTCTGTGGTTTTACAGAGAATGTGTCGCAGTCAGAATATTCAAAACTCAAAAGCAGACGTTCGAATTCAAGGTCACGCCATAATCTGCTGTTCAAGCGAGGAGCCCACTTTCCACGAAGCGTATCTGCAAGCACATCTATATCTACCCTAATTTTTGTACTATCCCTCTTCCACACTTCTGAAGAAGAGTATAGACCCATTATGGTGTCCGATACCTGTCGATTTCTTACGATTGTCTTCGGTTGATTCACTCTTGGTGGTAAAGAAAGCCAATCAGACCAAGAGAAATGATGGTTGATTCTATCCGATACACTGTCTTTTCCCAAGACATCGGTAAACTTATAGTAAGATTTTGATTTTAAAATGCGTGGTTCTGTCCATCCTTTGAAATGCTTTTCTTTGTCTGCAGGAATCATAAAATCGACCCACTTCTCTCTATAAAGCATAACTGTATCGAAGGATGAAGACATAGAAGATATTTCTCTCAAATATCCGGTAAGATGCAGTATAGGTCGTCTCCTCGTATCTACTTTTACTTCAGGAAGGTCGTATGCCATGCGTATCATTTCAATGACGGTCTCTTGCGGAGAAGATACTTTTTTGTCTGAATATCCAAGACTCCTTAATATAATGGGATATGCACCTGGAGAGATATCGGGCAAGCCTCCATCATCATTTCCTGTGGCGATCATTTTGCCTGTACGGTCAAATATTGAAACTCTCGCCACAGGAACCTTGCTTTCTGCATCAAGCACTTTCGATCTGCCGGCTGCTACTTTAAAACTCAAGATCATCACTATTGCGAATACAATAACCACTGGAAAAGGCAACCTTTTCAGTAAATTTTTGCATAAAATTGGGTTATATGTATATGCTTTATATTTCATGTAGCAAAATTATCATTTCTTTACATCAGTTGCAAGCTTTACTACCATCTTTTAACTTATCTTTAATATTATTATACGTAGCTAACAAAAATAAAAGCAAAGACGTTTCATCTTATACCCCGCCGTAATATCTAAGCAATAGAATTAAATAAAGAAGCTATTTATTTAAAATTTCTTTGAAGAAAATTTGGATATTTCAACCTTATGCATTATCTTTGCGTTATAGAAACAGAAAAAGGTCGGAGAGCCGCCCTTCAAAACGAGAATAATCCCAACACCACATCAAAGCATTTTGGGAAACTCATCAAACTTTAATGAAATACCGAGACCATCTGCCGGATGCAATGGCGGGCCCCCCACTTTCGGGTGGTGTTCCCTTTTGGGACGCAGGCGGATTACAAAGCGCCGGTGGAACTCAAATCCTGTCTATCGGAGTTTCATCACAAACCCTTTGATGTGGCTTTTTATAAAGGAGGCAGAAGGCATTTATGCCATCCGCCTCCTTAACTTTTTAATATAACTCAAAATATGAAAGACGTAAAGCAAACCCTTCTTGACAGGGTATCTATCAGACGCTACGAACGCGAGGCAATACCTCAGGAAACAATGGACTTCATCTATGATGCTGTACGTAATACTCCAACAAGTTACAATGGTCAACAATACTCTGTAATTGACATTGACGATCAGCAACTCAAGGAAAAACTTTATGAACTCACCGGGCAAAAGCAGCTAAAGACATGCAACCGCCTGCTCATCTTCTGCTCAGACTACAATAAGATGTCGCTGCTCGCAAAGGAAAAAGGTGTCGCCATGCCTCCATTTACCAACACAATGGACGGCACTATCATCGGCATCATCGATGCTTCACTTGCAATGATGAGTGCTGTAGTAGCTGCTGAGGCTTGTGGACTTGGATGCAACTGTGTAGGCTATCTACGCACTGTAGATCCCAAAGCTGTAGCAGAACTCCTCAAACTCCCTAAAGGAGTATTCGTAGTATGTGGACTCGCACTTGGCATTCCTCGTGAACATCCAGACCTCAAACCGAAACAGCAGCGCGACCTTGTGTTTATGAAAAACTGCTATTCTCAGGATCCGGAGAAACTGACGGAAGGTCTTGTTGAATATGACAAGAGGGTGTCTGAATACAATCAAACCAGAGCCGGAGGCACTTCCGACAATGACTGGTGTGCCCATATCATCAACTATTATGATCATGCCATGAACTATCAGATCCTTCAGTATCTGAAAGATCAGGGATATGACATTAAAAAATAATATCAATCAAAATTCAAGATGCATCATGATATATCATGGTGTATCTTGATTAATCATGAATTAAACATCTCATGAACCAATAAAAATATAGCCCATTGCTAATTAAAGGCAATGGGCTATATTTTATCGATTTTGATTAGCGGCGTCCGCCGGCTTTCTGACGCATCTGCTTCATCATAGCCATCGGGTTCTTGATGCCTCCGGTAGCCATACGCATCATCTTGCGGGTCTCTTCAAATTGCTTCAGCAATCTATTGACTTCCTGCAGTGAGGTGCCACTACCCTTCGCAATACGCTGACGGCGTGATGCATTGATGATCTCAGGATTCTGACGTTCGTAGGGAGTCATCGAATAAATAATGGCTTCAATTCCCTTGAATGCGTTATTGTCAATGTCAATATCCTTGATGGCTTTACCGACGCCCGGAATCATCGCAGCCAGGTCCTTGATATTCCCCATCTTCTTGATCTGCTGTATCTGCTTCAGGAAATCATCAAAATCAAATTTGTTCTTGCGAATCTTTTCTTGAAGACGTTCTGCCTCTTTCTGGTCGTAAATCTCTTGTGCTCGTTTGGCAAGTTCGACGATGTCACCCATGCCAAGGATACGGTTTGCCATACCTTCAGGATTGAACTCCTGAATATCCTCCATCTTCTCGCCAATACCGACAAACTTTATCGGTTTATCTACTACTGTACGAATTGATAGAGCAGCACCACCACGAGTATCACCATCAAGCTTCGTGAGAATGACACCGTTGAAATCAAGACGATCGTTGAATTCTTTAGCCGTGTTTACAGCATCCTGACCGGTCATAGAGTCAACGACGAAAAGAGTCTCGTCCGGATTGACAGCTTTCTTGATAGCAGCAATTTCGACCATCATCTCCTCATCTACTGCCAGACGACCTGCTGTATCGACTATGACAAGGTCAAGTTTATTATCCTTTGCATATTTGATTGCATTCTGAGCTATCTCTACCGGATTCTTGTTTCCTTCCTCAGTATAGACAGGCACATCAATCTGCTGTGCCAACACCTTCAGCTGCTCAATAGCAGCCGGACGATATACGTCGCCGGCAACGAGTAGCGGTTTGCGACCCTTCTTCTTCAATTTGAGCGCAAGTTTACCGGAGAATGTAGTCTTACCGGAACCCTGAAGACCCGACATGAGGATTACAGCCGGTTTTCCCTCAAGTACGAGCGGCTCTTCCTTGCCTCCCATAAGTGCTGTGAGTTCGTCGTGGACGATTTTCACCATCAGCTCCTTAGGTTTCAATGCATTGATTACATTCTGACCGAGAGCCTTCTGTTTTACTGTATCGGTGAAGCTTTTTGCCACCTTATAATTGACGTCGGCGTCCAAAAGTGCGCGACGTACGTCTTTCATTGTCTCGGCTATATTGATCTCGGTGATCTTTCCTTCACCCTTAAGGATCTTAAACGATCGCTCGAGTCTTTCCGATAGATTATTAAACATAATATGTGAGTATTAATGCATAATTCATAATGCATAATTCATAATTACTTGTTTCTTAACCTACAGTTAAATGACTTTATGAAATTATACATTATATTATAGTTATTACTTCAAAAGATTGGTAGCCGTGTCAGGAAATATTACCTTTGGCTGGAAAGTCTTTGCCTCTTCCGGAGTCATGGAAGCATACGCAATTATGATAATGATATCACCTACCTGCGCTTTCCTGGCAGCTGCTCCATTGAGACAAATCACCCCGGAATTGGGTTTTCCGGCTATGACGTAGGTCTCAAGCCGCTCGCCGTTATTATTATTGACCACCGACACTTTCTGACCGGGGAGTATACCGGAAGCTTCAAGAAGCGCGGAGTCTACAGTTATGCTTCCGATATAGTTTAGATTGGCCTCTGTGACGTGCACACGATGGATTTTTGAGGCCAGCATTTCTATCTGCATTGCTGTGTTATTTATATCTGATATTATCAATTAGACGTACTTTGCCACAATATACTGTAATGCACCCTACGATGTCGGGCGACTCAGACCATTCCTCGACTGGAAGAAGCGTACGACCATCCACTATCTCAAAATATTCCACATTCATGTGAGGGACAGCGTCAATTCGCTCTACTACGGTGTCATGAGTGGCCTGAACAGAATGATCTTTTGAATATTCCACACTATATGCAAGCGCCGCATGAATCTCCGGAGCTACCTTTCTTTGTTCTTCTGTCAGAAGTGCATTTCGAGATGAGAGGGCAAGTCCATCTTCTGCTCGTTTTATAGGAACCGGGACAATCTCTACATCTATATGCTCGGATTCTACCATATTGCGTATTACAGCTATTTGCTGAAAATCTTTTTCTCCGAAATATGCTCTTGTAGGACGACAAAGTCGGAAAAGTCTGCTGACTACTTGCGCCACACCCTGAAAATGACCGGGACGGAACTTCCCTTCCATCACCTCAGCTGCCGTGCCAAGAACAAATTCATGATCAGATTTTGTACCATCCGGATACATTTCCTCTACAGACGGGGCAAACACCGCTGTAGCTCCTTCTCCCGCCAAGAGACGGAAATCATCCTCCTCTTTTCTGGGATATGTAGCAAGATCCACCGGATTATTGAACTGTGTCGGATTGACAAAAACACTGACAAGGGCCACATCATTTTCTGCGACTGCCCTTTTCACGAGCGATAGATGCCCGTCATGGAGTGCACCCATAGTAGGCACCAATCCTATTGTCTTTCCCTTGCCGAGCGCCTCGCCTACGAAGGCTTCAAGGTCGCTGACACTACGAATTATCTGCATTGCCATTGCTTTATATTGATAATTATCTGTCGCCACTTACGACGGCTAATTGCCTGTTAAAAAGTTTCAACTTGCAAAGTTAATAAATAACTCACAAACACACCAAGCATTTCAGCCAAAAAACACATTTTAATGTTAAAAATTTTGAAAAATAATGTAATGAAATGCAAAAGAATCAAAAAGAAGCACCGAGATTGGGTCTATTTGGAATTTTTTTTGTAATTTTGCACTTGCAGTATATCCTACGCGCGATGCAAGACGATATGCTCAATATAAAAATTAGATATGGCCAAGAAAAAATTTCTATTTGTGGCGCAAGAAGTAGCCCCCTACCTTCCGCCCGAAAATATATCTTCGCTGGGCAAAGATGTTGCTACAGGTATACATAAAAGAGGTTATGAAGTGAGAACATTCACTCCTAAATGGGGGAATATCAATGAGCGTCGCAACCAACTTCATGAAGTGATCAGACTAAGTGGGCTTAACGTCACAATCGACGACAACGACCATCCACTGCTTCTAAAAGTTGCAAGCCTCCATCCTACAAGGACTCAGGTATATTTTATCGACAACGACGATTTCTTCCAGAAGCTCGACACTGACATCGACAATGTAGGCAGCAACCGCGCGGACAACGACAAGCGTATCCTTTTCTTTACCCGCTCTACTATTGAGACTGCCAAAAAGCTTCAATGGGACCCTGCAGTGATCCATTCTCAGGGTTGGGTTGCAGCTCTTACCCCTGTATATCTTCGTCAGCTGACTGACTCTATTCCTTTTGAAAGTTCTAAAATAGTCTATACTGTGCTTCCTGAAGAGAATGAGGTGGTCATAGATGCAGATTTCTTCCGCCGACTTAAAGAAGATGGTGTAAAAGCTGAATACCTTACAGCTTATCAAGATATGGAGCTCAACTCCAAACTTCTTCACAAGATGGCCATAGATAATTCCGACGGAGTCATCTTTATGACGGATGAGCCGGACCCTGACCTTTTAGCTGCCGTCGAAGCAAAGGGAATTCCTTTCCTTAAGAAAGAGGATGCCGACAATAATCTTGATGCTTACATAGAATTTTACGATAAACTTTCAGACAAATGATGCGCCATACATCCTTGCGGAAGTCGCTCAAGCTACTTGCCGCTCCAATCTTAGCAATTGCAGCCGGAGTTATGCTTGATTCCTGCGAAGACAATGTGCCTAAAGTAGGCAGCAGCCTCGCTAACGGTGAAGTTCAAATTGCTCTTGACTCGTTGATTTGGGACGGTACGGAACAATACGTATATCGTGGCGATCAAAAAATTAAAGTTTCTTGTCCGAAAATCAAATACAATACAGTCTACGAAGATGCTTTTGACGCAAGAAGCACTACTAATCTTATCGGAAGAATCAGCGTGCCTGAATTTGGCGACCTACGTTGTTCTTTCGTAAGCCAACTTATGAGCACCACTCGACTCGGCATTCCGGATTCAATTCCCATTTCTCAGGTTGACTCTATGAAGCTTATACTGATGGTGCCTCGTGGCGCTTTGACAGGTGACTCTCTTGCGCCACAACAGCTTACAGTATATGAGCTCACAAAATCCCTCCCTTCCAATATTGACAATAAGTTTGACCCTACCGGATATTACAATCCGGATAAGCCTCTTGGAAGCAGAAGTTTCACGCTTTCTGCACTCGGCATGAGCGACTCTATATATATTCACAGGAGTTATGTCGACATCGACATTCCAATGACCCAAAACATGGCTGTTAAAACCGTAGAGGCATATAGAAACAAGGATACCAAATCCATTTTTGAATGGCCGGATTCTTTCGAAAATTGGTTTCACGGAATATATGTTGAACCATCCTTCGGACGCGGATGTGTCGCAAATATATATGAAACCTACTTCGTCATATTTTACAACTACAAGGTGCCAAAGACTTCTACCGGAAGCGATGGCACTGTGACCACTACTGTCGAGACTAAAGTTGGCGCAGCCGGTGTGTTTGCGTCTTCCCCCATCGTACTTAGCAGCAATAACATATCATATAAGCCGTCAGATTATCTAATGAATCTTGCTGCCAACAATGAAGCTGTCGTCACTACTCCCGGAGGATTTCGTGTTGACTTCAAATTCCCGGCTCAGGAACTCTTGGATATTTACAACCAATCGCAATCCAAGCTTGCTGTGGTAAGTAATCTTTCTTTCAGCATTCCTGTGGAAGAAATCCAAAACGAACATGACGTAACGCCTCCTCCTTATATGATCATGGTGAAGAAATCAAAACTTGAAGAATTTCTTAAAAATAATTCTTTACCTGATGATAAGGATTCTTTCTATGCTTCCTATAACAGCACATCTAAACGCTACACATTCTCTTCAATGAGAAACTATATTCTCGGTCTTATCCAAAATGGAGTGAAAGAAGAAGACCTTGAATTTACCATTCTCCCAGCAAATCTTGTCTTTGAAGAGGAGCAGTCAAGCAGTAGCAGCTACTATAATTCATTATATTATATGTATGGCTACGGTTACGGCTATGGCAGTTCATCAAGCTCAGGAAAGAAATACCTGACAAAGTGTACACCGTATATTAGCAATCCATCTATGTGCAAACTGCTCATGGACCAGGCTCGTACGATATTCACTTACTCACTACAGCAGATGCAATGAAAATGAGCGCTCCTGCTATCATCCTTCTCTTCAGCCTGTTGCAGTTTATCACCGGGTCTGCGGCAAATACAGCCGATAGTACTTCTGTGTCTTCTCCGGGTGCTACCCTTCTTTTTGCCGGAGACGCCATGCAGCATCAGGCTCAGCTTGACCAAGCCCTCAGCGAAGGGGGAGGCAAAAGGTATGACTATTCAGAATGCTTCCGATGGATCGCTCCTACGGTCACAGAAGCTGATTATGCCGTCGTGAATCTCGAAGTTCCGCTTGGAGGCGGACCTGTCTATAGCGGTTACCCTTGCTTCAGTGCTCCTGACAGTTATGCGCAGGCTCTCGTAGATGCAGGTTTCGATTTGATCCTGACAGCCAACAACCACTGCCTTGATTCCGGGATGAAAGCCGCGCGTCGCACCATCAGCGCCCTTGACTCAATTGGAGTAGACCATATAGGCACTTATCACGACGAATCTGATCGCAATGAAAAAGTCCCGTTTATCAAAGACATAAATGGCATTAAGTTTGGTTTCCTCAATTATACTTACGGCACTAATGGCATTCCGGCACGCGATGGTATGGAAGTGGCACTTATTGATAAAGATAAGATAGCCAAGGAAATGAAGCAAACCCGCGAAGCCGGAGCGGAAATTCTTGTGTTGACGATACATTGGGGAATTGAGTACGTACTCAAAGAAAATGCGATACAACGTGAGCAAGCTCAATTCTTAATAGATAATGGTGCTGATATGGTGATCGGCAGCCATCCCCACGTGATTCAACCGATGAAGATGATACGCGACGAGAAGCGGCAGCAAGATGTGCCCGTAATCTACTCTCTCGGCAATTTTATTTCTAATATGAAGACTGCAGATACCCGTGGCGGTGCATATATCAGAGTCAGGGTAGAGCGTGATGATGATGGAAAAGCCAAGGTGAAATGGGCTGACTATGATACTTTCTTCTGCGCTAAACCTACAGGCAAGGGCACCAACTACACTATCATACCCTCCAACCGCCCTGATCTAATTCCATCCGCTCAAAAGGAACACTGGCGGATCTTCGACCGATCATCAAGCAAAGTTTTCGATGCCGAAAACGTCAATATCCCACGCCGTAAGAAATATTAAACCTATAAATATAGACTTAAACGACTTAATGTTTAATGTTTAAAATTTAAAACTTTATCAAAAAATGAAGACTCAGATAGATACCCCAAAGGCTCCCGGTGCAATCGGACCTTACAGCCAGGCTGTAAAAGCCGGCAACCTCATTTTCGTATCAGGACAACTTCCAATCAATCCGGAAGATGGCACAATGGGAGAATGCATTAAATGCCAGACTCGCCAAAGCATTGAAAACGCCAAGGCTATCCTCGAAGCTGGCGGAGCAACTCTCAACGACGTAGTAAAGACAACCGTTTTCCTCGCCGATATGAGCCTCTTTGGAGCAATGAATGAGGTTTATGCAGAATACTTCTCAGCTCCCTTCCCTGCTCGCTGCGCCTTTGCAGTAAAAGAGCTCCCCAAGCAAGCTCTCGTCGAAATCGAGATGATAGCTGCGGTATGACTTATCAGCTCGGAGAGCTGACATTATGCAAAAACCCCGGACTTCAGTCCGGCGGATCCTTGACAAAAGCTCAGTAACCTCGGAGAGGCGCTTTATGATATGGTCATTAGGCGAATTGAACTGATTAAATATAAAAATTTAAGAAGGATGAGACCTGAGTCTTCATCCTTCTTTTTCCATAAGTTCGAGCATTCGCATTTCTGCTTCGTCGATCCTTTCAATTACTTCTTGAATTCTTGCACCCGCTTTTGTGATTTCATCTACGCTCAATGTGCCTGAAGACATAGATGATTCAAGATCTGATTTTTCTTTATTCAGGCTTTCAAGCTCTAACTCAAGAGACTCCATTTCTTTTTTCTCCTTGAAGGAGAGTTTGGGCTTTCGTTCTGTCTTCTGCTTGAATGAGCCGGAAGCTTCAGTCCCGGACTTTGCATCTGCAACTCGCTTAGACTCATCAGCTGCTGCTTTTGCTTCTTTTTCTTCCTGACGCACACAATGACGATAAGTAGAATAATCACCCGGGAAATCCCTTACTTCCCCATCCCCTTTCATCACAAATAAGTGATCGACTATTCTATCAAGGAAAAAACGATCATGGCTGACAACAATGACACATCCCTTAAAATTGGCAAGATAATCTTCCAACACCCCAAGCGTCATGATATCAAGGTCATTGGTCGGCTCATCCAATATGAGGAAGTTTGGCTGACGCATCAACACTGTGGCAAGATAGAGACGTCTGCGTTCACCACCGCTAAGCTTATAGATGTATTTCTGTTGAGTAGAGGGTTCAAACAAAAAGTGAGTCAAAAACTGTTGTGCCGTCAATGTAGTCTTATCATCTATTCTGACAGTCTCAGCAATCTCCCTGACTGCATCTATCACTTTCTTCTTCTCATCGAAATCAGTCATTCCTTCTTGAGAATAATAGCCCCATCTTACAGTCTCTCCTACATCGAAATGTCCGGAATCAGGGGGCAATTCTCCAAGGAGCATCTTAATAAAGGTGGACTTCCCGGCTCCATTATCGCCTACTATTCCTACCTTCTCAAATCGAGCAAAATTGTAATTGAAGTCATTCAGAATGGGAATCTCTTGTTGATTCCCATCTTTACCCTCCTTTACAAATTTCTTCGCCACATGCACAGCTTCAAAAATCTTGTTGCCTATATAGCTACCCTTTACAGACAAACGTATATCCTTTTCGTTAAGATTGACATGGCTTCTCTTTTCCAAATCGTGGAATGAATCTATCCGATACTTAGCTTTACTGCCTCGGGCTTGCGGTTGACGTCGCATCCACTCCAATTCTGTACGCAATAGATTCTTGACCTTTGCAAGTTCTGCACTCAGCACTTCATGACGTTCGGTACGCTTCTTCAGATAGTAGTCATAGTTTCCATCATAAATGAACACTTCTTCTCGATCTATCTCAAGGATACGGGTACAGACATTATCAAGAAAATATCTGTCGTGAGTGACCATGATTAGAGTACTGCGCATTCTGGATAGATATGACTCAAGCCATTCCACCATTGCTATATCAAGATGATTGGTCGGCTCATCAAGAATCAACAAGTCGGGCTCTTCAAGAAGCACCTTCGCTATAGACACTCTCTTAAACTGGCCGCCCGACATAGTGCCAAGCTTCTGATTAAAGTCTGTGATTCCAAATTGAGACAGCATCTGCCTTGCCCGATCGGGCGCACTATAGTCATCACTGTTATGTGGGGCCGGCGTTGCGTAGTCGAGAGCAGTCTCATCTTTATCGTATGCCGGACTTTGTGACAGATAGCCTACCCTTACTCCATCTGAAAAAGTTATTTTTCCGGAGTCATAATCATCAAGACCGAAAATGATATTAAGAAAAGTTGTCTTTCCCGACCCATTGCGGGCTACAATACCTATCTTATCACCTTCTTCGACAGTCAGTGAAAGATCAGAAAAGAGAATACGATCCCCTATCGACTTAGTGAGCTTTTCAATCTGGAGCTTTATCATTTGCTATGTGTCAATCAGAATTCAAAGTCAACACAAGCCCTCGCTTCCTTATATGGACCAAGGATAGCTGCAGCTGCCACATGGGCAGGATGCTTGGCGTATGTATTTACATCAGCCATAGTAGCTACGACTGCCATTAAGACCACATCCCAATCCTCCGCCGGATTCACGTTGATACCAACCTCCATACTCTGAAGACAATCTATTTTCTCCGGGAGAGCAAGAAGCGCAGCTTTGAAGTCTTCAGCTATCTTACGGCGAAGCTCTTCGCTGCCGTGAAGTTTGAACATTACTGTATGCTTTATCATTGTTAGGTTTTATTTTTTTGCAAAGTTAATAAAAATTTCCTAATTTTGCCACTCAAAAATACAATGACACCCATGAAAAAGCACTTTTTTAACCTTTGCATATTGTTTGCAGCAGTTTCAAATATGATTCCGGTCTTTGCCGAAAACACTCCTACACCGGCTGAAGACGCTGATAAAATAAGCTATGTTCCTGAATTTCACGGTGCAGTCAGACCACGCTGGGAATTAGATACCCACTCCGGCAAAAGCCGCTTTGAAGTGAGGTGGGCAAGATTTACGGCTGAAGGTAAAGTGGCTCCAAAAATTGGCTACTTCTTTCAAGTAGATCTTTGCGACCAAGGTGTCTTCAAGTTTCATGATGCTTACGCAAAGATGGAGGTCGCCAAAGGTCTGGAAATACAAGCCGGACAATTCAGAATGCCTTTTGGGCGCGAACCTTTTATGGCGCCACAAAACTATGTCTTTGCCAATCGCTCTTTCATGGGAAAGCAAATGTGCAATTACCGCAAAGTTGGAGCTAAGGTAACTTATTCCATGCCTATAAAACTCCCCTTGAC
This sequence comes from Muribaculaceae bacterium, assembly GCA_029060725.1. Lineage (GTDB taxonomy): Bacteria > Bacteroidota > Bacteroidia > Bacteroidales > Muribaculaceae > Lepagella. The sequence goes on along the minus strand of JAIDTL010000148.1, from coordinate 1,428 downwards.
AATAGAAGTTGCTGTCGGGAATGCCGGCGGAGTAGCTGACCACAACATTTGGGGTAAATCTTATATGGGTTGCGGGCGAGTGACTCTGCAAGCAGGAGATTTCAATATATGTGGAGGCGTAATGGATATCCTTCCTGACATCACAAGAATAATGCTATATGATATCGGAACTACTTGGAAACGCGGCGATTGGCGTGGCGGTATTGAATACATGAATGAACATTACGTTGACTCTTTCCATAAAGATGCCCATTCATGGGTAGTTTGGGGCGACTATGGCAGGAATGCAAAGCTTGGTATATTCAATCACTGGTCAGTCCAAGCCAGATATGATGGCATGAACCGACAGTGGAACGGCATCCAAGGAGCTGCCGACAATGGAGGACGACACCGAGCTACAATCGGAGGGACACTTTCTTACAAATATAAAAAAGTATTTGCCGACGTAATGCTCGACTACGAACAATACTTCTATCAGCACGGCTATACTCCCAACGAAGGACAAGGCAACAAACTTATCCTTGAACTCGCAGTCCGCTTCTGACAAATTCTCAATTCTCAAATATAAATTCAACATTCTCAATTCCCAATTCTCAATTATTTTTTGTAACTTTGCACTCTGAAACTAAATAGGTAGAAGAATTTACGATAAAAAGATGATACAGACAAACAATCTAAGCATCCAATTTGGCAAAAAACCATTGTTCTCGGATGTGAATCTAACATTCAACCATGGCAACTGTTACGGGATAATCGGTGCCAACGGAGCCGGAAAGTCGACTTTAATGAGAATTCTTTCAGGTCAGCTATCCCCTACTTCAGGCTCTGTTTCAATGGGTTCTGGAGAACGTCTTTCAGTGCTTGAGCAAGACCACTTCAAGTATGATGATTGCACTGTAATTGAAACTGTACTCCGCGGACACACCACTCTATGGGATATAATGCAGGAAAAGGATGCCCTTTATGCAAAAGAAGACTTCACTGAAGAAGATGGTATTCGAGCCGCAGAACTGGAGGAAAAATTTGCGGAAATGGAAGGATGGAATGCTGAAAGTGACGCGGCTGCTCTTCTATCAGGTCTCGGCATAAAAGAGGATTCACACTACTCGCTGATGCGTGATATGGGAGCTAACGAAAAGGTGCGTGTGCTTCTTGCTAAAGCACTTTTCGGAAATCCTGACAATCTGCTCCTCGACGAGCCTACCAACGACCTTGACCTTGAGACCGTAGCTTGGCTTGAAAACTATCTCTGCAACTTTGAGAATACAGTGCTTGTGGTGAGCCATGACCGTCACTTCCTCGATGCCGTCAGCACTAACACCCTCGATATCGATTATAATAAGATTTCACTCTTTGCCGGCAACTACAGTTTCTGGTATCAGTCTTCACAGCTTGCTCTCCGTCAGCAACAGATGGCTAACAAGAAAG
>JAIDTL010000147.1 GCA_029060725.1 Muribaculaceae bacterium | reverse complement strand
ACCTAAAATATTCTGCACTTCACTGAGAGTGTAGATCTATCAGATATAATTATAATAAAAAAATTCGAAAGGTTTGCCTTTTGTGTCAAAATATATTGATCTCCATCTGGCTTTTAAGGCACCGGAAATGTCATTGGAAGGATTGTCGCCGATCATTACAGATGTCTCGGCTGTGGCTCCGGTTTCTTGCTCTGCATATCGGAAGATGCGTGTGTCGGGCTTTTGAATGCCGATTTCATCACTTATGATCATCCTCTGTACATATCGGTCAATTCCTGTAGTTTTCAGTTTACGGTATTGAGCTTCTGTAAATCCGTTGGTCAGCACTCCAATCAAATATTTCTTCGACAAAACTCTGAGAAGTTCATGAGCCCCTTCTATCGGAGTGTTGCATTCTCCGAGAAGCCAAAGATAGCGGTCGTTTAGTCTGCGACATGCTTTAGCGATATTTTCGTCATCGTGTTCGGGAAAGACGGTCAGTCTGAATCTTTCTGATTTTAGGAAATCAGCTGAGATTTTTCCACTCTCATGAAGATCCCACATGCGCTTGTTGTGGATGTGATACTCATCAATGAAAGCTTCGGAATTAGCAAACCGAGAGTTGATTTCGGGCGTCTCTTGCCAGAGTCTTTGCAGTGAAATCAACGATGCCCGGGAGAAATCGAATAGAGTGTCGTCGAGGTCAAAAAATATCCATTTTGGGGTCATAATCCGTCTTTTTCTGCAAAGATAACACTAATTTTGCAGATAAATTGTATTTTTTGGCCTATAAATAGTGATTATTTCAAAAAAAATCACGATATTTGCACTCGCAAATCAAGGACACACGATACGTTGCTCTTTTGATAAGCAAAAAATCGTAAGATTTTCATTAAAAACATCTCATAAAAATATCAATTATTATGCCCAGCGGAAAGAAAAGAAAAGGCCACAAGATGGCTACGCACAAGCGTAAAAAAAGACTGAGAAAGAATCGTCATAAGAAGAAATAATTCGGTGAAAGCCGGATGGTCTTCGTAGACTAACTCAGCAGGCCGCTCCAGGGATGGAGACGGCAAAGCCATAAGGACAAGCCGGACGGATGGGGTGATATTTCATGCCATATCCCGCTTGTCCTTTTTTATTCATATTTCGTGTGTAAATAAAAGCAGATAAAACCTTGCATTTGCATTCGAAACTTAAATTTAGTAAATGGAAACAATGAAAAGCGAACTCTTCGTCGACGTGCAGCCTAAAGAAATATCTATAGCGCTGCTCGAAGACTCGCGTCTTGTATCCCTGCAGAAGGAGAGTAGGAACATCGTCTATGCTGTAGGCGACTTCTATCTTGCCAAGGTCAAGAAACTGATGCCGGGACTTAACGCTGCCTTTGTCGACGTTGGGTATGAAAAAGACGCTTTTCTTCATTATCTGGATTTAGGACCTCAGTTTAACACCTACAACGCTTACATCACAGAGGCTCTCGAACACCCGGAGACAGTACCTGAAATCTCAAGCATCGAGCCGCAACCGGAGATCCCTAAACAGGGTCGAATCGCAGAACTTCTTCAGCCAGGCAAGCAACTTCTTGTGCAGATAGCCAAAGAACCGATATCAACAAAGGGTCCAAGGCTGACCACTGAGTTGACTCTCACAGGGAGATTTATGGTGCTTATTCCTTTCGGCAATAAGATTTCTATCTCTCAGAAGATAAAGTCTACGGAGGAAAAGGTGCGTCTGCGTCAGATCATCAGCAGTATCAAGCCCAAGGGGTTTGGCGTGATAGTCAGGACATCGGCCGAAGGTAAGAGAGTGGCTGAACTTATTAATGAACTTCGTGCCCTTGTGGAAGCTTGGAAGAACTCGATCGCTAAAATGCAGAGAAGCACTCCTCCTTCTTTAATATATGAAGAAGAATCAAGGGCTGTGAGTGTGATTCGAGATATTTTCAATCCTTCATTTGAGAGTGTCTACGTAAACGATGCAGAGATATTCGAACAGATTCAAAAGTATGTCTCGCTTATAGCTCCAGACAGGAAAGAAATAGTAAAACTCTATACAAAAGATGTCCCTATTTTCGACAGTTTCAATATAACGCGGCAGATAAAATCTGCTTTCGGTAAGACTGTTTCTTTCAAATCAGGAGCTTATCTGATAATTGAGCATACTGAAGCCCTTCATGTGATAGATGTCAATTCCGGCAATAGAAGCAAGGCTTCGCAAGATCAGGAGACCAATGCGCTTGAAGTCAATTTGCGTGCCGCCGACGAGATTGCCAGGCAGCTAAGACTTCGAGATATGGGTGGTATCATAGTGGTCGATTTCATAGATATGGCAAAGTCGGAACATCGACAGCAACTTCTCGACCACATGCGCGACAACATGGCGAAAGATAGAGCTCGCCATAATATCTTGCCTCTGTCTAAATTTGGTCTCATGCAGATCACTCGCCAGAGAGTTCGTCCTGCCCTTGACATTACTACTGAAGAGACTTGCCCCTCTTGCTTTGGAAAAGGGGAAGTGCAGCCGTCGTTGCTTTTTACTGACAAATTGGAGGAAAAACTTGAGTATCTTACAGAGCAACTCGAGGTCAAGAAGTTTATACTCTACATCCATCCGTTTGTTGAGGCTTACGTAAAGAAAGGTATGTTCTCACTCTATGGTAAGTGGAAACGTCGTTTCGGACGCGGATTAAAGGTAGTGGCAGATGAATCGTTGGCTTATCTTCAATATCGTGTGATTGACAGCACCGGACAAGAGATCTTCCTCCACGAGGAAAGCGACATGAATTCAGCACAGTCGAAAAATAAGACTCGTTCTGAACGCCTATTGGAAGATGAGCCATCAGCTGACGGCTCGAAGAAGGATTCAAAGAAGGACTCCAAGATTGAAACAAAGACTGAATAATCAATATTGAGGTTAATGAAGAAAAGCAAATCGGGCAGCTTCCGTAAAAGGATGCTGCCCGAATTTTTTTTTGATTTGCATTACTAAGAAAGAAAGTCTGCTACTATGAAAGTGCTTCCGCCTATGTAGATTATATCGTCGGGCGAGGCATTGCTTCGCGCAGCCTCTACAGCTTCTTTGGGATTGGCATAAACGTTTCCTTCTATTCCGTGCTCATTGAATTTTGTCTTAAGGTCTGCAGCAGGAAGTGCCCTCGGAATTGATGCGCATGTCAGATAATATATGGCATCTTTAGGGAGAAGGACAATAATGTCGTCGATGGCTTTGTCCGCAACGAAACCTATCACAATATGTTTTTTACCACCGCATTCATTTGCTTTTCGTTCAAGCTGCGACATTGTAAAGCGGATTCCTGCCTCATTATGTCCGGTGTCGCAGATGGTGAGAGGTCTATCTGACACTTTCATCCATCTTCCTGCCAGACCTGTAAGTTCGCAGACTTCATTCATACCTTTATGGATGGCATCGTCATCAATGGCTATGCCTATGCGTCTCATTTCATAAAGGGCGGTCAAGACAGTGTTGATGTTTTTCTTTTGATAGTCTCCACCAAGTTGGCAATGGAAATCTCCACAAATAGGGCTGCTGCAATTAAGACCTCCGTCCAGTGCAGGTTCGCATCTTTGCAAGGGGTGAAGAGAGTCGGCAAATAGGATAGTGGTGCCTGTTGCACTTGCCTTTTCCTCAAAAACTTCCCTGATTTCTCCTTCTGCCTCGCCAACTACACAAGGCACACCCTCTTTTATGATTCCAGCCTTTTCTCCGGCTATCTCTACGAGCGTTTTGCCTAAGAATTGAGTGTGGTCTTTGGAAATATTGGTTATTACTGCTAATTCAGGTGTGATGATATTCGTCGAATCCAGTCTTCCTCCCATACCTACCTCTATGACGGCATAATCCACCTTTTCAGAAGCAAAATAATCAAATGCCATCATCATAGTAAGTTCGAAGAAACTTGGATGCCCCTCGTAGTTGCTTTTTCGGAATTTATTTACGAAGTCAATTACTGCATCTTTTGTGATCATCTCGCCATTGACGCGAATTCTTTCTCGAAAATCTACAAGATGAGGGGAGGTGTAGAGTCCGGTCCTGTAGCCTTGGCTTTGAAGAATGGCAGCAATTATATGGCTGGTGCTCCCTTTGCCGTTGGTGCCTCCTACGTGGATGCTTTTGAATCGTTTGTGTGGGTGGTTGAAATATTTGTCGAGGTCATGGCTGGTCTGGAGCCCCGGCTTATATGCGGCTGCACCGGTGCGTGAAAACATCGGAAGTTGTGCAAAGAGCCAATCGAGTGTCTGTTGATAATCCATTGTAATGTCAATAATAAAGAAGGAAGCCGGTAAGACCCATTATGCATATAACAAGGATGGGATGCAATCCGATTTTCTTACCTTTGTATGGAATTTTAAAATATACAAGACAGAATGATACAGCGCATATAGCTATGCTGCATATTAGGGTGCGTCGGTCATGTTCAGGAGAAAAGTTTGCCCAGTTCATAAGCATTATTGCTGCTGACGCGATAAGTCCGACCACTACAGGGCGTAGTCCGGCAAAAATAGCCTTGATGACTCCACTCTCATTGTGCTTGCGAATGAAGTGGGATGCCTTGATGACGAGTATGAAAGATGGGACAGTGACGGCAAGTGTACACAATATGCTGCCTAACAATCCCCAGAGTGGAGAAGCCAGTACCCCTCCTGTGACATGCCCCGGTGCTACATATCCTATATAAGTAGCAGAATTGATGCCGATCGGTCCTGGAGTCATCTGCGAGATTGCAACAATATCTGTAAACATCTGTTCGGATATCCACCCGGGTCCAACGACTGAACGTTCTACCAACGAAAGCATTGCATATCCACCTCCAAATCCGAAAATGCCAATTTTCAGATATGCCCATATCATTTTTAAGTATATGCTCATAGAATATTAATTTAGAATTGAGAATTTAGAATTGAGAATTTAGAATTTAATAGATGATCAATTATGAAATCCAAAATTCTGCATTATGCATTATGAATTATGCATTTTGCAATATGCATTATGAATTATGCATTTTGCAATATGCATTATGACTTGCTGAGCTTGCGCCTTGTGTATTCCCAGTGGAGGTAGCCTCCGATAGCTCCAAGTGCAATCCAAGTGATTGGATTGGATACTATGCCCATATCAAGGGAGATTACTAATGCAGCTAAGGCCGGAATCCAAATAGTCGTCAGTTTAAGTTTGGCTGCCTTTGCCGTCGTGATGACGGGAGCAATGATCAGTGCCACTACAGCGGGACGGATTCCCATGAAGATGCTACTCAGCACTTTGCTATTTTTGATAGTCTCAGGAGTCAAAAAAATGGCAATGGCAAGGATAATAAGGAAAGATGGCAGAATTGTGCCTAAAGCTGCCACGATACCACCTTTCAAACCTTTAAGGCGGTCACCAATAGACGTTGCAATATTGACTGCGAGAATACCGGGTAGAGATTGAGCTATGGCAAGAAGGTCGAGAAACTCATCTCGTTCTATCCAGTGATGCTTATCGACGATTTCCTTCTCGATAATTGAAATCATCGCCCATCCACCGCCGAAGGTGAATGCTCCAATTTTCATGAAAGTTGTGAAAAGTTGTCCGTAGATTCCCATAATTTTTAATTTAAGTTCTCATGCTCATTTAAGGGCATTTCAACTTTCGGTTGCAAGAGTTGAAATTTTTGTTTGAGACTGCAAAATTAATTTTTCTTGCATAATTTGCCAAGGATTTTAGCTGATTTCTCAAAATTTATTGCTAACTTTGCAGTTGCACCCCGTATATCGGGGATAATAACCTAAATATAATAAGAAATGGCACTCTGGTTTGAAACCAAAATTAGATACGATCGCATGCAGGAAAATGGTGCGGTGAAGAAAGTGAATGAACCCTATTTGGTAGATGCATTGACATTTACTGATGCTGAGGCTCGAATAATTGAAAAAATTACCCCCTTCATTTCCGGTGAATTCTCAGTTTCGGCTGTCAAAAAGACAAAGATTTCAGAGATTTTCTTTGACGAGTCTGAATATGCCGACAAGTTTTATATGGTGAAGGTGAATTTCATCACCCTCGATGAGAAAAGTGGAAAGGAAAAGAAGTCAGCAAGCTTTATTCTTGTGCAAGCAGGCGACTTTGAGAATGCTCTCGGTCGTTTTCAGGATGGCATGAAAGGTACTATGGCTGACTATCAGATAGCATCCATCACAGAGACACCACTTATGGATGTATATCCTTACGAATACGACACTCCTGAGAAGACAGCCTCTCCCTCTTGAAGCTTTTAGGGGAATGTTATCGCAAAACGCAAGACGCAAAACGCATTTAGATGATAGCAGAAGAGATAAAGAAGATCCACTCAATGCTCCCTCCGGGAGTAGAGTTGTGTGCAGTCAGTAAGTTTCATCCTGCAGAAGCAGTGAAAGAGGCTTACGATGCAGGACAAAGAATTTTTGGTGAGAGTCGAGTCCAGGAATTGCTTGAGAAAGTCAAGGTGCTTCCTCCAGATATCAAATGGCATTTCATTGGTCATTTGCAGACCAACAAGGTGCGCCAGCTTATCGGTTTGACGTCTCTCATTGAGAGTGTTGACTCCATTCGCTTGCTCGAACTTATAGATAAGGAATCGGAGAGGGCAGGAGTCACCACTCGAGTTCTGATGCAATTGCATGTGGCTCGAGAAGAAACTAAATTCGGTTTTTATCCTGAAGAACTGTTGGAATATTTCTCAAGCAGAAAATTTGAAAATCTTAAGGCTACTCATATCTGCGGAGTGATGGGAATGGCTTCCAATACCGACGATATGAATAGAGTGAGAGAAGATTTCCGACAGATAGCTGCTACTAAAGAAGAAATCTTAAAAATAGCTCCCGATCTCATAGGCTTCGATATTGTCTCAATGGGAATGTCGGGCGATTGGCAAATTGCTGTAGAGGAAGGTGCCAACCTTGTAAGGATTGGCACTGCAATATTCGGAGTGAGAAACTATTGTCAGTAAATGTAATAAACTAACTTAATAACCAAAAACAAAATCAACCATGAGTAATGTAAAAGCTGCATCAGCGCCCCAATCGGGCCGTACAGTGGCAATCATCACGATGTTCTTCATTTTCGCGATGATTTCGTTTGTGACAAACATGGCAGCCCCATTCGGCAATATCTGGGGCTTCCGTTATGAATGGGCCGGTATGGCTGGTAACCTTATGAACTTTACCGCATACCTATTTATGGGTATACCGGCAGGTAACATGCTTATAAAGTATGGTTATAAGAAAACTGCACTCATCGCTCTCGCTGTTGGTGCTATAGGTCTTACTATTCAGCTGCTTTCAAGTTATGTTGGTGATGACGTCGTAGTTTATGGCGAAGGCGTTACTGCCACTACTCTCAATCTCTTTATTTATCTTCTTGGTGCGTTGGTCTGCGGTTTCTGCGTTTGTATGCTCAATACAGTAGTTAACCCGATGCTCAACCTTCTTGGTGGTGGTGGCAACAAGGGTAATCAGCTTGTGCAGATGGGTGGTTCGCTCAACTCTCTTTCCGGTACTCTTACTCCTATGCTCGTGGGTGTTCTTGTCGGTACTCTTACAAAAGAGACTTCAATGGCAACAGTAGCTCCACTCGTGATCACAGGAATCGTCATCTTCGTGGCAGCATTCATCGTAATCTCCTTCATCAAGATTGAAGAACCTCAGAAGAACCTCAGCAAGGCTACATACGAGCACAGTCCATTCTCATTCCGTCATTGCACACTCGGAGTCGTTGCCATCTTCTTCTATGTAGGTGTTGAAATTGGTATCCCGGGCGAAATGAATGCATGGATAAGCCGTGAGCCATTTGAAGGCGCAGCAGCCGTAGCCGGATCTCTTGCTGCTCTATATTGGCTCCTTATGCTTGTAGGTCGTATTGTAAGTTCTGCAATCAGCGGCAAGGTTTCTACTCGTCTGCAGCTTATCGTAGTCTCTTCTATTGCTATGGCATTCCTTTTAATTGCTATTCTTCTCCCGAAAGATATTACATTCAACTCTCCAAGTATCCCGGCACTCAATATCACCAGTGGCTTAGTGCCTTTGAAATGTCTTTTCCTTTTCCTTTGTGGTATCTGTACTTCAGTAATGTGGGGTGGAATTTTCAATCTTGCTACAGAAGGACTTGGAAAATATACTGCTAAGGCATCCGGTCTTTTCATGACCATGGTAGTCGGTGGTGGTATAATGCCATTTATTCAGGACTGGATCGCTCGTTCTACAGGTGATTATGTAAGTAGTTATTGGCTCGTCTTTGCAATGGTAGCTTATATCTTCTTCTATGCTGTAGTAGGATGCAGAAATGTAAACACTGATATTCCAGTCAACGAAATCGATGAAAACCAAGTGCTTGATGCCGGCTAATATTTTCAACGATTAACGATCAACGATTAACGATAAACACTTAAACACATAAATAATAAAACCATGACCTTAGATCCAAACCTTCTCACCCGCGGCGCGGACAACATGCGTGTCCTCATCGCAGAAATGGTGGAAAAAGCAAAATCCGGTCACCCCGGTGGCGCAATGGGCGGTGCTGACTTTGTCAACGTCCTTTATTCTTCTTTCCTCAACTATGATCCCGAAGATCCAAATTGGTTTGCTCGCGACCGATTCTTCCTTGATCCCGGCCACATGAGCACTATGCTCTATTCTGTGCTTGCTCTCGCCGGAAAATTCTCTATTGAAGAGCTTCAGGGCTTCCGTCAGTGGGGCTCTGCTACTCCCGGTCATCCGGAGCTTGAAGTAGCCCGTGGCATCGAAAACAGCTCAGGTCCTCTCGGACAGGGCCATGTATATGCTGTCGGTTGTGCTATCGCAGAGCGTTTCCTTGCTGCACGTTTCGGTGAAGTAGTTGAGCATAAGACATACGCATTCATCTCTGATGGTGGCATACAGGAAGAAATTTCTCAGGGAGCAGGAAGAATTGCAGGAAATCTTGGACTTCATAACCTCATCATGTTCTATGACAGCAATGAAGTTCAACTTTCTACCAAGGTGAAAGATGTTACCTCTGAAGACACAGCAGCAAAATATCGCGCATGGAATTGGAATGTACTTGAAATAGACGGTACTGATCCTATCGCTATCGCTGGTGCCATTGAGGCTGCTCGCGAAGAGAAAGAGCGTCCAACTCTCATCATAGGCCACACTGTCATGGCTCGCAAGACAGTGGCTGCTGATGGCTCAAGCCTTGAAGGACATGTCAACACTCATGGTCAGCCACTTTCAGCTGCCGGTGCTGATATGGACAAGACGGTTGCTAACCTTGGTGGCGACCCTCAGAATCCTTGGCAGATTTGGGACGATGTGAAGAAGCTTTACGCTGATCGTTGCGAACAGCTTATTGCCTACGCTAAGGAGCGCAAAGCCAAGTATGCTGAATGGGCTGAGAAAAATCCGGAGGAGGCAAAGACTCTTCAGGATTGGCTTGAAGGAAAACTTCCAAATCTCGACTGGACTGAGGTGGCTCTCAAGCCTAACATGGCTTCTCGTGCTTCTTCTGCAGCAGTGCTTTCATTCCTGGCTGATCATGTCCACAATATGATCGTAAGTTCGGCTGACCTTGCCAACTCTGACAAGACTGACGGTTTCCTCAAGAAGACTCATGCTTTCGTGAAGGGTGATTTCTCAGGAGCATTCCTTCAGAGCGGTGTGGCTGAGCTTACTATGGCTTGCATCTGCAATGGTATTGCTCTGCATGGCGGTTGCATCGCAGCCTGCGGAACATTCTTCGTATTCTCTGACTACATGAAACCAGCAATACGTATGGCTGCTCTTATGGAACTTCCTGTTAAGTTCATCTTCACTCACGATGCATTCCGTGTAGGTGAAGACGGTCCTACTCACGAGCCGGTAGAGCAAGAAGCGCAGATACGTCTTCTGGAGCAGATGGATAATCTTGCCGGTCATCAGGCAGCCCTCGTGCTCCGTCCTTGCGACAGCGCAGAGACTGTAGAAAGCTATCGTATAGCTCTCGAAAACAAGAAGTCTCCGACAGTTCTTGTGCTCTCTCGTCAGAACCTTGAAGATCTTCCCACAGAAAATCGCGCAGCAGAAGCAGCTAAGACTGATATGGGTGGTTATGTGGTTTATGATGCTCCCGACACTAAGATAGTTCTTGTAGCCAACGGTTCTGAGGTTGCACTCGCTTATCATGTAGCAGAAAAGCTTGGTGAAGAAGGTATCGGAGCCCGCGTGGTTTCTGTTCCTTCAGTTGGGCTGTTCTGTCGCCAATCAAAGGCATACAAAAACGAAGTGATTCCAAATGGTGTGAAGGTATTTGGTATCACAGCAGGACTTCCTGCATCTCTATTCCCTGTGATGAAGGGTGATTGGGAGATCTTTGGTATGGAACGCTTCGGAGCCTCTGCTCCCGCAAAGGTGCTTGATGAGAAATTCGGCTATACAGTAGATAATGTACTTGGCAAAGTAAAAGCATTCCTTGCAGAATAATTAAAAATTCCTTATATCTGAATAAATCTTAAAAAGACGTGAATTTCACGTCTTTTTTTGTTGCTGTTTTAGATATTTTTTATTAATTTTGCATATTGAAACAAAAATATTGCCTTTTAGATGCTAAATTGGTAATAATGAACTACCTAAGGATAATCAAAACCCTTTAAATAATTTTATCAAAAGATCAGATTATGAGCAATCAAAAGCAGTTTCTGACCTGCGATGGCAACCAGGCAGCCGCTCACGTAAGCTACATGTTTACTGAAGTTGCTGCTATCTATCCTATTACTCCGTCTTCAACAATGGCTGAGTATGTCGATGATTGGAGCGCTGCAGGCAGAAAAAACATCTTCGGTGAAACTGTCCTCGTGCAGGAAATGCAGTCTGAGGCTGGCGCAGCAGGTGCCGTTCACGGTTCACTCCAGGCTGGTGCCCTCACTTCTACTTACACAGCATCTCAGGGTCTTCTCCTGATGATTCCTAACATGTATAAGATCGCCGGAGAACTTCTTCCTTGCGTCTTCAACGTGTCTGCACGTACGATAGCAAGCCATGCACTTTCTATCTTCGGCGACCATCAGGATGTGATGGCTGTCCGCCAGACCGGTTTCGCTATGCTTGCTGAAGGCAGCGTTCAGGAAGTAATGGATCTTTCAGGTGTAGCTCACCTTGCTACTCTCAAAAGCCGTGTTCCTTTCGTTAACTTCTTCGATGGTTTCCGTACATCTCACGAGATCCAGAAAATCGAAGTAATCGATCAGGATGCTCTCGCAGCTCTTATTGATAAGGATGCACTTGCTGATTTCCGCAAACGTGCCCTTACTCCCGATGCTCCTGTAGCTCGTGGTATGGCTGAAAATCCTGATGTATTCTTCCAGCACCGAGAATCTTGCAACAAGTATTATGATGCAGTTCCCGAGATCGTTGAGGAGTACATGAAGGAAGTGAGCAAGATCACAGGTCGCAATTATTCTCTCTTCGACTATTATGGAGATCCGGAGGCTGAGAACGTAGTAGTTGCTATGGGCTCAGTGACTGAAACTGCTAAGGAAGTAATCGACTATCTTCGTGCTCAAGGCAAGAAGGTGGGTCTCGTTTCGGTTCATCTCTATCGTCCGTTCAGCGTAAAGCATCTCCGTGCTGCTGTCCCGGCTTCTTGCAAGCGTATTTGTGTGCTTGACCGCACTAAAGAACCCGGTGCAAATGGCGAACCCCTTGCACTCGACGTTAAGGAAGCTTATTATGGCGTAGAAGGCGCTCCAATGATCATCAGCGGACGCTATGGTCTTTCTTCAAAAGACACTACTCCGGCTCAGATTCTTGCAGTATATGAAAATCTTGAGGCTGCTGAGCCAAAGGATCGTTTCACTGTAGGTATCAACGATGATGTTACTTTGTTATCACTTCCACAGCTTCCTGAAATCAATGTAGGTGGCCACGGAATGTTCCAGGCTAAGTTCTATGGTCTTGGTGCTGACGGTACTGTGGGTGCCAACAAGAACTCTGTCAAGATCATCGGTGAGAATACCAATAAATATTGCCAGGCTTACTTTAGCTACGACTCCAAGAAGTCAGGTGGTTTCACATGCTCACACCTTCGTTTCGGTGACGAACCTATCCGCAGCACATACCTCGTGAATACTCCTAACTTCGTGGCTTGCCACGTTCAGGCTTACCTTCACATGTACGACGTGCTCCGCGGTCTTCAGGATGGCGGCACATTCCTTCTCAATACTATCTGGGAAGGTGAAGAGCTCGCTGCTAATCTGCCCAACAAGGTAAAACGTTACCTCGCTAAGCACAACATCACTCTATATTATATTAATGCATCTAAGATAGCACAGGAGATTGGTCTCGGCAACCGTACGAACACTATCCTCCAGTCTGCTTTCTTCCGTATCACAGAGGTAATTCCTGTAGATCTTGCTGTAGAGCAGATGAAGAAGTTCATCAAGAAGAGCTATGGAAAGAAGGGTGATAACATCGTAAATATGAACTATGCAGCCGTTGACCGTGGTGGCGAATACAAGAAGCTCGATGTAGATCCTGCATGGGCAGAACTCGCTGATGAAGCTCCTGTCAAGGTCAATGAGCCTGAGTTCATCACAAACGTTGTTAAGCCAATCAATGCTCAGGATGGCGACCTTCTCCCGGTAAGCACATTTGTTGGTATCGAAGACGGCACTTGGCATCAGGGCACTGCAGCATACGAAAAACGTGGTGTGGCAGCTTTCGTTCCAGAATGGAATCCTGAAAACTGTATCCAGTGTAACATCTGTTCTTACGTTTGTCCTCACGCTGCAATCCGTCCATTCCTTCTCAATGCTGAAGAATTGGCTAATGCACCATTCGGCGAAGATCATACTCTTCCGGCTATCGGCAAGGGCCTCGAAGGTCTACGTTTCGTTCAGCAGGTTGACGTTCTCGACTGTCTTGGTTGCGGCAACTGTGCTGATGTCTGCCCGGGCAAGAAGGGTGTGAAGGCACTTGAAATGAAACACTTCGAGACTCAAGAAGCTCAGGCTAAGAACTGGGAATACTGTGAGGATCACGTAAGCAACAAAGCTGATCTCGTCAACATTCAGCAGAATGTGAAGATGAGCCAGTATGCTAAGCCTCTCTTTGAGTTCTCAGGTGCTTGCGCAGGATGTGGTGAGACTCCGTATGTAAAGACTATCACTCAGCTCTTCGGTGACCACGAGATCATTGCCAACGCTACCGGTTGCTCATCTATCTACTCAGGTTCAGTTCCTTCTACTCCTTACACTACCAACGCTGAAGGCCACGGTCCGGCATGGGCTAACTCCCTCTTTGAGGACTTCTGTGAATTCGGTCTGGGTATGTATATCGCATACGAGAAGATGCGCGAACGTCTTGTAGACGCTTGCAATAAGATTCAGACTTGCGATTGCTGCAGTGATGAAATCAAGGCTGCTGCTGCCAAGTGGCTTGAGGTTCGCGAAGATGCAAAGGGTTCTCGCAAGGCAGGTGCCGCTCTTGTAGCTGCTTGCTCCGCTTGTGATTGCGACCTCTGCAAGACTGTTGTCAACAATCAGAAGTTCCTCTCGAAGAGAAGCCAATGGATCATCGGTGGTGACGGTGCATCTTACGATATAGGTTACGGTGGTCTCGACCACGTTATCGCTTCCGGCAAGAACGTCAACATCCTCGTTCTCGACACTGAGGTTTACTCCAACACCGGTGGCCAGAGCTCTAAGTCAACTCCTATTGGTGCTATCGCTAAGTTTGCTGCTGCCGGCAAGCGTATCCGCAAGAAAGACCTCGGTCTGATAGCAACTACCTACGGATATGTTTACGTAGCTCAGATTGCAATGGGTGCCAACAACGCTCAGACTCTTCAGGCAATTCGTGAAGCAGAAGCTTACGATGGTCCATCACTTATCATCGCCTACGCTCCATGTATCAATCATGGTCTGAAGGCTGGAATGGGTAAGAGCCAGAAGGAAGAAAAACTCGCAGTAGAGTGCGGTTACTGGCATCTCTGGCGCTATAATCCTGCTCTTGAAGAAGAAGGAAAGAATCCTTTCACTCTCGATAGCAAGGAGCCGGATTGGAGCAAATTCCAGGACTTCCTCGCTGGTGAAGTTCGTTTCGCTTCAGTGAAGAAGATGTGTCCTGATTCCGCAGATGAGCTCTTCAAGGCTTGTGAGGAAAATGCACGTTGGCGCTACAACAACTATGTGCGTCTTTCAAAGCAAGACTGGGGCAAAGATCCTGAACTGACTGAAGAAGAGATTAAACTCCGCAAAAACGACTAATATTCCCTTAATTATAAAAGACCCGCGATGATACTATCGCGGGTCTTTTATTTTTTTGCCTTCTATTGTCGGCAGTGAGTATCACTTAGTGGTGTGTTAATGTCCACCACCTGGACCTGAGCTGCCGCCAGTGGTTCTTGCTGTTGCGGTTGAGGAGTTGGAGCCGGAAGTAATGGTATAAGTTTTGCCACTTACCATCTCCGGAGTGCTGATTAGTAGTGAGGATCCTCCGGAGCCTCCCCATCCCCAGTCCCAACCGCCACCGCCTGGACCTCCAGGACCACCTGGACCTCTGGTAGCAGTATTGTTGCCATATTTTGCAGGAATTGTAAATGTAGCCAATACATTCTCACCATCCTTGACGGTTACATTTGCTCCGGCTTCAACATTTTGAGTAAGGATCACGTATGCTTGGGTAGAATTCGAATTGGAAGGAGCCGAGTTGCCACCTCCTGCAGCCAGGATATTTCCGCCTGTGATATATACCGTATATCCATCGCCTGCATCAAGACCTTGCTCAGGACTGGATGCCCCGATGACAGTTACTTTTCCTCCCGCAATATATATATTGCCGTTAGAATCTATGGCATCGCCTGTGCCGGTCGTAACCTCAATTTCGCCACCATTTATATAGGTGTGGCTTGAGGAGTTAGTGCCATCTTCGTATGCACGGATGGTTATTTTCCCGCCATTGATAGTAAGGGTCTTTTTGCTTTCAAGACCTTCACCACCATTGCCTTTAGTCTCAATAGTTATATCTCCGTCGTCGATTACAATTGTACCATCAACTTTAATACCCTTTGGAGATGATTTATAGTCGGAGGAAAGACGATCGGCATTTCCCGTATAATTATTGTTGACACTGCCATTGACGTATGCCATCATACCTCCGGATGTAGAAATATTGAAGGTGCCCCCGGATATCTGGCAATTGCCATCTACGCTGATACCTTTTCCTCCTCCATTTGTAGCAGTAAGATTCAGAGTTCCACCGCTGATATTTAGATTTCCATCTATTCCTATGCATGATGAAGCCTTGGTCTTCTTCTTATCTGAATCCCAAATTCCACCTCCATTTACAGTTGCTGTCAGATCGCCTTTGGTCATAATGAAGTCACCGTCAGCCTTTAATGCCTTTGCTGCATCTGCTGTGACATTGATATTGATGGTTCCTCCTTTTATGGTGATGCTTCCTGTGTCTTCAGCTTCGCGATCGGTGTCATCCTTATATTCTACCTGTATGCCATCGTCGCCTGTGCCGCTTATCTGCAAATCTCCGCTCTCCATAAGGAAATACTGGTTGCAACTTATACCATCCTTCTTTGCTGAAATGACATTGATTTTGGCGTTTTTCAGTTCAATATACTCTTTTGCAGAAATAGCATGTCCCTTATAGCCAATGACATTGAGAGTTCCTTTCTGTTTGAACTCAATATGACCCTTGCAATATAACGCAGCTTTCTGATTTCCGGTGGCTCCGTCAGTCAGAGTATTCACTGTATTTTCCTTTACTCTCACAGCAATGCGCTTGCCATTCTCGATGTCTATTGCTGCTCCGTTTGGATTAGTCAAAGTAAGTCCATCAAGTTCAATACTCGCTTTGTAGCTACCCTCAAGAGTAAACTCGCCATCAGAGCATTCTCCGGATAAAATATATGTGATTTCTCCACATGTGGTATCCGACACATCCTTACTCTGTTCGATCGATACATGACCACCTTCAATCTCAGCATCGACATATTGCGCTATGTTGCCTGCAATGGTTACAAAAGCAGAAGAATTCCCATATTCCACTTTGACTGTATTGTCAGCTATCGATTGATCGACTGTTGTAATACTTTTGATGTCTTCAATTTCAAATGTCTTGCCAAGGATGGTCAGTTCGGATCCATTACTATAATTCATTACCCCGGTTTGCGACGAATCAAAATGATATGACACGTTGCCACAATTGACATTCAGTGTCTGTGCGTGAGCCGGTGCATGACAAAGCAACGAGGCTGAGAGCACGCCTAATAAAATATATTGTGGTTTCATTTACTAATGCTTACTTTAGATGTTACACCATTCTTTGATTTCAAGATATAAATACCTGATGGCAACCCATTCAAAGCATCAGAATGAGTTTCGAAAGTTCCAAGACAAACGCCATTGACAGAATAAACAGTGATAACACTATTGTCTGTGACAGACATAGAGCCGACCGAATTAATGTCAGAAAACTCCATTGATTTGAGAGATGTCAACGGAATTTTTACCAGTTCGCTTCCTGAAGTGGCGATCATCTCACCATCCACATACGTTATGTTGAGATCTTTCACTCCTATAGATTGTGCCTCACCATTAATAGTAGTGAAGACCAATCTATTGTATTCGGCATGTACTCCTATGGAAATAGCAGCCAAAATTGCTGATAATAGATACTTTTTCATTAGTTATTATTTAGAGTTTCTATATAAACTACGATGATTTGCAGAGACTTATTGTTAATTAGGTCCAGTTTGCCGCAATTTTTAGTATTCATTAACATATAAACCAATATTCCCTTACGTTATTATCATTGTCCAATATGCACATCTGATAGTTTACTAAACCCCTCGAATTCGAGGGGTTTGAAATCCGGGTTGTACAGACTCTCCCAAATGCCAAGAAACTCTATGGTGTTACGGTTACGCATCCAATTACCAATTACAGCTGTCGGATCATCGCTTTTGTGCCGGGCAAGGTCTGTAATAGATACATAGTCCTTTCATAATACAAAATTAATAAAAATTTTGTCAATAACGTCCTGAATCCCAAATATTATGACTAAATTTGCATTCGGATTGACTAAAGTCAGTCCGCGACATATTGAAAAATAAGAAGCAATATGCTTTCTTGTAAGTCGAGATTGTACGAAATTCAAGACACTGCGCAAGGATAGCATAGCGGTTCTCACGCTTCTGTAACTTAGATTAATAGCATCATGGACTAAAATGCAGTGAGTTCAGTTTATGAATAATATCGAAGCAAATAAACAACTAATCGCGGCATGCGGCCTCTATTGCGGCGCGTGTCGTAAATATTTGTCAGAAAAATGTCCCGGTTGCCATGAGAATGAGAAGGCAACTTGGTGCAAGATTAGATTATGTGTCAAAGATCATGGTTTCCACACTTGTGCCGAATGTAACAAGGATGTGACCAAATGTAAAATATATTCAAATCTAATCGGAAAGTTATTCGCTCTCATATTCAGATCCGACCGCGCGGCTTGCATCCGCTACATCCGAGAACACGGAGAACAGGCATTTGCCGAAGAAATGGCAAGGCGCAAGTGTCAGACAATGAAAAAGCAATAACTGATTCTTTACAGTAACGATTAAGGAGCTTCCTGACGAAAACTTCGGTATCGGAGGAAAATCCATCGACGAGATAAAACGCAACTATAAGCCATGAACAGTAATAAGATTTATCCAAGAACTGGCGATACGCAAACGGTATATCTTAAATCGGTTATTACTCGCCCGACAATAGAGGTCGGCGACTTTACAATCTATAATGACTTTGTGAATGATCCGCGAGACTTCGAAAAGAATAATGTGCTGTATCATTATCCGATAAACCATGACCGACTGATCATTGGGAAATTTTGTTCAATAGCCTGTGGAGCTAAATTCATATTCAACTGCGCTAACCATACCCTGAAATCACTGTCAACCTACACATTCCCGTTGTTTTTTGAAGAATGGGATTTACCTAAATCCGAAGTTGCAACAGCATGGGATAACAAGGGAGACATTATCATAGGTAATGATGTTTGGATTGGATACGATGCAGTAATAATGGCAGGAGTCAAGATAGGCGATGGTGCAATTATTGGTGCCAGAGCCGTAGTCACCAAAGATGTTGAGCCGTATTCAATCGTTGGAGGTGTGCCAGCCAAAGAAATCCGCAAGCGTTTTAAACCGGATATTATTGAGAAATTACAGTATTTGCAATGGTGGAATTGGCCGGAGAATAAGATTCGTGATGCAATCTCCGCAATCAAGTGTGGCGATATTGACATATTGGAGAAATTATAAACTCGCAAATCTCAATTACAACCGAATATCCAAAACTGTTTTGTGTTTTATCTCACTGAATACAAAAGAGCTCTGCATCTTGACAATGCCATGAACTTTCGTAAGCTTCTCGAATACAAAAGTATTGTATTCATCCAAATCTGAAATGAAAGGCGAGCCTCAGCACTTTCTTCAGGTGTGATATCATCTAATAACTTACTTAGAGAAGTCTTTGCCCTTTTCATGCGTTTACCATTACAAGGCAACTTATACCCAACCGATCTTCAATATTAGCGATGCTCTTAAAACTAAGATTTTCCGTGCCGGAGAGAAGTTTACTTACATATTGAGGTGAAACGCCGAGTTTTGAAGCAAGGTCGGCACGTTTCATGCCGTTGTCCTGCATATAGCCAATAAGGGTCACAGCAAGTTGGCGCGACCAACGAAGCCAGCTTGCATTTTCTTTGCGCCATGCTGCTTCTTCTACAAAACGCGATGGACTTTCACTCTCATTAGCCTCTAAAAACTTTATTGCCTTGCTTGCCATAATCCTATTTCCATTTTTCAGGAATCGTATATGTTTTGCCATCTTTGGAAATTATATCCGGCATCACAGCAGACTGAAAGCGACGAATGTTCTTAATCATCAGCACAGGTTTGCTGCGATGATGATTAAGATTGTCCTTAAGGTCATTACTGAAATTTGATGGGGGAAAATATACTTTGATACCTATTTCCGGAAAGCGACGTTGAATCAATTCAATTGGTGGCACAAGGTCACTGTCGGCACTTACCAAAGCTACGATATCAGTGGTCTCCATTACACAATCCTCAATCATACGTATGGAAATATTTACGTCAGTTTTCTTTTCCTCCGGTCTTGAAATATCTCCCTTACAATAAGGACAGATAATATGCTTGTCAAGATACTTGCCTCTTACGATCTCAAATCTGTCGCCATTAATTAGCTTGTTGGCATTAAGAAATGCACTCTGACGGCTATTTTTCTGAGAACTGAGCGGGGAGGCAGTGAAATATATTAC
Source organism: Muribaculaceae bacterium (assembly GCA_029060725.1). Lineage (GTDB taxonomy): Bacteria > Bacteroidota > Bacteroidia > Bacteroidales > Muribaculaceae > Lepagella. The sequence continues at coordinate 4,250 of JAIDTL010000147.1, read as the reverse complement.
TTTCTCAAGTGTTTGACCCTCACCCAAGAAACTCTCGCAGAGTTTCACTATGTCAATCCAATAGAAATCACGCCAAACCGGATCAACTTTTTTTGTACGTTTAAGTCCAAAATAGAAGTTGAAGCCATCAATATAGAATGTTACTCGTTTTTTAGCTACCATAACAAATAAAAAAAGCCGCTCGTAAGCGGCCTATTCCCTGCAAGAAAGCAGGGCGTTGCTTTTCTGATGCAAAGATAAGAATTTTCTCTCACCTGTGCAAGAATAAAACCGATAAATTAACAAAAATGTTTAGCCCGTGGAGTCCAAGGATGAATTTCTATTAACATTCTTGACTCTACCGATGATTTTCTTACTCTGCTTAGGGGATTAATCTACTAAACAATTAAGGTCCCGTCTTAAAGACAGGACCTTAAACGAATTATTAATGTATAATGTTGATTATGCTTTTACCTTCACGAGCATGACCTTAGAGTCTGCTTTTGCAGAAACGCTGTGAGGAACCCCTTCTCCCACAAGCATGAACTCACCTGCATTGATAGTATGAGGTTTGTTTGCCATTGTGAACTCTATTGAGCCTTCAATCACGTTGACCATAAGCTCTGCGGGAGCAAGATGTTCAGAAAGCTCCTGGCCTGCTTTAAGAGCAATCAATACTGCACCACCGTTGGAGTTTTCAAAAATACGATGGAATTGAGGATGATCCTCAGCCGGCTGAATCTGATCAGCAAGTGAATGAACTTCACCAAATTTATATTCTGTTTCTAACATAATTAAAATAAGATTAAGTATTTATAATTTCTTGAAGGAGTTTGTCCCCTTCGTAAGTAAAACGCCTTAACAGCTTTTTTGTTCGTATTTTATTACTTCAAGTTTCGCTTATTTATAGCAATGTAAGTTTGCGTCTATTACCCTTAATTTTCTTAGGCTCCAGATCCTTGATTAGAGCGCGCGCCTTATTTGCAGGCACAGCCACAAGGGCATGATGGTCGGATAGGGTAATAGGACCTACTTCTGATGCTTCAAGTCCACCTTCTTTACACAGAAATCCTACGATGTCTCCTTTCGAGAGTTTTTCCTTGCGCCCTGCACTGATGCGTATTGTTGCTTTTTCACTCCTTAGGGCAGAGTCTGCATTTGGATTAGGGCGATATGTGCCGTCTGTCTCAATGAATGGTTTAAGTTGCTCGTCAGGCCCTGTCAGTACATATATATCGCCTGAAGCATCTACACGCGCAGTACGTCCGTTTCGGTGGGTATATGTCTCAGGGGTAAGAGGCTGATGATAGTGGATTATATTGCTGACACCTCGTATATCAAGCCCACGCGCTGCAAGGTCAGTAGCTATCAGGATAGGTGCACTTCCGTTGTTGAACATAGATATTGCATCTTCTCTTTGGAATTGATCAAGTTCTCCATGGTAGAGCGCGCAAGAAACTTTATTTTTCTTCAAGAATTCGGCAACACGAACCGCACTCTCACGATGGTTTACAAATATGATTGTCCTTTCTGGTATATCCCCCTTAGAAACGCTTTTTAGAAGTTTAAGAAGAGATTCCAATTTATCTTTTTCAGTATCCACACGGTAGATTTTCATTCGCTCCCTCACTGTAGACGCCTTTTCAGAAAAATCTATTTCAAGAGGGTTCTCAAGCTTGATGAAGGCAGGGAGTGTAGAGCTGGCTGTAGCTGAGGTAAGTATTAATCGGCTTACATTTTTTAGTCTATTGAAGATTTTTCTCATGTCATCTTCAAATCCCAACTCAAGCGACTTGTCATATTCGTCAAGAATTAGTATACGTGTAGGAGTAGGGTCGACATTACCGCGTTTCAGATGGTCGAGCAATCTTCCGGGTGTTGCGACTATAATATCAGGAGTGACACTTAAAGTGTTCACTTCATCCTCTACATTATGACCACCATAAAGGGCTGTAACTTTAAAACCGGAAGCCAATTCCCTGACTACTCCTGCAATTTGAATCACAAGTTCTCGTGATGGCGCTATGATTATAGCTTGGACTCTTCCAGTAGGAGGATTCAGCCATTTGAGCATAGGAAGTGTAAATGCCACTGTCTTACCGGAACCGGTAGGTGCAACTAAAATTATCTCTTTTGATTCAGAGGCAGCTCCCATAGAGCGTTTCTGCATATCATTTATTTCGCTTATGCCGAGTTTTGACAAGTTCGGCAAAAATTCTTTTTCTCGCATATTAGTTATTTCAATATTTATTATATCACTACAACAAATAAAAAAGGCTTTCGATTAGTTCGAAAGCCTTGTTGGTGGCGGGAGCAGGACTCGAACCTGCGACCTTTGGGTTATGAGCCCAACGAGCTACCACTGCTCCATCCCGCGGTGTGATTGCGAATGCAAAATTAATACATTTTTGACCCTTTGTCAAGTCTTTTTGAGTTAATTTTTGTTAACAAATAAGATTATTATTACTATATTCTTAACTAACAATATATTATAATTAATCGTTAATCGTTCATAGTTCATCGTTTAATAGTAAACGCTGCGCAAGAATAACCACCACCGAAAACCATCAGTGACACGATGTCACCTTTTTTCAATTCATCTTGGTGTTGTGCAAGCACGAGTGGTGCGCTTGCGCTGCCGGTATTGCCTAACTCCTGAATATTATTGAGAAACTTATCCATAGGTGTCCCCATCATTCGGGCAAGTTGCTTTACAATTCGCATATTAGCCTGGTGAGTGATGAAATACGCGTGGTCTTCTCTTTTGATGCCACAATTTTCAAGATTTTTATCAAGCGCGTACTCCATATATTTCACCGCATTCATAAAGACATCCCTTCCATCCGGCATGCTTATACCCTCCTCTTTTGGTCGGAGCCTTACTCCGTCGGGACCTTTACCGATTTGCCCAAGCCCCTCTGTAAAGACTGAAAGTATTTCTATATCATTCTCAGATTCCTTATCCTTGCTTAAGAAATAAGCTACAGCAGCATCGCCCCAAAGATGTCCTGCCTTAGGGTCAGAGTCTGTTGAAAAATAAGAGTTCTGTTCGCTGCAGATGAGAAGGGCTTTGGTTGCCTTTCCCATTGCAAAATATCCTTCTATAATCTCAAGCCCATTGACAAATGAACTGCATGCAGATGATGCGTAGAGCACTTTTGCTCCTTTGATGTCGTATTTGCGCTGCACCCGGTGAGCTGCTGTCCCAACTGTGTCGAATGCACAATAATGTGCCGCTACTACAAGATCAACTTCACCAATAGGATAGGGGAGACGTGGCAGCGCGTTTTCTACTGCCGCGAAAGCCATGGTGTCAACATTCTCTTCTTCCGAACATCTGCTTCGGGTCTCGATTCCGGTGCGTTGCACAATCCAGTCGGCATCAAGACCATTTACATTCTTGAAGTATTCATTCGTCACTCTCTGTGTTGGTATGTAATGTCCTATGGCATTGATATACATGGGCTATATTTTTTTACTCAAGTTTTGAAATATCAACTTGAAGGTTGGTGGTAAAAGGTTATGTCGTATAATTTTGGCTTGGAAATTTTTTATCTTTTCAGCAATCCTGAAAGCAACATAGATACAAATGATCGCGACAATTGGTCCTTATCAACTCCGATTTCTGAAAGATCGTCGCGAATGTATGGCACGTCAAGTCCTTGAATAGTTTTAGTAATTATCAAGGCAGTACGTGGGATATCATCTATTTCAAATATTCCTTCTGTCACTCCTTCTGCAAGAATTTGTTGCAACAATATTACCTCTTTTCGGCTTACGATCCGCCTGGCTCTGTCTACTTTCCTTACGTCGCGGAAAAACCATGCACGAAGTGATCCGTTGCGCGAAACCACTTCCTTCATTGTCTCAAAATGCGCATCTATATATTCCGTCAGTTTTTCATCTGCCGGTATAGCTTTGGCTACTATCGAACGCAGCTGGGAAAGGGCAATGTCTGTTTCCTGCTCTATCACGGCATTGTAGATATCTCGCTTGCTCTTGAAATATGTGTAGATAGTGCGTCGCCCTTTTTCAGATGCTGAAGCTATGTCGTTCATAGTCGTATTCTCGACACCTTTCCTTGCGAAAAGTTGCCGAGCTACCTCTATGAATCTTTCTCTGGTCTTGAGTCCCACGCGTCAGAAATTTTGGGTGTTGATATATCAAAAATTGCACACAAATTCTTTTCTGTGCAAAATTAACAAAAATTTATCCGATTTCCAAATTATACTTCAAGAATCGGCAACATTTCTGGTAGAGGATCTGTCTTG
>JAIDTL010000146.1:17816-30198 GCA_029060725.1 Muribaculaceae bacterium | reverse complement strand
CCTCACGAACTCACAACTCCCCAACTCCACAACCCCACAACTACACAACCTCACAACCTCACAACTCCACAACTTAACAACTCCACAACCCAACAACTCCCCAACCCAATGAACAACTATCCTAAAATCGGAATTCGCCCCACTATTGATGCCCGTCAAGGTGGTGTGCGTGAGAGTCTTGAAGACAAGACCATGAATCTTGCTAAGGCAGTGGCTGAACTTATTTCCACCAATCTAAAATATCCTGACGGAACGCCCGTGCAATGTGTGATTGCTGACGGCACTATAGGTAGATTTCCCGAAACGGCAGCGTGTGCTGAAAAGTTCGAAAGAGAAGGCGTGGGCGCTACCATTACAGTGACTTCTTGCTGGTGTTATGGCTCCGAGACCATGGACATGCACCCGCATTGGCCAAAAGCTGTATGGGGATTCAATGGCACGGAACGTCCCGGTGCAGTGTATCTGGCAGCTGTCCTTGCTGCTCATGCACAGAAAGGACTTCCCGCTTTCGGAATCTATGGCCACAATGTCCAGGATCTTGACGATAATTCAATTCCTGCCGATGTTCAGGAAAAACTTCTCCGCTTCGCAAGAGCCGCGCTTGCAGTGGCTCTCATGCGTGGCAAATCATACCTCTCAATCGGTTCTGTGTCGATGGGTATTGCAGGCTCTATAGTCAATCCTGATTTCTTCCAAGAATATTTAGGTATGCGTACAGAGTCAGTAGATGCTACGGAAATCATCCGCCGTATGTCAGAAGGCATCTATGACAAGGATGAATATGAAAAGGCAATGGCTTGGACTGAAAAATACTGTAAGCCACGCGAAGGGGAAGACTTCAAGAATCGTCCTGAAAAGAAGAAGACACGCGAGCAGAAAGATGCAGACTGGGAATTCGTGGTGAAGATGACCCTTATCGTACGCGACTTGCTTAAGGGTAATCCCAAGCTCAAAGAGATGGGCTTTAAGGAAGAAGCCCTCGGGCACAATGCAATCGCCGGCGGTTTTCAAGGGCAACGACAATGGACTGACTTCTATCCAAACGGCGACTTTACAGAGGCTCTTCTCAATACATCTTTCGACTGGAACGGTATCCGCGAAGCTTTTGTGCTTGCGACTGAAAATGACGCTTGCAACGGAGTTGCGATGCTGTTTGGACACCTTCTCACCAACCGCGCTCAGTTCTTCAGCGATGTTCGCACTTACTGGAGTCCGGAGGCTGTCTATCGTGTGACTGGCAAGGAACTGACAGGACGCGCTTCTGGAGGTATGATCCATCTCATCAACTCAGGCGCCACTACTCTTGATGGAACCGGACAATCAGTCAATGAAAAAGGTGTCCCTGTCATGAAGCCGCATTGGGATATGACAGATAAAGATGTGGAGAATTGCTTGAGTTCTACCACTTGGTATCCGGCTGACCGTGATTATTTCAGGGGTGGTGGTTTCTCTTCCAACTTCCTGACAAAGGGTGGGATGCCGGTGACTATGATGCGTCTTAACCTTGTGAAAGGTCTTGGCCCGGTGCTTCAGATTGCTGAGGGCTGGACAGCTGATGTCGATCCTGAGATCAATAAGATTCTTGATATGCGAACTGATCCGACTTGGCCTACTACTTGGTTTGTGCCTCGTCTATGCCCTGACCGAGATGCCTTTAAGGATGTATATTCCGTGATGAATAATTGGGGTGCTAATCATGGAGCTATCTCATACGGACATATCGGGCAAGATCTGATCACTCTCGCATCGATACTCCGCATTCCGGTGTGCATGCACAATGTTGAGGAAGATAAGATCTTCCGTCCTGCATCTTGGAATGCTTTTGGAATGAACAAAGAAGGTGCCGATTATCGTGCTTGTGCGGCATACGGACCTCTCTATAAATAAAAATCTGACATCGAAGATAAAACACCAAAGATTAAAGATTAAATTTTTCTATCTTGAATTTTTTAATCTTTAATCTTGATTGACTTTAAATAAATATCATGAAAGATAATAATCAAACACACTCCCTCCTTAGCATGAATGGTGTCAGCTATCTGGTGCCTTTCATCCTGATTACAAGTTGTTTTGCCCTTTGGGGTTTTGCCAATGATATCACCAATCCTATGGTGAAAGCATTTTCGAAGATATTCCGAATGAGTGTCACAGATGGCACATTAGTGCAGGTGGCATTCTACGGTGGTTACTTTGCGATGGCTTTCCCGGCAGCTATCTTCATACGTCGCTTCTCTTACAAGGCTGGTGTGCTTCTCGGACTTGGTCTGTATGCTTGCGGAGCATTCCTTTTCTATCCTGCTATGCTCACAGGAAGCTACTACCCGTTTTTGATAGCATATTTCATACTGACGTGCGGTCTCTCATTTTTGGAGACGAGCTGTAATCCCTATATCCTTTCGATGGGTCCGGAGGAAACGGCAACGCGCCGTCTTAATATGGCTCAGTCGTTCAATCCTGTCGGATCGTTGATGGGCATGTGGGTGGCAATGACATTCATCCAGGCAAAACTTAATCCTCTTGAGACTGAACAGCGTGCTCAGTTGAGCGATGCTGAATTTGAAGCAGTGCGTGATGCCGACCTTCTTACACTAATCACTCCATACGTCTTTATTGGCATTGTGGTTGTGCTGATGTTTGTAGTGATTACTGTGGCAAAGATGCCAAAGAATGGAGATCAATCTCATTCAATAAATTTCCTGGGTACTCTAAAGCGCATATTCTCTTTGCCTCGTTATCGTGAAGGCGTTATAGCTCAGTTCTTCTATGTTGGTGCTCAGATCATGTGCTGGACTTTCATCATTCAATACGGAACTCGTATATTTATGATTGAAGGTCTCGATGAGAAGAGTGCAGAGGTACTTTCTCAGAAATACAATATCATAGCCATGGCCATCTTCTGTGGAAGCCGATTTGTCTGCACTTATCTTCTGCGGTATATCAACGCCGGACGCCTTTTGGCAATCCTCGCTTCGGCAGCTACTATCCTTACGCTCGGTGTGATTTTATTTCAAGACAGGATGGGACTTTATTGCCTCGTTGGAGTGTCGGCATGTATGTCGCTCATGTTCCCTACCATTTATGGAATCGCTCTCGATGGAATGGGAGATGATGCGAAGTTCGGAGCAGCCGGTCTTATTATGGCAATTCTTGGAGGCTCGGTGCTTCCCCCTCTGCAAGCTAAAATTATAGACTGCGGAGAGATAGCAAGTTTCCCCGCAGTAAATCTGTCGTTTGTATTGCCATTGATCTGCTTCATCGTAATTATTGTCTATGGCATGCGCTGTTCTAATCGTTAGGAGTTTTAAGTTTTACGAAGACGGAAATTCGTACAACGTAGAACTTACAACGTACAACGTACAACATCACCGAGGCTTACATACCAAATGTAGGCCTCGCATTTTTTTGTTAAGCCTGATTTTATAAGAGCTGAAGCATATCGCTTTACTTGCCTTGAATAGCGTTTGTCATTTCTGTGCTCCCCAAATTTATAATCTACGATGATGGCATTTCCGTCCGGGCGAATGATGATTCTGTCCGGACGTTGCACTTTCCCATTGATTACAATGCCGCGTTCGTTGATTACTTTGTTGGCAGCGTCAAACCATCCATAGTCTTTTACACTCTCCAGAACTGTCGACAATCTATTCTGTAGCTGCTCCATCTGCACCTTATTTATGATGCCGGTGCTCTTTGCCTTCAGTAATGCCCGTGGAAGATCGGCAGCAGTCTTTACATTTTCCATGATGCTGTGCATCAATTCTCCATAACGGCGTATTTCTTCCGTTTCCGGTTCTTCGGAATTTTCGTCATCCGTTCCGTCAGGGAGAAGATCATTGTCCGGGCTTGTAGGATCATGATAAATCAGTGCCGGTATCTTTATCCCGCACCGATAGTCGGAAATAATTTGGGTTTCTGCTATCTCTTCTTTCTTTTTGCGCCCTTTTATTATTTCTTCCTCGGTGAGTTTCTCGCCAAAAGTCCAACAACGATTGTCTATATCTACATCAATCTCATCTGCAGACGGCAAATAATCAATTATATCCGGATATGTGTCATTGAGATCGTCAATTATTTCATTCGCGTCTGTCCCGCATCTCCAAAGGAAAGATCCTATTCGTTGGGAGTCGGATGTCAAACCGTTTTCTTTGAGTTTGCAAGGTGTGTATATATAGAGTTCATCTATGGCTCGGGTATATGCCACGTATGCCATATTCACTTTGTCGGTCATATAGTTGTCGAGATATTCCCTATATATATCAGCATGTATGGTATCTTCGAGTTTTGGTTCGCTCCATACCGGTATCCATGGGATATGGGGGATTCCAACGGCTTCTGAAAGGTCCGGCTTCACCCATAACCATTCTTTCTGAAGATGCGACATCGGCACTGTGGTCTGCTTTGAGAATGGTACTATCACGCATCGGAATTCCAGCCCTTTTGACTTGTGGACTGTCATGATGTTGACAGCCTCGGCATCCTCAGGGGAAGAAATTGATTTTGTCCGGCCCTTTTTATCCCACCATTGCAGGAATGAGGCGATATCGGAAGTGTGGCCTTCGCAATATTCTACTACCATATCCTGGAGAGCCGCAAGAAATGCTGCCTCCGATTGGCGGGTGTGAGGAGGAATGAAATTTTGGATTATGTTTTCTACGAGTGCAGGAAGCACTGTCGTGCTCATTTTGGCGAGCATGTCGCGTATTGAATCCGGATTGTATTCTCCGTCAAGAAATCTTGCGAGCAGTTCCGAAAGAGGTTGGTCAGGATTCTGCATGGCGAAGAAACTGAAGTCAGCCCTCAGCTTGCTCCATTCTCCTGCTCCCTTTTCTTTTCGTTCCTCTTTCGGGTTAAGTTTGGCACGGGTGCCATTGTTGATGGATTCAAGAATAGAAATTACTGTTTGCACTGCCGGAGATTCCCCGGCTTCAAGCGAATCAGCACTGATAAAGTTAATTTTTTGCTCAGTGTCTTCCCTTTGATTATAGCGCATGATGCACTCGATTACTTGTGTCCCTTGCGTATGGGTGTCTACGAGTACTGCTATTTCACTCATTTTATAGCCCCGTCGAAGCATGTCCGAGATTAACTCAGGAATTTCGTCGAAGTGCGCAGGGATATTGTCTTCATCGGTTTCATTCTCAAAAAGCTGGATTTTGACGAAGCCTGTGTTCTCTTTGTGTGATGCCGGTTGCACCGTGTTGGAGTAGAGTCTTTCCATTCTCTCTCCGAGTTCCTTGGAGAAGAACCGGAAGAAAAGATTGTTGAATTTGACTATTCTGAGGCTGCTTCGCCAATTGGTGTTTTCGGATGCCGTGTTGCCGCATTCTCTGCATGTCGCGGCAAATTCTTGAGGTACTCTTGTCGTGATGAGGCTTGGGTCAGCATTCCGGAAGCGGTAGATGCTCTGCTTTGCGTCGCCGATAATGAGGTTGTCGTTGCCTTTTCCTTCGCTTTCGGATAGGAGCGGACGCATATTGCGCCATTGCAGGTTGCTCGTGTCTTGAAACTCGTCGATGAGGAAATGCTCCAGTCGGCTTCCGAGTCTTTCGTAGACAAAGGGCGCATCATCGTTGCCGATTATGCGGTTTAGTATGGAGTTGGTCTCGCCAAGTTCTACAGTGTTGCTGTCTGTCAGGAAAAGTCGGGCATTGCCTCTTACGCTTTGTAGGAGTCCTACGTATGGCATTGTAGTCCTGTAGATACGCCAACGCTTCATGGCATCAGAAGATGCTTCTTTGCGCCATGAGTCGAAATCTTCATACATGGTCGTGGCAAGTGCCTGTATTTCATCTTCTACGGAAGTGCCGAGATGAGGGTTCGGAGACTTGGGTTTTGGATGAAAAACTCTCGTTGTGGCCCCTTTGCGCGTAAATTCAGGAATCTTGAAGGTGATGTTTTCTACCGGAGTATCCCAATTCCATGTCTCAGCCATTTTCTTTATTCTTGAGGCAAGGTAAGATCCGGCTGTATTCTCCATGTCGAGTCCGGCATTAATGAATGCATCCCTGACTGCACGCGCAGAAGTTTTCATCTTGATGAAAGCTTCACGTAGACCTTTTTCGTAGTGTTTGGAAAGATTATTGTAGGTAGAGTAGAAGTCCGGATGCTCTTCAAAGTATGCGTCGAGGCTTTCCCTGATTTCCTTAAAATCTTCTTTGGCGAGGTTTCTGCTGGCGTTTAGAATCTCTTTATATACGCCGTGTTTGTTTTCGCTTTTCTGGAAAATATTCCAGCCCTTGCCGGATGCCGCCTTGGTCTCCATCATATTTTCTATCCATGAAGACCCTTGTGTGGTATTCTCGTTTGTGTCTATTTCATCAAGAGTGGTGTCAAGACCCATTTGAGTTACGTAGTTGGAGTCGAGCTCAAGCTGATAAGTATCATCAAGATCAGCCTCGTAAGCGAAAGTGCGCAATACAGTCTGGAAAAATGAGTCAATAGTAGATACTTTGAAATCGCCGTAGTCTGTCAGCAATACCTTTAAAGCATACTTGCATAGAGAAGCGATTTCTTGGGGTGAAGAATTGAACTGCTTGGTGAAATCTTTGAGATAGTCTACTTTGTCAATGGGGATATTGGGGGTCCATGAAGCCAACGAATTGAGCTTTTCGACAATACGGAGCTTCATCTCGTTGGTAGCCTTGTTGGTGAATGTTATGGCGAGGATATGCTGCAGAGATTCACGGAGTGCGCGAGAGGGACGAAGCCGACGCGTGCCGGTTTCGTCAGTTTGGGAAATGTAATATTCGATAAATTTCTTCGCCAGCGTATAAGTCTTTCCCGACCCGGCGGAAGCTCTCTGAAGTTGCAGCACGTTATTTAATGATTAATTATTAATGATTAATTATTAATGATTAATTATTAATGATTTAAGTTTCGCTTGTTCTTGTATGTTGAAGTGCAATCCCTTAGCGCAGGAACTGCGCTTGTTCTCTGCGCACTCCGGGCGATGCGTAGCAGCCCGCAATCATTGCGTGCTTGCCCAAACCAAGTCGCGAAGCTATAATTGATCGTTAATCGGTTATAGTTAATAGTTTCTCAGCGAGCCCTTTGCGCCTTTGCGTGAGTTATTTAGTACTGGCGAAACTTGAATTGATAATTGATAATTTATAATTATGCATAATGAATTATGAATTATGCATTATGCATTAACCCTAAATCCCATTTCTTTAAGGAGTCTGATCACGTCGGTTTTCCGATCTCCTTGGATTAGGATCTCCCCTCCACGTGCGCTCCCACCGGTGCCGAGCTTTTTTCGCAAAGTGCGGGCGATTTCATCTATTTCTTCATCTGGGATTTCGAATCCTTCTATGATCGTGGCTGTCTTTCCTCCACGTCCTTTTTTTTCTATTAGAACGTGAAGGGGCGATTTCTGCTTAATAGATTTTTCTTTATTCTGATCGTCTGCTTGTGGAGTAGGGGAGTCCTCTCCTTCAGGCAAGCCACTAAGCGAGGCAAGTGCGTCTTTCCAATCCATCATTATTACAAATTATAACTCATAACTCATAATTCATAACTCATAACTTCTCCCTTATTTCCTTGACATTTGCACATCGTGCTGTCAATTCTCCATTAGCGTTGTAGATGAAGAATGTAGGAAGTTCTCCGACGTTATACTGCAAGAATGCCTTGTCCTGACCTGCTGATGGATCCAATACAGTGACCCATGGGAGGTTTCCGGCAGCCTCGCGCCAGCCATATTGGTCGCGGTCGGGGCTTACGTTGTAGATATCGATCCTGCCGGCATTATAGAGTTCAGCAAGTTGGCGGTTGATTTCCGGAGTTGCTCCATCGCGCATCAGTGTGAATGCTACCACTACAGGCTTCCCTTTTCCTACCTTGTCAGACAGCTTTTGCTCTTTGCCGTTCTCATCATTGAGTGCAATTTCAAACATGGTGATTTCTTCTGCATTGATGATGGTGCGTATTCCGCTCATATCGTTATGATGACGCTGTGCGGCTCTTGCGAGATTAAGTAGGAAAGGTGTGTGTGCATCCTCCGGACAGAAATGGTTGAAGTTGTTGGCAACAGCCACTATGTAGCGGTAGTCTTCTGTAGTTGGATCGAAAAGAGGTTGGTTGCCGATGGTCTTAGTGAGTATGTAGTAAGACATCACATTCCCTTTGCTATCGTGCATGTACTCGTTGTATATGCGTTTTTTGAAATTCTTTAGGGAGTCTGCATTGCCGAAGTTTGGCGAGAATGCTATGAGGTCTTTCTCAAACTGAGCCATCCGGGCTGCCTGTTCGGAGCCTGCCACTGTGAAGTCATGACCAAATTGACTTTTAGAACTTTTGACGGTCAATGTCTCAGTAGAGTCAACAGGGAGATAGATATATTTGTCGTCTAATGAGAGACGGAAGATTTCCGGCCCGCTTTGTTGAGGTTGTGAGAACTTGAAGTTGCCTTTCGAGTCAGTGCGTACTGAGTCAACAATGGTCCAATATCCGGAGAAGTCAGCTTTCTCGAGAAGCACTTTGTCATTGTCGCTGTCTGCGAGCTGACCTTCAATCTTAAATCCCTTTTCACCGCATCCTCCGGCGAGGGTGATGGCTACGATGGAAGCCGCAGCCGCAAAATATCTTGCTATTTTATTCATAGTTGTCAAATATTAAAAATTCCTTAAGGACTTTAAGGTCCTTAAAGACCTTAAAATCTTTAAGATTTTGCATTGTTTTTGCAAAGTTAATCAAAACTCTGCTCATTACCAATAATCTCGGATAAAATATGCATGTTTTGACAAAAAAAGAGGACTCAATTGGTAGATGAGTCCTCTTTTTTCATAAAGTTTGAGCTATCAATAATTGATAATTTATAATTCATCATTTATAATTTATAATTCATCATTCATAATTCATCATTTATAATTTATCATTCATCATTAGTCAGAGAGGTCTTTCGCCTTCTGAGCAGCCGCTTCAGATGCCTTTGAAGCAAATTCTGAGATCTTCCCAAGAGCCTGGGCTGCAAATCCGCTGAGTTTGTCTTTAGCTTGATCCATCTTGTCGCCAAGTGCATCCTTTGCATCCGCAAGTTTATCCTGAAGATTGTCTTTCAATTCAGAAGCCTTGTCTTGAGCTTGCGCTGCGGCTGCCTGGGCTGCCTCTTTTGCATCTGCAAGTTTGTCGGCTGCCGCTGCTTTTACATCGGCATACTTTTCAGCTGCCATATCCTTGGCTGCTGCAAATCCTGATTCTGCTGCAATTTTCGCTGATTCTGATGATACTTCTGCTGCTGTTTTCGATACTTGAGCCGCTGCTTGAGCTGCTGCGAGGTTAATATTGCTTTCCATAGAGTTTATAAGTTTAAGGGTTTATAAATTATGAGTTAAGAGTTATAGGGCGTAGAGCCCTATAAGCCCTATAAAATCATCACTTTAAGTTTCGCTTGTTCTTGTATGTTGAAGTGCAATCCCTTAGCGCAGGAACTGCGCTTGTTCTCTGCGCACTCCGGGCGATGCGTAGCAGCCCGCAATCATTGCGTACTTGCCAAAACCAAGTCGCGAAGCTATAATTGATCGTTAATCGTTTATAGTTAATGGTTTCTTAGCGAGCCCTTTGCGCCTTTGCGTGAGTTATTTAGTACTTGCGAAACTTGAATCATCATTTAAACATCGAAATCATCATTTTTGTTCAATTCCCGAATTGCGTAGCCAATTATGAATTTTGCATTATGCATTATGAATTCGAGACAGAGCTTCTCTTGTCGCCTCATGCGTATTAAAAGCGGTAAGCCTAAGATATCCTTCTCCTTCAGCTCCGAATCCTGATCCGGGAGTCCCAACGATACCATGCTTTTTAAGCAGGAAGTCGAAAAATTCCCAAGACGTCATTCCTTTTGGAGTCTTTAGCCATATATATGGGGAATCAACACCTCCGACCACGTCATAGCCGGCTGCTGTCAGCGACTTGCGCATTATTCGTGCGTTCTCCATATAATATTCAATCGTTTCCTCAATTTGCGATCTTCCTTCCGGGGTATACACAGCTTCCGCAGCCCGCTGTGATATGTAGGATGCTCCATTGAATTTGGTGCATTGACGGCGGTTCCAAAGTCGATTCAGGCTCACTTCATTTCCTTTCGAATCGCGTCCTTTAAGGTCAAACGGCACTACTGTATAGCCACAACGCACACCGGTGAACCCCGCTGTTTTTGAGAAACTTCTGAATTCGACAGCCACTTCCTTTGCCCCTTCTATCTCATAAATGCTGTGCGGTACATTCTCGCTATGGATATAAGCTTCGTAGGCAGAGTCAAAAAGAATCAAGCTCCCTTCTTTTCTGGCATATTCTACCCATTTCTGAAGTTCTGCCCGTGTCATGGCTGTCCCTGTTGGATTATTGGGGCTACAGAGATAGATTGCGTCGGGTCGTTTTTCCGGAAGCTGAGGGACATAATTGTTGCCTTTATTTATTGGAATATAGATGATCCCTTCGTGGTGTTCTCCATTTCGCATTCCGCCACGACCTCCCATCACGTTTGTATCTACATAGACAGGATAGACAGGGTCAGTCACAGCCACGGTATTGTCCTGAGCTAAAATGTCGAAGAAATTGCCGAGGTCACTCTTTGCTCCGTCACCGATGAAAATTTCATCGGCAGTAATGTCGATTCCTCGTTTATGATAATCGAAATCAGCAATCTTGTCACGCAAAAAGGAGTAACCCTGTTCCGGTCCATAACCATGGAAAGTAGCAGTGTCAGCTTCATCCTCCACCGCACGATGCATGGCTTCAATAGCAGCCTTGCAGAGAGGACGTGTCACATCCCCTATCCCCATCCGAATCACCTTCACCTCAGGATTCTCCTCCTGAAACGCCTTTACCCGTCTTGCCACCTCCGAAAAAAGATAAGACTCCGGAAGCAACAAAAAATTATCATTTACCTGTATCATCTATATTAATTTAGAATTTAGAATTTAAGTTTTGCTTGTTCTTGTATGTTGAAGTGCAATCCCTTAGCGCAGGAACTGCGCTTGTTCTCAGCGTACTCCGGGCGATGCGTAGCAGCCCGCAATCATTGCGTGCTTGCCAAAACCAAGTCGCGAAGCTATAATTGATCGTTAATCGTTTCTCAGCGAGCCCTTTGCGCCTTTGCGTGAGTTATTTAAATTAAGAATTAATTGAGAATTTAGAATTCATCATGATGTACCATGATTAATCATGATGTATCATGATATATCATGACATATCTTTTCTGTTAGTTCATAATTCATAGTTCATAGTTAATAGTTGATCGTTCCCTCAAAGACGGAGACCGCCGGCCCGGTCATCAAGACATGTCCTCTTTCATCAAGCCGTATCCGCAAATCGCCTCCACGTAAATGCACTGTCACGTCATTCCCGGTCAATCCCCGAAGCATAGCTGCCACGGCAGTGGCGCAAGCCCCCGTCCCGCATGCCATTGTCTCGCCGCTCCCTCGTTCCCAAACTCTCATCTCCACTTCATCTTTTCCCGTCACTTTAGCAAATTCGATGTTTGACCGATCAGGAAATCTCTCATGTCTCTCGGCAAGCGGTCCTTGTCCAAGTACCATCGCATCTGATGGAGTTGTCTCAGAGTATACCACAAAATGTGGATTCCCCATCGAAATGATGCTGCCAGTAAGTTCCGAACCATCGGAAAGCTTGATCGCTTCTTCTAAAGTCTCAGTCTCCGGTTTCCCCATATCTACTGTCACCCATGTTTCCTCATCGCCGGGTCTTGCTTTTTTGTCAATATCTATGATTTTGACACCGGATAGTGTGTCAATCTCAATATGATGTTTGTCGGTCAACCCCTTGTCGAATACATACTTAGCAACACATCGGATTCCGTTGCCGCACATCTTTCCCTCCGAACCGTCGGCATTGAATATACGCATCAGGAAATCAGCCTTGTCGGAAGAGCAGATGAGTATTATGCCGTCGCCGCCGATTCCTTTATGTCGGTCGCTGAGTCGGACAGCGAGGTCTGATATATTATCGGGCACACCGTCTTGGCAATCTATGTAAATGTAGTCATTGCCGCATCCATGCATTTTTGTGAATTTCATTTTTTACCTGTTTGATTAAGTTTCGTTTCCTCAACTTTGGGATTATAGATTAAAGGGTTATGAGGTTAACCCTCAGTTTTTGCTTGCGTAAATAGAATAATCCAGATGCAAAATTAGCAAAAATCCATGAATTTTCAATTATTCTTTTGATTTTTCTTAAAGCAGAGTATCGCTTCAGCAGCCCCCCGCCCCAAACAGAGTAGTTAGCACTCTCCGAGTGCGTCCTACCGCGTCAAGCCAACGTAATCAAGCATCCTCCGCATGCTCCCACGCGCGTCCAAGTGTAACTTCTGGAGAGGTAATCTCACGCAAAGGCGCAAAGGGCTCGCTGAGTGCAACCATGAAGT
>JAIDTL010000146.1:17339-17716 GCA_029060725.1 Muribaculaceae bacterium | reverse complement strand
AGCAAAGCACGCTGAGGCTCGCTCCGCATCCGCTCCGCATTGCAAGAATGAGGCAGACATCGTAATCAAGCAAGCTGAATGAGCCCACCGCGTCAAACAACGTAATAGAGCATGCTCCCCCCGCGCGTCCAAGTGTAACTTCTGGAGAGGTAATCTCACGCAAAGGCGCAAAGGGCTCGCTGAGTGCAACCATGAAGTATCATTCTCCACTCGGCAGCAAAGCACGCTGAGGCTCGCTCCGCATCCGCTCCGCATTGCAAGAATGAGGCAGACATCGTAATCAAGCAAGCTGCATGAGCCCACCGAGTCAGCCAACGTAATCAAGCATGCTCCGCATGCGCCCTCCGAGTCAATCAACGTAATAAAGCATACTCCGC
>JAIDTL010000146.1:0-17239 GCA_029060725.1 Muribaculaceae bacterium | reverse complement strand
ATGCGCCCTCCGAGTCAATCAACGTAATAAAGCATGCTCCGCATGCGCCCTCAGAGTCAATCAACGTAATAAAGCATACTCCGCATGCGCCCTCCGAGTCAATCAACGTAATAAAGCATGCTCCGCATGCGCCCTCAGAGTCAATCAACGTAATAAAGCATGCTCCGCATGCGCCCCCGCGCGTCCAATGGTAACCTGAAAGATCTCACTTCCTAAAGACCTTGTATATAGATCTTTTAAGATGATGATCACAACGCGGATCGCTGTCGCTTCGCTCGCTTATTTCGCCGATGGCGGGGATCCCCGCGGATCTCTTTATCTTCCTTGCTCTTGTCGTGCTCCTGAATTTCAATCGGGACTCGGGCGTTCGCACGCTGATCAAGGCTGAGCCTGGGCTTCGCCGGCTATCGCGGATTTTCTCTGAAGCAGTGGATCCGCATTGGCAAGCGCAGCGCTGCCCAGCCCATATCCGCGAGCGCACGCCCGAAGCCCGGAAGCACACCTAAAGCTAAGAAAATTAAAAAGATCCGCGAAAATCCGCCAGCGTCAGCGGCACAGCCGGCGAAGCCCAGGCGATCCGCGACGTCGCTATATCAAATTAGATCCATCTCTTAAGAAAGTATCGACGCGCGAGGGCGCATGCGGAGCATGCTCTATTACGTTATCTGACGCGCGCGAGAAAGTATCAGATTCTCCCTCTATCATGCAATGCGAAGCGCCAGCGAGCGAGCTTCTGCGCCCCTCTGCAAGTTCCCTTCATTGCCTGCGTAACAAGAAAGTTCTGCGCCTAAGAATCCTTTAAGCATCCCTAACACAATCCCCCACCGCGTCAAAAACGTAATAAAGCATGCTCCGCATGCGCCCCCGCGCGTCCAATGGTAAACTGCAATGCCCACAAATGACCTTGTATATAGATCTTTTAAGATGATGATCACATCGCGGATCGCTGTCGCTTCGCTCGCTTATTTCGCCGATGGCGGCGGATCCCCGCGTATCTTTTTATCTTCCTTGCTCTTGTCGTGCTCCTGAATTTCAATCGCTACTCGGGCGTTCGCACGCTGATCAAGGCTGAGCCTGGGCTTCGCCCGCTATTGCGGATTTTCTCTGAAGCAGGGGATCCGCAATGGCGAGCGGAGCGATGCCCAGCTTTCATCCGCGAGCGCACGCCCGAAGCCCAGAAGCACACCTAAAGCTAAGAAAATTAAAAAGATCCGCGGAAATCCGCTCGCGTCAGCGTCAGCGGCACAGCCGGCGAAGCCCAGGCGATCCGCGTTGTGACTCCATCAAAAAAGATCCATCACAAAAGATAGAGTTTGACGCGCGTGGGCGCATGCGGAGCATGCTCTATTACGTTGTCTGCCGCGTGAGAGAAAGTACCAGAGTCTTCCTCTATCATGCAATGCGAAGCGCCAGCGAGCGAGCTTCAGCGCTCTTTGCTTCCGAGTGAAGTAATGATCGTTGATATTTGATTGTTGCCCTCAGCGAGCCCTTTGCACCTCTGCGTGAGATAAGCATAGTGACAGCGCAAGAAAAAAAGTTCCGCGACAAACATTGTAGTTAGCACTCTCCGAGTGCGTCGAGCCGCGTCAAAAGACTAATCAACAAAAAAACTTCATATATAAAAAATATGTAAATAATTTGAAACTAAATGCAAAAAAACGTATGAAAATTACGAAAAGGACTTAAAAGGACTTGTCAGAACAAAGATTTTTATTTAACTTTGCAAACATAGATTTCTAGGCGGAAGCCTCTGTAAGGGGGCAAACGGGCGGGAATCTGAGGCGGTGCGTCTTTGGATGCAACCGTAATTACATATTACAAAAGCGTTTATCTGACGCTCTTTCTTGATACTGCGAAACCTGGAAAATTTCGAATTGGAGTCAGGAATGAGACAACGGTAGATGCCTATTAGGGATGTATGCATTCCGCTGCGGGGGCGCGTTAGCGCCGTGCCGTGGCGTTGCCATACATAAACCTGCGTGAGGCTTCTGCGTTGTCCGTTCAACTCCAATGGGCAATTCCAGGGCCTCGCAGTGTGGGACGGACAACAGAGTACAGGCTCTCACGCTTTTTTATTTCCATGCTATGCCGACGATGTGAGCCCGAAGGCAAAAATGCTTATGGCAAAATACCATATCCGAGCCAATAAGGACTCATTTAACATCAGGGAATGCAAATACAACTGCGGATGCTGTATAGATCCTGTAAAAACTTTAGTCGAAGGATATAAAAGCTATGTTTGGAATAAATTCGAGGCTTGCCTTCAGACAAAATGGTCTATCGGGGACTGTGTGGTCGGCTGTCATAATGAGTCATACAATGAAACAGACTCGACACGCAGAAATGCACACCAACGACGAGTATCAAAAATATTGATCGCAAATCTGGTCAAGGCGTTGAAAGAAGCCGATGATTTTCCGGAGAATCCGAAAGACTTTGAGACTATCTATGACTGGGTCGCAAAGTATGTGGAATCAGTAAGGGTAAACATCCAGACTGACGAATTGGATGAGGCAGACGATTCCCAGGAAGACGAATGCATGGAGACTTCGGAAGAACTATCGATCCATATTTGTCCGCTTCTGAAATATGATACAGCGCTAAGGATGAGCTACAACATGGCAAGCCCGGAAGGTGGATTAATAACTCCGAAGGAGAACCGCTGCCTACCTAATAATTACGTCTATCTTCAGCGGGGTGCCTTAGAGGGCGCAAGGGAACTCCATAAGATCTGCATGCTAAGTGAGATAGAGACGGAACTCACACCAAAGAGACGGAGATTTACATTAAAGAAATATATCGACATTAAATCCGAGGAGGAATTGGAAGGTCCGACTAAAATCGAGATATCAAGATTCAATTCCGATCTTCGGGATCTTGGCTCGTATCATCTTGAAAATTTCCTTTGCGTTTACCATCAACTTTTCAGAGAATGGGCAAAGGGATATGAAATCAGGGTCAATGAACTAAAAAAACAAAAAAATAATAATTAATAAACTAACAAAACATTCATGCTTATGAAACAAAAACTATTGTTTCTACTTGTAACGCTGGCATTCCTGTTGCCGGCGCGACTATCCGCCTTCACCTATAAATATGAAGGAAGCTCCTTAACCTATTTGGTGATAGATGAAGAAGCAAAGACTTGTTTGGTAAAAGGATACAACAGTACTAAAAGAGATCTGATCATTCCAGAAGTAGCGAAAGACGGCAAAAACGAGTACAAAGTCACAGAGATCGGAGAATTGGCTTTTTTAGAAAATTCTTATATTCGTTCAGTTAAAATACCCAACTCCATAACTGATATTAGAAAAGCTGCTTTCGCGGATTGTTTAGCTTTAGATTCAGTGGAAATACCCAACTCTGTGAAAAAAATATCAGAGTCTACATTTTCTAGATGTACAAGTTTGTCTTCGATTGTAATTCCGAACTCCATAACTACGATTGAAAAACTCGCTTTCTCATCATGCAAGAAGCTGGCTTCAGTAGAAATTCCTAATTCCGTAACATCCATAGGGGAGTTAGCTTTCTACGAATGTAGCGGACTGACTTCAGTTGAGATACCAAATTCTGTAAAATCAATAGGACGTTCGGCATTCCAGAGATGTTCAAAATTGACATCGTTAGCAATCCCAACATCAATTACAACTATAGAAAATGAGACTTTTGCCGAATGCAGCAGCCTGACCTCTGTAGTAATAAACGATTCTATAACCTCAATCGGAACAAGAGCCTTCAGTGGTTGTTATTGGCTTACTTCGGTTGTCATTGGTGCTTCTGTCAAGAAAATCGGGTCTGATATATTTGAAAACTGTGAGCATCTCCGAAAGTTAGTCATACCTAACCATTTGAGTGATCCTTACCAAGGGAATAAAGAAGCCAAGTCATTAATACAATACGATACGAATGACTATACCATGGAATCTGGATGTCTATATAATAAAGAAAAGTCAATTCTACATTTCGTGCCAATATATCTTTCGGGAGAGTTTCAGGTACCTGAATCCGTAAAAGAAATAGGTTATTCAGCATTTTCACAATGTCGTGGTTTATCTCGCGTGCAGATTTCCAATTCGGTAAGTTCTATTGGAACTTATGCTTTTTGGGACTGTGATGGTTTGCAATCAGTGGTAATACCAAATTCAGTTACCACAGTAAAGGCATATTCGTTTATGAATTGTACTAACCTTAGGTCAATAGGATTCCCGAATTCTGTTATCCAAT
Source organism: Muribaculaceae bacterium (assembly GCA_029060725.1). Classification (GTDB taxonomy): domain Bacteria; phylum Bacteroidota; class Bacteroidia; order Bacteroidales; family Muribaculaceae; genus Lepagella. The sequence continues at coordinate 13,015 of JAIDTL010000146.1, read as the reverse complement.
TAGGGACAGGTGTTTTTAAAAATTGTGAAAATTTGAGATCTGTTACAATTGGTAATTCTGTAACTAACCTTGGTAAGAATATCTTTGAGAATTGCAATGAACTCATTAAAGTAGCGTACCCGAACAATTTAACTTTGGAATTACCACCTCAGGAAGCAACCGACCCCGACAAAATATTAGAATTTGCATATGATCCCAATGAATGCATCTACGAAGATGAATTTATCTACGGGCCTGAAAAAAAAGAAATACTTTTCGCACCATCTGAAATTCAAGGAACTTATATAGTGCCAGAGACGGTGATTACCATCGGAGACAGGGCTTTCAGTAGATGCGAAAACCTTAAATCAGTTGAAATTGGTAGATCTTTGGGCACAATAAAAAAGCATGCCTTCAGTAGATGCAAAAATCTTATGTCATTGAAGATTTATTCAGAAATTCCACCTAATATGCATGATGATTCTTTCAATGATTTATATGATAAAATTACTATATTCGTACCGGATATTGCTGTCGCCGCATATGTTTCGACTAACTGGAATTTATTTACATGTATAAGAACACATGAAAACAATTTATATGTAAGAGCGTATTCAGAAGATGATATAGACTACTTTCTCAATCCCATAGACAATACCGCCATTGTCATGGGAGCTGAAAGCGATGATATTTATATTCCTGAACGTTTGACTATAATGGACGAATCAGATCTTGATAAACCAATAAGATATTCAATCATTGGAATAGGATATAAGGCATTTGAAAATAAGCAGATTAAATCCTTGAATATTCATACTAAATGCAATCTAAAGATAATTGGAGATTATGCCTTTAAAGGATCAGCTATTTCTTCAATTGACAATCTTGCTTCCGTGGAAACAATAGGCAAATATGCCTTTGCTGAGTGTCAGCAACTCTCCGAGGTGACTTTTAAAGAAGGTCTGAAGGAAATCAACTCACATGCATTCTATAATTGTGATAACCTATTATCAGTTTCGTTGCCAGCATCTTTGGCAGCCATCGGAGAATATGCCTTTGCAGAGTGTTCTATACTCTCGGAAGCGACTTTGGCAGACGGACTGCGGGAAATAAATTCACATGCATTCTATCGGTGTAGGAATTTATTGACTATTACGTTGCCAGCTTCTTTGGCAACAATCGGAGAAAATTCGTTTGGATATTGTACCAAACTCGCCTCTGTTTCTATACCGGATGCAACGACTACAATAGGGAATAGAGCGTTTGAAAGCTGTTCAAGTTTGAAGGAAGTAACCCTCCCTGAAGGACTTAAGAAACTTGGCTCAAAAAGTTTTGCCAATAGCGGGCTCACGTCCATTTTTGTTCCGGGCTCTGTCAAGGAAATAGAGAGTGAAGCCTTCTATGAGTGTAGTAATCTTTCATCCGCAACATTGTCAGAAGGTCTGGAAATACTTGGAAGTAGAAGCTTTTCCTACTGTGGGCTTAAGACAGTCTCTATTCCAAGTTCATTGAAAGTCATTGAAGAGAGGGCTTTCTATGCGTGCAAAAGTCTTTCTTTAGTAAATTTCGAGGAAGGTCTCAACCTGATTAAGGCCGATGCCTTCAGTTACACGGCTATCGATTCCATCAATATCCCTTCCTCTGTGAAAGAAATATCCGACAGAGCATTCTCCTCAACTGAACTTACGAAGATCGAACTTCATGAAGGCCTTGAAATCATAGGTACTCATGCATTTTGCGGGGATGGTAAAAATGACTCGCTATATATACCGTCAACAGTTAAGACTATTTATGATAAAGCATTTGAGTTGTATAAGCCCTCTAAAATTAATATTAGTGATCTTGCCGCATGGTGTCGTATTGATTTTTTCAGCATATCTTCGAATCCTCTTTCCTTATGTGGAAAGTTGTATCTTAATGGGGAAGAACTAACAACTCTCAATATTCCTGAGGAAATAGAAGTGATAAAACCATATACTTTTTATGGATTTACCTCATTACAGGAAGTAAATTTTCCGAGCGGTCTGAATACAATTGGAAGTGCGAGTTTCTGTGGTAGTATCAATCTTACATCGCTTTCTTTGCCAGACAGTATAGAGACAATTGGGGACTCTGCATTTAGCGGGTGTGACAATTTGTCTTCCATATCATTCGGCAATGGACTGAAAACAATTATGAAACATGCATTTAGCGGATGCAACAAATTATCCTCCATATCATTATGTGACGGACTGAAGACAATCGAAAACTATAGTTTCTATAAGTGCGAAAATCTGAATGACGTGCGTATACCCGCAAAGGTTGAGAAAATTGGATATTACTCCTTTGCGGCTAATTCAGTTGTATTTGAAGGTGGAGTATCCCCCATCTCCATTGAAAAGGATGCCTTTTACAAGGGATTGACCAGACTTTCCTGGGGGCGCCCATTAAAAAGTCTGACATTTGAAGTCAAGAATATAGAAGAATTGACAATAGGTGGAGTAGTTGAGGAAATTCCCGAAGGCAGATTCAGGAACCTTCCCAACCTTCGAAAACTCAATCTTTGCAATACACTTCATACAATAGAACCCTATGCTTTCAGCGGATGTACAGAACTGGTTGAAGTCGTTGTGCCCCCTGCTGTAGAAACTATCGGAGCAAGCGCTTTCGCCGGAAACAGCAAACTGGAGTCCATTATCATGGGTCACAGTGTAAAGACTATCGGTGATAAGGCATTTGACGGTTGTCCTGCCAATACTGTCTGCATTACTGCCCAGACTCCTCCGACTACTCCCAACAATGCTTTCAGTAACTATATGGGTAACCTTTACCTGCAAGGTCAAGCCGCAATGGATGCATACTATGATGCATATTCCTGCTGGGACCGTTTCAGCAGCAATGTGATGGTCGAGCCAACGGGTATGAAGCTTGACGGCGACAAAACTATTTCCGGCAAGCCTAGGGATACTTTCCAGTTGAAAGCTACCCTTATGCCCGATGACGTAACTCTTCCTCAGATTTTCTGGAGTTCTACGAATCCGGAGGTCGCAACTGTAGATCATGAGGGATTAGTGACTTTACATACCGAAGTAGGCGATGACGGTCTGACAAAAAAAGGATGTAAAATCATCGCTGAATCGCTTTACTCGAACGGTCCTATAGCTGAACTAATTGTAAGTGAAGGTGGTACAATTTTGGTTTCTGACATACATCTAAGCAAAGAGGAACTTAAAATGATAGTTGGAAACTCTACCATCCTGTCTGCTTCTATCGAACCTGAAGACGCTACAAATTCGAATGTCATCTGGACTTCAAGCGACAATGCTATAGTAACTGTAAACGACAAAGGAGAGGTGCTCGCTGTCGGTGTCGGTGATGCAGTCATTAAGGTGACAGCCGCCGACGGATCAGGTATTGAAGCCAGCTGTATTGTTCATGTACTTGCTTTGGGTGATTCGAACGGCAACGGAGAGCTGAACATCGCTGATGCTGTGAACACCGCTAATTATGCAGTTGGCAACGATGTCACAAACTTCGTATTCGAAACAGCAGATGTCAATACAGACGGTGAGATAACACTCTCTGACGCATCCGGCACCATTACCATATTACTGTCGCAGACAACAACTATCGATGAATACAGACGGGCACCCAAGCCAATTGCTGCTGATGCCGACGAACGCGACGTACTCGTCTTGGGGTCCTTCGACACCGAGGATTCAAAACTTGACGTAAGGCTAAGGGCAAGCACTGATTATGTTGCATTACAGGCAGACATCGTGCTGCCTGAGGAGTGCACTCTCAATTCGATTACCACAGGACCATGTGCTATAGGACACTCCCTTATGATGAAGCAATTGGGAGAAAACGTTTACCGAGTAGTTCTGTTTGACCTTGGCAACAGGCATTTCAATGTAGATGACGAGGCATTGTTTACACTGCATCTGGAATCTGCCTCACAAAACACCGAAGATATCGTACTGGGCCATATTGTAGCAGCTGACAAGGCCGGCAATGAATACAGGTTAGGTTCGTTTGCCGACTTAGGTCCGTCATCAGTTGAGGCCGCTGAAATCTATGAGTCCTTTGTGACTGTAACAGACGGAAGAATTGCCGTGGCCGGAGAATCCGGAACGTATGTGACGGTATATTCTATCGGCGGTAATGTAGTAGACCGTTTCATGATTGACGGAGAAACCCACTACTGCGATGTTGAGACAGGAATCTACATTGTAAGCATAGGCGACAAGTCGACTAAAGTGATTGTTAAGTAACTATTTATCAATATTGAAATAACTATTATATGAGACGAATGTTAAAGTCCCGCATGTTTATGATGATATTGCTGCTTATGACAGCAATATCATCGGCTTCGGCGGTCGACCGGCTCTATTTCGAGAAGTCTGGGATAACATCAGGAGAAACGGACATGATTGAGTTTTCCCTCGAAAATACACAGGATATGTTCGGTTTCCAGGCAGATATAGACCTTCCAGAAGGATTGGAATTCATCAAGATTGACGGTAATCCGGATATACGGATGTCATCTCGTGCCGACGGATGTGATTGTAAAATAGTAAGTAATTCTATCTCTCCCAGGCGTATCCGCATTGGTGTCTTCTCCTCAAACCACAATCCATATACTGGCAATGATGGTGTTCTCTTCTGCATTGGGGTAAAAGCCTCGGAGAATTTTGCTGGCGGAACGGTTACTGTCACTAACGTTCGCTTTGTTGACAAGGAAGACAGGGACATCATCTTTCCTGACTTCTCTGCAGCAGTGAATGCAATAATATCAGCGACCTTGATTAAACTGTCCGTAACAGAATGGAGCGGTAAGATCGGTGAGAAGATATTGCTGACAGCTACCGTATTGCCTGAAAATACCACTGACAAATCTGTGACGTGGACATCCTCCAATGAGGCTGTCGCTACGGTCGATGCTAATGGCAATGTGACTGCTATAGGGCTCGGGAATGCAGACATAACAGCAACCTGCGGCGAAGTCAGTGCGACCTGCACAGTGACGGTGGTCCCTACTCCCGTGATGAGCGTAACCCTCAGCAACACCTCTCTTAACCTCACTGAGGGAGAGACTGCAACGTTGACTGCAACCATCGCTCCTGAGAATGCCACTGACAAGTCAGTCACTTGGACTTCTTCTGATGCTTCCATCGCTTCTGTATCAGCTGAAGGTGTAGTTACAGCTATCAAGGCTGGAACTGCCACAATCACCGCTACATCTGCAAATATCAAGACCGCTACCTGCACAGTGACAGTTGCCGCAAATATCATCTCTGTTGAATCCATTGAAATCAGCAAGACTGAACTGAGTCTGACCGAGGGAGACACTGCTACTCTGACAGCTACTATTGCTCCGGAAAATGCCACTGACAAAACAGTGACTTGGACTTCTTCCGATGAAGCCGTTGCTACTGTATCTGCAGATGGCGTAGTCACTGCAGTCAAGGCTGGCACTGCTACAATTACTGCTGCTTCTTCAAATGGTAAGACCGCATCTTGCGTTGTTACTGTAGCTGCAAAAATATATGAAGTGACAGGCATCACACTCAGCATAACTGAACTGAGCATGACAGAGGGCGATACTACTACACTTACAGCTACCATCGCTCCTGAGAATGCAACCGACAAGTCAGTGACCTGGACTTCATCTGATGAAGCCGTTGCTACTGTATCTGCTGATGGCGTCGTTACTGCAGTCAAGGCTGGCACTGCTACTATTACAGTTGCTTCCTCAAATGGCAAGACCGCTACTTGTAAGGTGACAGTAGCTGCAAAGATAATTGAAGTGACCGGCATCACACTCAGCAAGACTGAACTGAGCATGACAGAGGGCGACACAGAATCTCTTACAGCTACCATCGCTCCTGAGAATGCAACCGACAAGTCAGTGACCTGGACTTCATCTGATGAAGCCGTTGCTACTGTATCTGCTGATGGCGTCGTTACTGCAGTCAAGGCTGGCACTGCTACTATTACAGTTGCTTCCTCAAATGGAAAGACCGCTACTTGTAAGGTTACAGTCGCTGCCAAGATAATTGAAGTGACAGGAATCACTCTCAGCAATACAAACATTAACCTGACTGAAGGCGAGACCGCAACCATCACAGCAACCATCACTCCTGAGAACGCCACTGACAAGTCTGTAAAGTGGACATCCAGCGAAGAGAGCGTTGCAACCGTATCTTCAGACGGAAAAGTGACCGCTGTCGGATGCGGTACAGCAGTAATCACGGTTTCTTCAACCGACGGATCAGGAGTCAAATCTGAGTGCAACGTGACCGTGACAGCAAAATTTATTCCCGTAACATCAATAACTCTTTCAGCTACGGAATGGGAAGGTAGAGAAGGCGACCAATTAACTTTGAAAGCTACGGTACTTCCTGAAGATGCCACTGACAAGACAATCTTGTGGAGTTCAAGCAATGAGAGTGTAGCAACAGTATCATCCAAAGGAATCATAACAGCAGTAGGAGTAGGATATACAATCATAACCGCTTCAGCTTCAGATGGGTCCGGAATAACTGCATCGATGTTTGTCAGAGTATCATCAAACGTTCCCCAAGAATTTACGGTGACATATAATTTTGGAGAACCGATAGGGTTGACCCCAGCTCAACAAGTTGAACCGACCAATGACCCGGTATGTGAAGTGGATGGTGTAATATTCACTGCCAATAATATTTCACTTGTTGCTTCAGGAGGGAATACCACTCCTCGCCTATGGTCTAATTCTTCAAAAGGTGTGCAACTGCGAGTCTATAATGGAGGACAAATCACTGTATCAACAGAAAATGGATTAGCCGAAATATCCAGCATAGAAATAGTTGGGCAGCAATTAGATGCTCTTACTATTAATGGAGAAATCTTCAGCAATCAATCCGAAATTAAATATGTTCTTACTACGACGACAAACAGTCTTACTATAAATTGTATGACTCATGGATCACACAAGAGAGCTGATATCTCGTATATTAACGTGAATTGCCAAAGAGAATCAGGATCTTTCGAAGACATCAAGGCTCAGGAACTCCATTTTGATAAAGATGAAATCATATTGAAGGTTGGTGACGAATATCATGTTCAAGCGATCATATTACCGGAAAATACTACAAATAAGCTTCTTGAATGGAGCTCTGATGCCCCGAATATAGTTTCTGTCGGAATTGACGGAAGAGTCTTAGCTCGTAAGCCAGGAGTCGCAAAGATTTCTGCAAAAACATTAGATGGATCAAATCTGATGACTTCACTTGAAGTTACGGTTCTCCCGACTCTTGCAGAATTTCTGAGTATCAATCCGACGGTATGGAGCGGTGAAGAGGGCGGCGAGTTCACGATTGTTGCCACCGTGCTTCCTGACAATACAGATGATAAGAACGTGACATTCGTTTCTAGCGACACTACTGTAGCTACTGTGGATGCCAATGGCAACGTAAAGGTGCTGAAGGAAGGGGCTTGTATTATTACGGTATCTACCGTTGATGGATCCAATCTATCGGCAGAGTGCGTTATAACAGGACTTTCAGGTGTAGAGTCGATCTTGGCTGTTCCAGAAGCATGTGTAGATGTCTATGACATGAACGGCGTCTTGCTTAAACATCATTGTTCGCACGAGGATCTGAAACGGCTGAAGCCGGCAGTCTATATCCTGCGGAGCGGAAATACTGTTGTGAAGGCAGTTGTAAAATAATTTATAAATATTATCAATTAAAACCCAGGTGCCGTTAATGCAGCTCCGATATATAAAATCAAACATCAATATCAAGTAATCAGTATGAAACAACGACTATTAATGCTTCTGGCGATTCTTGCAATGAGTATGCCGCTTAAGCTCTATTCTGACAGAACTTCCTTTTATTATGAATATGAGGGTTCAAATCTTCAATATACCATTGTGGATAATGAGAACCGTGAATGCTGGGTAACCGGATATAAAAGTTTTTCGGACGATCTCGTTATTCCTGAAGTCGCTATGTTGGGACAAACCGGTTATACTGTCACTCAAATTGAAGAAAGCGCGCTTCGTGAAAGCTGGTCATTTACAAATGAAATTAAATCCGTAGTGATACCTAACACTGTAACCAAAATAGGACAGTGGGCTTTCTATGGAAACTATGTCCTAGAACGAGTGGAGATTAGTGAGTCCGTGAAAGAAATTGGCCGGGATGTTTTTGATGCATGTCCTCTTAAAACCCTTATCTTCAACGCAGTGAACTGTGAGTCTGACGGAACAAGGGAAAAGCCCCTTTTTCCAAGCTCTTTGGAAACGCTAAGGATTGGAGATAAGGTGGAGCGCATACCCGGCTATTCATTTGCAAAATGCAATAAACTTGCTGCAGTAGATCTTCCTAACTCTGTAAGTTTAATCGGAGATGGCGCATTCGAGTGGTGCGGTGACCTTTTCATAAACTTATCAGAAAACCTTGAAATAATCGGGAATAATGCATTCTACGCCTGTAACCTGACATCGATAGATTTTCCGGATTCACTTAAAAGTATCGGGGAATATGCTTTTTACGGATGCGATTTCACATCAATAGAAATACCTCATTCAGTGTTATTTATAGAGGATGAAGCGTTCGGGCACTGTGAAAACCTTACAACTGTGATTTTCAATGCAGAAGACTGTCAATCGTGCGGTAAGTTAAATCCGGCTTTTCCAGACTCTGTAAGTAATCTCGTCATAGGAGACAACGTCCGCACAATTCCGTATATTGCTTTCATGAATGCAAATCTGGAATCCGTTCATTTACCCAATTCAGTAATAGAAATTGGAGATATGGCATTTCAGTACTGTAAGCTGAAAACTTTAGAAATCCCATCTTCTGTTAAATCAATCGGAGAGGCAGCATTCGGATATTGCATAGATCTCACAGACTTAGCTTTCAATGCTACGGAATGTATAACTTGCGGATCAGGAAGTCTTCCGGCATTCCCAAATACAATTACCAACCTTTCTATTGGATCTAACGTCACAGTAATTCCTGCACATGCCTTTAAGAATTTTCAAGGACTTATTTCAGTCGAGATTCCAAACTCAGTTAATACCATTGGAACGGAAGCTTTCTATGACTGCAGCAGTCTAACATCAGTTGTCATTCCAAACTCAGTAACAGAGATCAGTGATGGTGCCTTTTCCGGATGTTGCGGTCTGACATATCTGGGAATGCCTGACTTTCTGAAAAAAATTGGCAACTTGGCTTTTAGGGATTGCGGTAACCTATTGTCTATAGATATGCCTGCCTCTGTAAGCGAGGTAGGGGCAATGGCTTTCTCCGGATGCCGGGGAATTTCATCTATAACCATTCCGAATTCTGTAACATCAATTGGTTATCAGGCATTCATAGGTTGCGAGAATCTGACCACTGTAGTCTTTAACGCAGAGAATTGCGAGGTTTGCGGATCACCCGATATACCAACTTTCCCGGAAAGTGTTAGTACATTGATAATTGGTGATAAGGTGTCTAAAATTCCTGAATTTGCATTTTATAATTGTACAGTGGAACATGTTGTAATTCCTGACCGTGTTACATATATCGGCAATGGAGCTTTTAAAAGTACAGAATTAAAGACATTGATCTTCAATGCAAGGAAATGCGTGACATGCGGGTCAATTTCTGAGCCAGCTTTTCCCAGCACTTTAACGAGTCTGATTATCGGAGACAACATCATAAGAATTCCTGATTATGCATTCAATCAGTGCCAGAATATTACTTCTGTAATTATCCCTAATACCGCAACATCAATAGGAGAGGCTGCTTTTGCCGAATGTAAAAATCTGTCGATGGTATTGTTTGGCAGCAATGTGACAAATATTGGAAGAGAAGCTTTTATAAACTGTCCGCTGTCTTCAGTCATATTGCCAAACACAGTAACTGAAATAGGAGAAAGGGCATTCTACGGTTGTTCACTTGAGACAATCGCCATAGGCAGCGGGGTGAAAGCAATTGGAAATTCTGCATTTTATAACAATACACCGATTTCCAATATCTATATTACCGCACAGAATCCACCGGTAATATCAGAAGAAACATTCCACGATTATTCAGGTAAGCTATGGCTTCAAGGAGAGACTGCCAGGAATGCATATGCCAACACAGCATTCTGGAACCGATTTGATCAGGCAGATATGGTAACTCCCACAAGTATTGACAATTGGGGATTCCAGATGATCAATGGCAAACCGGGAGAAAAATATGGATTGAATGTCACTCTATTACCAGAGAACGTTACTCTCCCGTATATTTTCTGGCACTCTACCGATTCTGATGTTGCAATAGTCACCACCTCCAATGGTACCACAGTAACGATAAACCCGGAGATAGAGACAGGATCCTGCACAATCATAGGCGAATCACTATATGCTGAGGGACCCATGGTCGAAATTCCAGTCAGAATAAATTTAGGCACTTCCGGAGTAACGAATATTACCTTAAACGAAACCAGCCTAGAACTTATTGTCGGGCAATCTGCCACACTGAATGCAACGGTTGAATCCTATGGTTCAGCCGACACAACTGTCACGTGGTCTTCTAGCAACGATAATATTGCCACTGTGGATTCCGATGGGTCTGTGTTGGCAATAGCTGCCGGTGAGGTTGTAATTGAAGCAAGTTGTGGAAACGTGAAGGCTTTCTGTAATGTGAAAATAATTCCAATCCTCGTAGAAGATATAATTCTAAGCGATACCGATCTATCACTTTCAGAAGGTAGGAAAGTCACTCTGACGGCAATGGTGATTCCGGAGGATGCAACAAACAAGAACATAATATGGAGTTCAAGCGACATTAATGTGGCAACGGTTTCCTCTTCCGGCACAATTACAGCCGTGGGTGCAGGAGAGGCAATTATTACTGCCACAGCAGCTGATGGATCAGGTATCAATGCTACCGCATATATATACGTTTCTATGAGTGTAGCACAAGAGTATACTGTCACATATGATTTTAAGAACCCTTTAAGCCTGACTCCTGAACAAAATGTAAATACCTCCAATGATCCAGTGTGCGAAGTTGGTGGAATCACCTTTACAAACAATGGTATATCACTTATTGCAGCCGGAGGAAATACCACACCTCGTTTATGGTATAATTATTCGACAGACTGTGCTCAACTTCGCGTCTATAATGGCGGTCAAATCACCATATCAGCGCAGGAAGAGTCTACGGAAATCTTATGCATTGAGATGACTGGCAATCAGTTGGATGCCCTTGTCATAAATGGGAACCCCTGTGGTGACAATACACAAATATCCTTTACGCTTGAAGAACCTTTAAACCGCATATTATTAGACTGTAGAACCAATGGTTCTCATAAGAGAGCTGATATTTATACGATCACGGTGAAATTCAGAGGATACTCAGGTATGGATGATAAAATCCTTGCCGAGTCACTGACCATCGATCCGACAATCTGGAGCGGCGTAGAGGGAGGCGAATTCACCATCAAGGCTACAGTGCTTCCGGAGAATGCCACCGACAAGACCGTGACATTCGAGTCAAGCGACACTTCAATCGCTACTGTAGATGCCGAAGGCAACGTGAAGGTGCTGAAGGAAGGATCTTGCGTGATAACCGTATCGACCGTAGACGGTTCCGACCTCAAGGCAGAGTGCGTTGTAACAGGACTTTCAGGTGTGGAAGCCATCTTTGCTGATCCGAACACACTTGTTGACGTATACGACATGAATGGCGTCATACTGAAGAAAGGTTGCTCACGCGAGGAACTGAAACAGCTGAAACCTGCAATCTACATCCTCCGCAGCGCCGACACGGTAGTGAAGGCAGTGGTTAATTATTAATTATGAATTATTAATTATGAATTATTAATGATTAATTATTAAGTAGTTTGACAAATTAAAAGTATAATATCATAAATGTTTTATCATCTGAATTTCAGAGTCTAACAATTATGCATTATGAATTATGCATTCCTACTTAAGATTCTATCATTGACTCATGACACTGTCCGCCTTACTCCAGCAGGCGATTCCAGGGCCTCAGATAGCAGGGTGGGCAGTGCTTTTATAAAAAAACCGGATGCATAGCGATATGCATCCGTTTTTTTTTCGTCCCCCGCGTCAAGCAACGTAATAAAGCATGCTCCGCATGCGCCCTATGGAAAGTAGGCCTTACGGCATGCGCCCCCAGCGGCAAAAACGTAATAGAGCATGCTCCGCATGCGCCCCCGCGCGTCCAATGGTAACCTGCAATGCGCAGCGCAAGCGAGCGAACTTCTGCGCCAATTCTGCCAGTTCCCTTCAATAGCCAGCGCAACAAGATAGTTTTGCGCCTAACCATCCAATCCAGATCCCCAACGTCAAACAAAGTAGTTAGCACTCTCCGAGTGCGTCATGGCGCGACAAATATTTTCTATCAGACAAACCATGACGCACGCGGAGCGTGCTAACTACTCTATCAGCCGACCGTAGGCCCCAAAAATAAAAACTTCTGCGCCCCTCTGCCAGTTCCTTTCAATAGCCAATGCAAGAAAAAAGTTCTGCGCCTAAGAATCCTTTATGCATCCCTAACACGATTCCCCACCGAGTCAAAAACGTAATAAAGCATGCTCCGCATGCGCCCACGCGCGTCCAATGGTAACCTGCAATGCGCAAGATCCCACTTCCAAAAGACCTTGTATATGGATCTTTTAAGATGATGATCACACCGCAAAGATAAAGCGACGTGACTCCATCAAAAAAGATCCATCTCAAAAGATAGAGTCTGACGCGCGATGGCGCATGCGGAGCATGCTTACTTACGTTGGTTTGACTTGGCTTGACGCACTCGGAGAGTGCTCGCTACTCTGATTGACGCGGTGGAGTTATACTCTGATTGGCAAAAGTAATATGGAATTAAAGGCCGGCATGTTTTGAATTAATAATTCATAATTCATAGTTCATAGTTTTGCCGTTGCGAGCGGATCTGGATTCTGGAGGATAGGTCGTTGACGTAATTTTCTAAGAAAATACATTTTTGATTTGCATGATAAAGATTTTTGACATATCTTTGTGAAAAATAACTGTAATCATGACCAA
>JAIDTL010000145.1 GCA_029060725.1 Muribaculaceae bacterium | reverse complement strand
TCCTTCTTCATGAAGCGAAATCTGCTCGCAAAGCTGACGAAATCTTAATAAAAAAATAAGTCGAAACAACTTCTATTTGTAATGAAATACAAAATTAGTAAAAATTATTGAAAATTGAGAATTGAGAATTGAGAATTTTTTGAATTAAGAATTTTTAAGTGGTTAGGATTGTGATTTTGTAAACCAATGTAGTGCCGATGTGTTAGTAAAGTATATGGCAACAGTAAAATTTCAGGGAGCTCCGGTGAAGACAGTAGGGGAGCTTCCAGTCGCTGGAGCAGTGGCTCCCGATTTTAGTTTGGCAGCGCAAGATCTTTCTGATTTCAATTTGGAATCATTGAAAGGAAAGCGTGTAGTTCTTAATATCTTCCCGAGCATTGACACGGACGTTTGTGCCGCATCAGTAAGGAAATTCAACGTGGAAGTGTCAAATCTTCCTGAGACAGTAGTGGTTTGCGTATCGGCTGACCTTCCATTTGCCGCACAGCGTTTTTGCGCAGCCAACGGCATAAAGAATGTAGTGACAGGCAGCACATTCCGCTCTGACTTTGGCAAGACATACGGCGTTGAGTTTGCAGAAGGTCCGCTTCGCGGCTTGATGGCACGTTCAGTAGTAGTCATTGACAAAGATGGCAAGGTATTAGGAAGCAAGATGGTAGAAGAACAGACAAATGAACCCGACTATCAATATGTAGAGTCTCTTCTTGCCTAAGCCTTTTAATTATTGAAAACAAAAAAGCCTGCGAAAGCAGGCTTTTTTCATTATCGTTAATCGTTAATCGTTAGCTTCAGCACTCCCGGAATTAGCTGTCTCACTTTCTCGCCAAAGCGCACTTTGTAAGATTTTGATGCCGGGTCGTAGCTTTCGATGGTCCCTTCCCCGAATACCCGGTGGGATACTTTTGTCCCTGCTTTCCAAACTTCGTTGTCGCCTCCACCTAACTCTTCATCAAGGCTGCGTACCATGTTTTTAGTTCCTTCGAGAAGTGTCTTGTCAGGATTCCCTTCTATATTAATCAGCCCCTCAGCTATCTCCGAAATAAAACGGGAAGGATATTTCAACGCTCCGCTTTCATTCAGGTAACCCTCAGAATCGGAAAGATAAAGCATGTCTTTGGCTCGGGTCACTGCCACATACATAAGGCGCCGTTCTTCCTCTTCTCCGTCAATGCGGCGTTCGCGGATGGAACGGTGGTTTGGGAACACTCCTTCAGTCAATCCCATGATGAAGACGTAAGGATACTCCAGTCCTTTAGCCTGATGGATTGTCATAAGCCTTACTTTATCCTTGTCTTCCTGATGATCAGTGTTGGTGTAGAGGGCGATCTCTCCTAAATAGTGGTAAAGATCAGATTCGCCATCTTCAAACCGTGTAGCCTCAAATTCAATCATAGAATTGATGAGTTCTGCAATATTCTCCAGGCGTTCTTCCTCCTCATCCGTACGATACATCGTGTCGAGACCACTCGTCTGCATTATCCTTTCAGTAAGATCTGATATCTTCAATCCTTCCGCTATGGAGCGTGCATTCTCTATAATCTCAATGAATTCCCGTATGGGTTTCTTTCCGAAAGCCGGTTCTGCAATATGCCTCCGGAGAGTAGGGTAGAGGTAATCCCCTTCCGATTCGGCTATTTGCTTTAGTTTGCCAAGCGTGACGCTGCCAAACTTGCGTGCCGGCACATTGACAATACGCGTAAATGCCATATCGTCGTTTTCATTGGCTGTCAAGCGCAGATAGCTGATTATATCCTTTATTTCTTTACGCTCAAAAAATCTTACTCCGCCCCACACCGTGTAAGGAATCTTCCTTTTAAGCAGTGCCTGCTCGATTCGCCTGGATAAGAAAGAGCTGCGGTAAAGGACTGCATTGTCGATAAACCGGTTCCCCTCAAGGGCATTGTTCTCAATAGTCGTTGCTATCCATTCAGCCTCTTCACTTTCACTCTTGCAGTGATTCCATATAGGGAGCCTTTCGTTAAGGCGCACTGCCGTCAATTCCTTACGTATTCGATTCTTATTGTTGGAGATTATGCTGTTGGCTACAGCAAGAATATCCGGGGTGCTACGATAGTTGATGTCGAGAATAATATCAGTGTCAGCCCTGAAATTGACAAAGGTCTTAGGCGATGCGCCACGCCATTCATAGATAGCCTGATCCGGGTCGCCTACTACAAACAGATTGCCATGATGCGAAGCCAATATCTCAATGAGTTTCCAATCGTCGCCACTGCAATCTTGCACCTCATCCACCATTATGTAGTTCAGTTTCTCACACCAGTATTTCCTTGCGTCAGGGAAGTGGGTGAGAATATAAGTTGCCATATAAATGATGTCATCATAGTCGAGGGCAAACTGTTTGCGCTGAAGTTGGATATATCTTACCTTCACGTCAGGAGCACCGATTGGAGCGCCCGGCATAAGATATTTTGCAATGTATCCGTCAGGATCATATCCTTTCAGTGCAGCCACATCTTTCAGCAATCGTTCTGCAGTGTTCTTCTTACGGTCAATGCCAAATTCCTGCATTGCTTCTTTTGCAAGGTCTTTGGCATCAGTCTCGTCGATTATAGTGAAGTTTTTTGGGTAACCTAATTTGTAAATTTCTCGTCTTAATAGTTTTACGCAGAAACTATGGATAGTGCAAATAAGGTCGTTGACATTTCCTCGGTCTACCATGCCGGCTATTCGATGTTTCATCTCTTGCGCAGCCTTGTTGGTAAATGTCAGGCAGAGCACATTGCCGGGAGAAATGCCAAGCTCATTGACAAGAAAAGCAAAACGATGGGCGAGCACACGAGTCTTGCCGGAACCAGCTCCGGCCACCACGCGTACGCGTCCTTCTGTGGCTTCCATAGCCTGAAGTTGCTTTTCGTTGAGATTCATAATAAGCCCTACACGTTGGTAGGTGGTAGTTAATAGTTAATCGTTGATAGTTAATCGTTAGAAAGAAGTGCCACTGCCATGGCGGCAATGCCTTCGCGTCGTCCGGTGAAGCCGAGTTTTTCCGTAGTGGTGGCTTTTACTGATATGCAGTCTACGTCGACATCCATTACATTGGCAAGCGTCTGTCGCATTTCGTCGATATGTGGCCGGAATTTAGGAGCTTCCGCGCAGATTGTGATGTCGCAGTTGCAGAGAGAATAGCCTTGTTTGCGTATGAGGTCCATCACGTGACTCAGAAGAACCTTACTGTCAATGCCTTTGTATTTAGGATCGGAATCGGGGAAATGCTTGCCTATGTCGCCAAGAGCCAATGCTCCCAATATCGCATCGCAAAGAGCGTGAATAGCCACATCGGCATCGCTATGCCCAAGCAGTCCATGGGTATGAGGCACCTTAATGCCGCATATCCACAAGTCGCGGTCTTCTACGAGTTTATGTACATCATATCCTTGACCAATCCGAAACATATAGATTAAAGATTAAAGATTAAAGATAAAAATTATCATGATATATCATGTTGCATCATGTTGCATCATGATTAATCATGATATATTCCCAATTCTCAATTCTCAATTATTCTCAATTCAAAATTATCTCCGTCGTTTGCCCAGCAAGTCGCGGATTCCGTCCATGTCGAAGCTAAGCGTAAAGCGCATAGTCTGGTCGAGAGGGGAGCTCTGTGCTGTAGCAAGCATATAGGATGCATCAAGACGTACTACGTTGAGAGAGAATCCTGCTCCGAAGCCGAAATAGCTTCGTCCACCTTTCATAGCATTTTCATAATTATAGCCCATGCGGACGAAGAACTGATCATTGTAGGAATACTCGCCGCCTATAGAGACATTGATTTCCTTCAACTCTTCAGAGAATCCGCCCGGAGCATCAGAGAAGCTTTTGAAAATACCTGTGATAGGCGACATTGTCTCCCATTTCTGAAGGGCATCATCGTAAGCAGCCGCATTCTGTGCTTCATCCTTGTTGGGATCATAATATGCGCCTCCTGAGTTGATGTAATCGCTTTCACGAGGCTTGGTGGGCACTAAAAGCTTATTGAGATCTACTCCTATTGAAAGGAGGTTGAAGTCGGCAAGAGGAAACGTGAAGTTTGTGCCGATTCTAAGATTGGTCGGCAGATAATAGTAGTTTGTGCCATGGTCGTAGCTCACCTTCGAACCGATATTGCTTATGTTGAATCCCCAGCTCCACTGGCATTCGCTGCGCCCTATCATAGGGAAAGTGGTGTAATAGCCGCTTAAGTCAACGGCAAAGGCAGACCCTGCGGTATTCGTATCGCCGGAATAAGAATCTTCGTATGAAAGGTCTGAAAGGATGTAGCGCAACACAACTCCCATGCCAAATTTCTCACTGAGTTTGCGGGAATAACCGAAATCCAAAGCAAATTCGTATGGGTTGATGGTGTTGGCTCCCCCTTCATCCACTATCACTTCTCCAAGAGAGAAATAGCGAAGTGAAGCACTGATAGCCTGATTGTCGGCACTTCCTAATTTGAGGTAGCCACTTACATCTGCCAAGAAAATATCATTGACAATCTTGCGGAGCCATGGGGTATAGCTGATGCCTACTCCACCGGCAGAATATGCGAAAGCATATTTTGATGGATTCCAGAATTGGGCATTAATGTCGGCATCCGTAGCCGCACCGAGGTTACCCATAGCGCTGCCACGTGCGTCCGGAGTGATACTTAGAGTTGTAACGCCGGTCTGCACCGGATTGAACTCATTGTCTTTTATGTCGTTGTCGCTTGCCGACGCGTAAGACGCAAGTGCGGCAGCCGCTATCGTGCATAGTGTTCTTGAAGTTGTCATAATCAAATAACGTAAAGACGCTACGTTTTATTACAATTATCTAATGTTGAACGACAGTGAATCATTGCCATTGAGACGAAGGTGGACTCTTGCATCAGGACTCACTTCCGGTCCTTCATCCGATAAGCCGAATAGAATGATGTCGCCGGTCTTGAGAGTGTTGTCGCGGCTGATGGCTGCAATAGTCTCTTCTATTCCGGAGCGCATGGATTCTTTGTCCCAGATTGCATCCCTGGGGTCGCTGTCAGAATCAAAATGAAGCTTTACTTCAGATTGCTTCATTTCCTCCAAGGCAGATGCCTCGAATTTGCCGATAGCCAAGCATCTGTCGTAGCTTATAGCTTCCGTCCATGGGCATCCTGACGCTTGGAGCGACTTCAACTTGTCGGCAGCTACAAATACCACTGCAGGAGCCACAGCCTCCGTATATCTATAGGCAAACCGAGGAGCAATCCCTTTTCCTAATCGTCCGATTCTTACTGCCAAAGCCAATCTTGCCTCGAAGTGCGATGCAAAATCAGGCACAAAATAGGGATTGCCACCATGCAGGATACCCGTTTGGGATATCAAAGTCCAAATGGGGGTCGAATCCTTTGACTGAAGCTCAGGAGAGAGAAGATTATTGACTATTGCGTATATTGTCATTTTGCCGGTATTGCTATTTTTTTGCTGAGAGAAGTTGACATGCCATCTTCTGAAGTCACCGTAGTGCGCAGACTGTAGATTCCACGTGGAAGTCGGCTGCCATTGATGTCATTGAGATCCCAAGAGTATGACAACGAGCTGTTGCTGTTAGAATAAGCCTTTCGGTCGGTGCTCCAGAGCAAATTGCCGGAAAGGTCAAAGCATTCCAGACGGCATTGCAGGGTGCATAGAGCACGGTCGGTCGTTATGGTCATATCAAGTTGGTCGCGTTCCCTGCTGTAGAAAGTCTTTATTTCCGCTACAGCCGGACGCATGTTAAGATCTACCTTGAATTTGATAGCCTCGCTGCTTGAATTGCCGGCATTGTCCCATACTGTCAGTGTCAGTTGATGATCGCCCGGTTCAAGATTACTCAGAGGATATGCGATGCTCCCCTTGGTCTCATCGAGAGGATCGGGAGAAAAATAGTTGCATACATCATCGAATACACTCTTTGAATCAAGCATAAGAGTCATCTTATGTCCGATTGCGGCATCTGAAATGTTTATGCCGCTTTCATCGCTGAAGACTGCCATTGCCACAGGGTTGGAATGTACCGTTGCTCCGGTATTTCCGTTAGAAGTTACGGCAAAACTCTCTATTGAAGGCCCTTCAAAGTCATCCGTTGAGGCAGTGTCATATCCGTATACGTAGAGCATATCTGTCGACCCGTTAGCTTCCGATTTCATATCAGGGTCGTAGGCATACATTGTGATGAAGGCGGGAGAGTAATTGTTGGCAATCTCTGAAGGCATCAGTACGGTCAACTCCCATTCGCCATCTTTCACCATTGTGCTTCCTGTAGCGATTTTGCTCGATCTGTCTTGATACACCTCCACTTTCCCTTTATCTCCCCATCCATGGGTCTCTACGCTCTTTTCAGCATCGTAAAGGGTGTATTGTATCGGTCCGTTGAAGTTTGCTATATTGCCTTCGTTGTCAGTGATCCTCCCCGAGATCTTTACTGTCTGGCGAGCCATTATCACCGGAGCATCAGCTAAGTCGGTAGCCAAAGGCTTGTTGTCGATATAATCTATCGCCACTGTGTGGTAGGGCACCGCCATTCTGAGTGCCGGGTCGCCGAAAAGGTGATAGCGCAGCATGTTTTCGTCAGGAGTTGCACTGTTGTTTTTCCCGAGTCTTAGAACGTCGCCGATTCGTTGACCCTTCCCCTCGCTGTCTTTGCGCAGCATTTCCCTTGACACCGAGTTGGTGATTGCCTCATTCATGCTGATATATACAGTCCGGCTTGGGGTGATGATCGCTATTGCCCCTCCAGCCGGATTGGAAAGCATGATTTCAGCGCCGCTGATCTCCTCTGCATCCCATTTGCCATAGCTGCATGTAGCGGCATATAGCACCGGAAGATATTGGTTCGACATGTTGTTGATGTCATGCCAGGTCAAAAGTTTTTCGTGTCCCCATTCCTTCGGGTTGGCATGCCCAATGTAGGATATAATGGAAACCCCTTCTTTTTGCCACTTCATGAGCATTCGTTCCTTGGCGTCGGGAAAAGTAAGACCCGTGCCGGTCTGTTTCCTTTCAAATGCGTCAAGATACACTCTGTCGTATGCATAGTGCGTTCCGACACTGTTTGAAATCATGTTCTTGATAGCCTTTTGTGCCTGTAGCAGATGCTGTGCCGAGTCTCCGTCGTCGGCGATTAGCATGACATTGTTGCGCCATGCTCCATATTTAGGATTGTCGACGTATGATTCGAGTTTTGACGCCACGATGTCCGCTTCGTATGCAGATTTGACGGGATATCGGCCCACTCCAATGAGTTGCTTCCTGAGTTGCATGGCTCTTGGGGAAGTCTCGTCTTCCAGCATGGCAATGAAATCATCCGTGCAGTAAGAGGTGGTTTCCGTTAGTCCGTTTGCCGACTGCCATATCAAAGTGCGGGGATACTTGTCTCTGAGGGTCTCCGGATTTTTCCCTTTCTGGTCGTAGGTAGGTCTCCCCATAAGAAGGCAGTAGCCGAATTTTCTCCCGGAGGGGTCGTTTTGGCTTCGGTCATACCACATCTTAAGCAGTTTCCTGAATGCAGACACATCCGGATTTCCGCTTGAAAACTCATTGAAGATTTTTTCAGGCGAAAGCACATACACTGTCATCTCGTCGTGGGTGCGGTGAAGATTGGCTATCCTTTCAGAGGCAGCCGCAAACTCATCCGGAGTGATGATCACCATATCGGGAGTTGGCATGCCGTGAATGTCTTGGTTGGCAACAGCAAATCTTCCCGGGATTGATGCCCCTTTGGCAGAAGGTTCGAAAGCCATGAATTCTCTCAATCCTTTTTCTTTGACCCCGATAGTCAGAGTCTTGGCGGAAGAATCATAGTGCCCTTTTACTTCTCTGACATCCCATGGCTTGGTGACATCCCATATCATTGTCTGCTCCGATACTCCTGAAATGGTGTAGGCTGTTGCGGAAGAGGGGTTCACGGTAAAATAGAGTCTGGAATCCTTAAGCGACAGAGCCCTTTCATACTCCACTTCGATCCAGTCGAGTCTGGCTGTGTTGACTACTCCTCCCTGTGAATATTCAATTCCTACGTTGAGTGAATTGCCCACCCCTTTGGCATCTTTTACCGTAGTGGCGATCTTATAAAATTGCTCGCTTGAAGTCACATTGGCTATCTGGTCGTAGTTTGTCGCATTCAGTCGTTGTCCGTTTGCACTCACGATAAAGCTGCTTGGTGCTCCCGTAGTGTTAGCCCCGAAGCGGACTCTGATTTTTGCATCCCCTGTGGTGTTGTCGGGAAGATCGAAATTGAAAGTCTGAGATTTTGTCGACCTGAAGTCTTCTCCGAGATAATCGCGTCCGGAATTGGCACACTGAAGCAGGTCGCGTTCATGCACAAGCTGGCAGGTAAACGTGTCAGCTATCGGCAAGCCCTCCGAGTCTGAAAGGTCTACGACTTCAGTTTCGGTCGATGGCTTGACATCGCTGATGAAATAATACGATGTGTCACCGTAAGGGTTTATGGTGTGGTCATATTTCATCTGGCCTGAAGTAGAGGCTTTGGGTCCAATATGGCCGGTGGCATAGAAAGTGATGGAGCCGTCGCTTACGCGCACTATGGGCACAGGCGGCAGATCGTCAGGCAGATCTGTCGAGAGGGTTTCTGATATCATTCTCCCTCCATAGCCATAGATGTAGACTGAGTTCGGGTCGTTAAACCCGAAATTCTTAAGATTCTGCTTGGTCAAGGTATGTAGTCCGGAGTCAGAGATGTCTATTTTTACCCATTTCCCTGAAGAGAGCACGGATGAAGATGCATACTTGCCCGGATCGGCAGCACGCATGCCTATAGCTGTCATAATGGAGAATGCCAAGGCAATGGCAATCTTGACAGACTGTCTTGTTTTATATGTCGGTTTGTATTGTTTCACGTTTAATTAACGTATTTATTCCCTTTATATTGTTGCTTGGAAATGAAGTCTGCCCATTCCTCGCGCGAACCTCCATATACATTGAGGTCTACTTTCCCTTTCACTCCTTTCACTGAGCCGCTGTGGTGATATTGCCAGAATGTCCATGGAGCGGCTATAGGATCTTGGGTAAATGCACATATCCACAGCGAATTGCCGGGGAAGGAATCTGCCATATAATCGTAATAATCCGTCTTGTTGCAATATAGAGTAGGAGCGATACCTCTCAAATTGAGATAGTCAGCCATCGATGCGATTCGTTCTTTGATGAGGTCGGGGCTGATGCCTTCCGGATTGCCTGAAGTCTCGATGTCGATGGCTACTCCAAGTTCAAGATTTCGGTCTCCTACAGTCTCAAGAAGGTTGATAGCTTGCTCCACTCCGTCCCTGTCAAACCTGAAGAAGTGGTAAGCCCCCCTCTTCAATCCGGCTTTGCCGGCTTTTTCATAGTTTTTGGAGAAATTCTTGTCGCGGAAAGTTACTCCTTCCGTGGCTTTTATCCATACAAATTCCATGCCATCCTTGGCTGCTGCCTTGAAGTTGATGTCGCCATTGTGAGAAGAAATGTCAAAACCCGCTACAGGATATCTTTCGCGGTCCACGTATGGCGGAGTCGTGCGAAAATTGACCCACGCCGCGTAAGCCGCCCACGCTAATAGAGCCGCTGCCAAAAGAAAGCAGAGGAATATCATGATGTCGCTTTTGCGGGTGTTGATGTCGGCTAGTATCTTCATTCTTCTACAAAATTAATAAGATTTGGTCATCTTACCAAATGTAGGAATATAAAAAAACAATAAATTCCAAAAAAATTATTAATTTTGCAATCTGAAATGTCTATCTATGGGAGAAGCAATATATCACATATTAGTTTTGGCAGTGGCTCTCGTCGGGTTGTTCCGAGGTTTTCATGCAGGCTTGATGCGTCAAGTGTCGGGCGTGTTGGGATTTGTATTTGGCATTGTCGGAGCTCGTGCATTGGGTCCGGATTTTGCGGCATGGCTTGCCGGCTGGTTTCCTAAGGTCTTCGAACCCGTAGCCAAGACTTTTTTTGTCGAGATATTAGGATATGGCACTATATGGGGACTCAGTATGTTTCTCTTTTCGATGTTTACCGGAATTTTGAATTTCATATTGGGGATGTTTCCCGTAGGGATTGTGAACTCTATAGCTGGCTCAGCGTTTTGTCTTCTGAAATACCTGATGTTTCTATCCATACTTTTCGATCTTGCACTGTGCAGGCCATCAGACTCGCCATTGATGCATTGCGCGCGCCACGACGACGGCAATCTCGTGGATTGTGTCATCCGCCTTGCGCCCGAGCTTTTAGGCACCATGTCGGCTGATGAATACATCCTCAAAGTGCAGCTTTGGGAAGCCAAAAGCATCAGCTGATTATAAATGAAGAATTAAGTATAAAACATTAAACATTAAGTATTAAGTGTTTAGGGTTGAGTGTTAAAATTAGGAATTATGCATTTTGAATTATGCATTAAAATATAATATACAGATATGCTATCAGTAAAAGACCTTCATGCAGAAATAGATGGAAAGGAGATTCTCCGCGGTGTGAATCTTGAAGTTAATCCCGGCGAAGTGCATGCCATCATGGGTCCCAACGGGTCCGGAAAGTCTACTCTTTCGATGGTGCTGGCAGGCAATCCCGCTTATACTGTGACTTCCGGAGAAGTGACATTCAGAGGAAAATCCCTGCTCGAGATGACCCCTGACGTGAGGAGTCATGAAGGGCTCTTCCTCGGTTTCCAATATCCTGTGGAGATTCCGGGGGTTTCGATGGTCAATTTCATGCGTGCAGCTGTCAATGCAAAACGCAAATATTTCGGAGAGCCTCCGATGGGGGCTACTGATTTCCTCAAGCTCATGCGTGAGAAGAGGGCTATCGTGGAGCTCGACAATAAGCTTGCTTCCCGCAGTGTCAACGAAGGTTTCTCCGGCGGTGAGAAAAAGCGCAATGAGATATTTCAGATGGCTGTGCTCGAGCCTAAGTTGGCTATCCTTGACGAGACTGATTCCGGCCTTGATGTAGATGCGCTCCGTATCGTGGCTGAAGGTGTCAATAAGCTCCGTACTCCCGAAAATTCAGCTATCGTCATCACTCACTATCAGCGTCTGCTCGACTATATCAAGCCCGACGTGATCCACGTGCTTTATAAAGGTCGCATCGTCTATACCGGTGGTCCGGAACTTGCCCTTGAAATCGAAGAGAAAGGCTATGACTGGATAAAGGCTGAAGTTGATGGCAAAGATGCGATAAAAGGGGAGGCATAAGTCATGGGTGCATTAGATCAATATATTGCTTTATGGCAAGAGCATGGTGATTTGTTGGTTTCCAAGTCGCCTGATGCGCTCAATCGGCTTCGTGCTGCCGCTGCTTCATCTTTGGTAGAGCAGGGACTCCCATCTCAGAATGATGAAGACTATAAGTTTACCGACATTGAGAAGATACTTTCTCCCGATTATGGCATCAATATCGGGCGTGTCAAAATCGATGTGAACCCATCGGATACATTCCGCTGTGATGTCCCTCAACTATCCACATCCCTATTCCTTGTTGTCAACGATTCTTTTGCCGAGACTGTCGGTTGCCGTGATTTGCTTCCTGAGGGTGTTGATGTCGTGTCTTTGGCTTCGTATGCCCGTAGCAATCCTGAATTTGTAGAGAAGTTCTATGGTTCGTTGGCTGATATCAGCAATCCTATTGTGGCTTTGGATACATTGTTATGCCAGGATGGCGTAGTCATCAGAGTGCGGAAGGGCGTTAAGGTGGAGCCGACTATCCAGTTGGTCAATATATTCCAAAACGTTGCCCCTCTTTTGGCTGCCAGGCGCATTCTTATAGTAATGGAAGAGGATTCTGAGGCAAAGGTTCTTGTTTGCGATCATACGCAGACTTCAGATGTCGCTTTTTGTGCTCTGCAGGTGGTGGAAGTGTTTGCTGCCAAGGGGAGTCGACTCGATTTCTACGACCTTGAAGAAAGCACTCAAAATACTTCGAGACTTTCCTCTCTATGGCTCAGCCAAGAAGAAGGATCGGAAGTCCTTCTCGATTCCATGACCCTTTATAATGGAACGACCCGCAATGAATTTTTCGCCCGTTTTGCCGGGCGCCATGCAAAGCTCAGGATGCTTGGTATGGGAATAGAAGATGAAAGACGCCGTCTCGACACCTACTCCAGAATCGCTCATGAAGTTCCGGATTGCACCACTGATGAACTCTTCAAATATGTGGTCGACGATGATGCCATGGGGGCCTTTGCCGGACTGATCTATGTGGCAGAGGGGGCTTCCAAGACAGAGGCTTATCAATCCAACAGGAATCTTGTCGGTTCTGAAAAAGCTGTAATGCATTCAAAGCCTCAGCTTGAGATTTACAACGACGATGTGAAGTGCTCCCACGGCACAGCAATCGGGCAGCTCGACGAGAAGCAGCTCTTCTATATGATGACCCGAGGCATATCAGAAGATCAGGCACGTCTTATGCTGAAGCAGGCGTTTATGTCTGACGTCATCGACGGCATATCGCTCCCTCCGCTGCGCGATCGCCTGAAGCTGATGGTAGAACGTCGCTTTGCGGGCGAAAAGAGCGCCTGCTCAGCCTGCGCCCCATGGAAAGCAGGCCTTCCGGCCTGCGCCCACGCGCGTCAAACAACGTAATAAAGCATGCTCCGCATGCGCCCACGCGCGTCCTTTGGGAAATCTGCAAAACCAAATACAAACTATAAATTATAAACGATTGAGATTATAATGAGTTATGATGTGAAGGGGATACGGGAGAGGTTTCCGATTCTGTCGCGGAAGATAGATGGGAAACCACTTATATATCTCGATAATACGGCTACGTCGGAGACTCCACAGAATGTGGTTGACGCCATAGTGTCAGGCTATTGCGACACTAAGGCCAACGTCCATCGTGGTGTCCATACTCTCTCGCAAGAGGCTACAGAGCTTCAGGAGGAGTGCCGGCGGCGTGTGCGCGACTATTTAGGGGCTTCTTCAGTGGAAGAGATAATTTTTACGCGTGGCACTACCGAGTCCATCAACCTTGTGGCTTCATCATTTGGCTCGTTGTTCCCACAAGATGGTGAGATTATCCTTACCGTGATGGAGCATCATGCCAACATTGTCCCGTGGCAACTCCTGCAGAGCCGTCGCCCTGACCTTAAGATAAGGGTTGTGGATATCAACGACCGTGGGGAATTGCTTCTCGACCAATATCGTTCGCTCTTCAATGATCATACTTGCATGGCTTCCTTCTGCCATGTCTCTAATGTGCTTGGCACTGTCAATCCTGTCAAGGAAATGATAGATTATGCTCATTCCAAGGGAGTGCCCGTATTGGTAGATGGTGCGCAGGCAGTCCCTCACATGCATGTGGATGTTGCTGAGCTTGATTGTGACTTTTATGTATTCTCATCGCATAAGATGTATGGTCCTACCGGAATAGGTGTGCTTTATGGCAAGAAGGATCATCTTTTGCGCATGCCTCCCTATCAGGGTGGGGGAGAGATGATCTCTCATGTAAGTTTTGAGGGCACTACGTTTGCCGAGCTTCCGTTTAAATTTGAGGCTGGGACTCCCGACTTTGTAGGAATTGGGGCTTTCCCGAAGGCTCTCGACTTTATAAGTGAGATAGGAATTGAAAAAATTGCGGAGCATGAGCATGAGCTTATGGAATATGCCGAGGCTAAGATGCGCGAGATACCGGGAATGCGGATATTTGGGAATGCTCCCGAAAAGAGTGCGGTGATATCGTTTCTTGTGGGCGATATACATCACTATGACATGGGGATGTTGCTTGATAAATTAGGCGTAGAGGTGCGCACCGGGCATCATTGTGCCCAACCGTTGATGCAACGTCTCGGTATTTCTGGCACAGTAAGAGCCTCCTTCGCAGCCTACAATACCAAAGACGAAGTCGACGCCTTCATAGCAGCGCTTAAGCGGATCATCCCCATCCTCAGCTAAAGAATCTATAATAAAAAACGCATATCCCACAAGGACATGCGTTTCTTTTTGTGCGCCCGGGGGGACTCGAACCCCCACGTCGTTGGACACTAGATCCTAAGTCTAGCGCGGCTACCAATTACGCCACAAGCGCTATTCTGAATGCAAAATTAATATTTTTTTTTGACCTGACCAAATTTTTCTCAATTTTTCGCAAAAAAATCCCCAAAAATCCCCAACGTAATCAAGCATGCTGCATGAGCCCCAGAGTAGTTAGCACTCTCCGAGTGCGTCCCACCGAGTCAAACCTTCTGAGCTTATGTGCTTCTGTCTAATATCTCACGCAAAGGCGCAAAGGGCTCGCTGAGAGCAATTTGAATTATGAATTATGAATTATGAGTTATGAGTTATGAGTTATGAATGATCATTCTCCACTCGGCAGCAAAGCACGCTGAGGCTCGCTCCGCATCCGCTCCGCATTGCAAGAATGAGGCAGCCAACGTAATCAAGCATGCTGCATGAGCCCCCCTATGGAAAGTAGGTCTTCCGGCCTGCGTCCCTCAGCGTCAAACAACGTAATCAAGCATGATCCGCATGCGCCCCCGCGCGTCCAACTCTATCTTTTGAGATGGATCTTTTTTGATGGAGTCACATCGTGGATCGCCTGGGCTTCGCCGGCTGTGCCGCTGACGCTGGCGGATTTTCGCGGATCTCTATAATTTCCGGGCTTCGGGCGTGCGCTCGCGGATCTGAGCGGGGCATCGCTACGCTTGCCGATGCGGATCCCCTGCTGCTGAAAAAATAAAAAGATCCGCGGGGATCCGCCGCCATCGGCGAAAAAAGCGAGCGAAGCGACGCGATCCGCGATGTGATACCATCTTAAAAGATCCAATACAAGGTCATTAGGAAGGAGCTTGCATATTGTAGGTTACCATAGGACGCGCCGGGGCGCATGCGGAGCATGCTCTATTACGTTGTTTGCCGCGGCTAAAATAAATCAACTTAAATAAAACATTTCTGCGCCTCCTTCTGCCAGTTCCCTCCATCGTTGGAGCAAAAAAAAGTTCTGTGCCTAAACATCCATATCCCGAGTCAAAAGACCCCAAAAAAGTGTGATTATATCCCGTGTATTCTTATGTGATTCTAATTTAGTCGTGGTCTTCATTTGATATATGGATGACTTCCTCCGGAGTCATTCCATATTTCGTCGCAATCACATCTGCCGCGATACCCAGTGACAACATAAAACTTATGCTGTCTTTCCTCTCTTTAGCGCGACCCTCGGCACGGCCCTCGGCACGCCCCTCAGCCAAGCCTTCTTGTCGACCTTTCTGTTCCCCATCCTGGAATGCACCCCGAATCTGGTTGAGGGTGTCACG
>JAIDTL010000144.1 GCA_029060725.1 Muribaculaceae bacterium | reverse complement strand
GTTTTTCCGGTAACTGCGGAGCGAAGTCCTGAATAATTGGGATATTGAGGATCGATGTGGGCTGCCCCGATGGTGCCTTTGCGGATTGTAGAATCCGATAAATGAAATTCTACCGGTAGGCCGCTTTTCCACCCATTTGGCACTGCAATAATTTCTGCACTCCTTAATCCTCCGTCTCTTTTAATGGTCTTTATGAGCTCTTTGCTTATGTCGGTATCCTCATTGCCGTTGATCGACCTGAATGCAACCTTATATGCCCGGTCATAATATGATTGGTAATAGATGGATGGTAGCTGAATCCTTGACAACAGAGAATGTGTAAAAGATAGCGTGACGATTCCGACAGCGATGCTCAGCACGCTGATCGCCGTCTGAAGCTTATACTTCATAAGGTTTCTGACGGCAACCTTGAGATTGTGTAGAATAATGTTCATGGCTTTATCTTTGAATTATGATGCAAAGATAAGGCAATACGCCCTGATGACAAAGCATTTCCACCCTCCAAAATGCAGATTGTATGAAAATCATACAGAAAAGTGTATGATTTTCATACAATCTGTATTAAAGGGTAAGCAGTTTCGGCAACCAGTCGATAAGTGGAAGAGGAATATTCAGAATCTTAGTAGATGTGTCTTTTGCTGATGTCTCTGAAAGTTCTTTCCCGGAAAATATGATGGCTGTTTCAGGCGAATATTTCCCGATGTATACCGATAGGCTTTTCCCGGCAGTGTTCATAGAACTCTTGACTTCGACTGGAATAATGGAAAGTCCTTCCTGAATCAGGAAATCTATTTCTGCGGTACCGTTGGAGACCCAATAGCGAGGCTGTTGAAGAATCTGTGCTGCTAATGCTTGCGCAACTAAGTTTTCCGTCAATGCTCCTTTGAATTCAGAAAATAATGGATTGGGGGTAGTGAATATTTCCGGAGGAAGCTTTGCAAGCGAGCGAAGAAGACCGATATCAAGCATATAAATTTTAAAAGCATTGAGATCATCGAATGCACTGAGAGGCAATCCCGGTTTAGTTGCGCAGTAGATTTGGTATACAAGTCCGGCTTCGCGAAGCCACGATATAGCGTTTTCATATTCTCTGGCGCGTGCCCCGGGCTTAACTACCTTGTATATGAATTTACGGTTTTCTTTAGCAAGTTGTGATGGCAAAGACTGCCAGACTGCCGCTATTCTCGGAAACTCTACGGCCGTAGTATGTTTTGAAAAGTCAAAATAATATGATGTCAGAATTTCTTCCTGTTCCTTGCTAATGGCTTCGTTTCCTTTGTTTTCAATTGATGCAACAGCGGCTTTAGGCATTCCTCCACATATTTCATATTTGCGGAAAGCTTCCCATAGTTTCCCCGAAATAATTTCCGGCAAAGGCTGAATGAAATCAATGCCATCTATATAGTCAACCAATCTTTGATTGTCTGTCCGCAGATATTCCTTGAATGTTATTGGATACATGTGCAGGAAGTCGACTTTACCTACCGGAAAACCTTTGTGATGGTGTATGGCAACTCCAAGTAGTGATCCTGCTGCCATTATATGGTATTGCGGTGCTTCTTCAAAGAAATATTTCAAAGAATTCAGGGCATCAGGACATTCCTGAATCTCATCGAAAATAATAAGGGTTTCTTCCGGATCGATGGGATGGCCGCAATATAGACCAAGTATATTGATGATTCTGACGGGATCTTTTGTTTTACCAAACTCCAATACTAATTCTTTACTTGCTTCAAAGTTGAAATAAGCGGTATGTCTATAATGCTCTTCTCCAAACTTTTTCATTACCCAAGTTTTACCAATTTGTCTCGCACCCTGAATAATAAGTGGACGCCGATCCTCGGATTTTTTCCACTTTTCAAGTTCAATTAGTATATCCCTGTATATTTCCATGTGATTTTTGTTTTCTCTTGCAAAGTTAATATAAAAAGGTGAGAAAACAATATTAACTTAGAAAAATGTGTAAAATTCCACATTTTAACATGGAAAAATGTGTAAAATCCCACATTTTCCTAAGATGTATCTATTCTTTTAGAGTGATATATGATCGTTAATCGTTAAATAATAATCGTTATAGTTATTTAATCACTAATTCTTCTATGTCCCCAAACTTGTCATACCCGCTCAGAAGTACCTTTTCGCCCGGCTGTAACCCTGATATTATCTCGTATTGCTGAGGATTCTGTCGACCGATCTCAATCTCGGTTTTTCTTGCTCTCTTGCCGTCGGGCGAGAGTCTGTATATCCAGTGGCCGGAAGTGGCTTGGTAGAAATCTCCGCGTGGTATTACGAGAGCAGTTTCCGGAGATGCGAGTTCTATCTGTACCCGATAGCTTTTCCCGAGCCGTATATTTGATGGTTTGTCGGAGGTGAAAAGAAGGTCACAGGAGAAATTACGGTCCTTCACTTCCGGCACTACCTTACTTATACGTAACGGATATTTATTATCCTGATATTGTATATTGGCAGGAAGTCCGGATACGATTCTATCAATATAATATTCAGGAAGCGATACATGCATCTTATATTCACTCATGACCTTTATCTCTCCGATTCCGGATCCCGCTCCAACCTGCTGACCCAAAGCGACATTTAGGAAACTCAACTGTCCTGCCACCGGAGCCCGTACAATAAGATTGCCTGTCCTGTCAGCAGTGCGCGTAAGTTTTCTGGTAGAAGCCTCTCGGTTTGCGCGCACCATCTCTCGTTTGAGATGTGTGGCCACTGAATCATGCTTAAGACTCTGCATCTGAAGCTGCGCCCGTTTATGCTGATACTCATAGTCCTCTTCCGCCACTTCAAGTTCAGCTTTACTCTTGATTCCCATGCGAAATTCCTCACGGCTCTGCTGCATTGACTTCTCCAACGAAGATATCTGGTGTTGGGCATCAAGTGCCTGCTGTCGGAGTGTAATGGATCGTTGCTCCATCTCGATCTCTTGCTCCTGATAGTTTCGCTGTTGGTTTTCCCATTCGGATTGTTCATCCTCAATGGCACGGAGCAGATCTATATTGGTCAGAACAAGAATGGTGTCTCCCGCCTCAAGCATACTTCCTTCCTCAGCTACTATTCGCTCAACAACCCCGCTTTCCAAAGCGTTGACCTGAATAGTCTGAATTGGATGGACAATCCCCTCAACATCTAAATATTCGAGGAAAGGGGTTTCTACGGCTTCCGCTATCTTGTATTCTTCGGAGTCTATTTTCAGTTTTCGTGGTCCGAATGCAAGGATGCATACATAGACAGTCAGGGCAAGAAATAATATGCCGAATATAATATAAGAGATATGCCTGATATACCATGGCTTCTTTTTCAATTGAATATCCATCTTAAATAATTAGTTTAATTGTCAATTTTAATCATGCTTAATCATGGTGTAACATGATTAAACATGTTTTATCATGAGTTTACATAAGTAATAATTCATCATTAGTCAAAGAAGCATTGCGCTCAAAGTCGTATGCAGTCATGCTCCTGAGTGTATAATAAAGGCTCCAATACGTCCTCATTGCATTTATGAATCCGCGCTTTGCATTGTTCCTTTCGCTCACTGCCGTCATGAGGTCGAGTATCCCTATACGCCCCATCACGAACAGTTTCATAGCTACAGAATGTCGTTGGGATGCCCTTCGGTCGGTGAGAGACGCAATATTCACTTTCCTTCCCTGCATATTGAATTGCAACACAAGTTTTTCCACATTCTGATTGAAATCATTCATTCCTTGTTCAGCAACAGTTTGGGTAAGCGCAAGTTGAGATTTTGCTACCTTCACTTTCCCTCTTCCTCGTCCCCAATCCAGGATTGGCAGCGATAATGATATGCTCGCATATTCCTGATGCAAAGGTTTTTTGACCGATTGACTGATATCCGCTCCGGTTTGTGACAGTCCGAATTGCACATACAGGTCTGCTTTCATTCGCGCATTTGCTTTGGCGTAAGCGAGATTGCTCTCACTTTCCTTGACAATTCGTCTGTAGTATTCAGGGTCCGGACTATTAGCATGAGCAAGCTCCATGGCTAATGATAGCGGGACTTCAAACTCAGGAACGCTGTCGGGTATCAATAGATTAAAATCAATAGAATCATCTAATGCAAGATAGGTCCTGATATTTTGTTTTGCCTCTCTCAGATTTATTTCTGCATCCATGACGTTGGTCTCTTCATTAAGTCGGTTGATTTCCAACTGAAGCATCTCATTCTCTGTGATTGTCCCGATTTCATACCTTCCTTGTGCCATACGGTAGAGTGTATCAGCCGATGCGAAATTTTGTCTTGCCATTTCCAACTCAGTCTGAGCCAAGGCAAGTGAGAAAAATTGTGTGCATGCTGTCGCTGATATCAGTTCAAGGGTTTCTGAATACTGTTTTTTTGCTTCCCTGTATCGGATAGGTTCGATCTTTCTGTCCCATTTCAAAGAGTTATAGCCGAAAAGGCTCTGTTCATATCCTATCAAAAGTGGCTGGGTGCTGTAGGCAGTTGTCTTATTCTGAAA
>JAIDTL010000143.1 GCA_029060725.1 Muribaculaceae bacterium | reverse complement strand
AAGACTCAGTCAGCAGCTACATCAGTTGCGGCTAAGATCAAGAAAGAAGAGAAAATCTCTCAGATCCGCGGCATCAAAAACGCGTTCTTTGTAATCCTCGCTTGCGCCGTATGTGGCGTCTGCATCTTCTTGTTCCTCATGGGTAACCCAGCGAACTTCGAAGGTGGCGATCCAGCAAACGGACACCCACTCAACTTGGCAGGTACAGTTTACAAAGGTGGTTTTATCGTGCCAATCCTTATGACTCTTCTTCTCACTGTAATCACTCTTTCTATCGAACGCTGGATTGCTCTTTCATCAGCAAGTGGCAAAGGCAACACTTCCAAATTTGTTGCAGCTATCAAGGCTGACCTCGCTGCCAACAACATCGACGCAGCAATGAAGCGTTGCAAAGATCAGAAGGGTTCAGTAGCATCTGTAGTTTACAACACACTCGTTAAGTACAAAGAGATGGATGCAAACACAGTATTGAGCAAAGAGCAGAAGCTTACTACTCTCCGCAACGAAGTAGAAGAGGCAACAGCACTTGAGATGCCATCTCTCAGCCAGAACCTCCCGATCCTCGCAACTCTTACAACACTCGGTACTCTCGTCGGTCTTCTCGGTACTGTAATGGGTATGATCAAATCATTCCAGGCTCTTGCAAACTCTGGCTCACCTGACTCAACTGAGTTGTCAACCGGTATTTCTGAGGCACTTGTGAACACTGCATTCGGTATCGCAACAGGTGCATTCGCAGTAATCTCATACAACTTCTTCACCAACAAGATCGACAACCTTTCCTACGCTATTGACGAAATCGGTTTCTCTATCGTAGCAACATTTGCCGCTACCCACTAATCCAACGGATTAAAGGCATAAAGAAGAAACATTAACAACGAAAAAAGTTAATAGCTAATATGGGAAGAGTAAAAATAGCAAAGAAAAGTACATTCATCGATATGACCGCGATGAGTGACGTTACGGTGCTGCTTCTTACCTTCTTCATGTTGACTTCAACATTCCTTCAGAAAGAACCTACACAGGTGATCACCCCTGCTTCCGTATCGGAAGAGAAGGTGCAAGAGACCAACTTCGTGCAGATTCTTGTAAGCCCGGATGCAAAAAGAGATGCACAGGGCAGAGTGACTGAAGGAAAAGTATGGCTCACAATGAACAACGACACATCTAACAAATGGTCAAATGAAAAGATGAAAATAGCGTTGCTCGACAAAGTGACCGAAATCTACAATGAGTCGCATAAGAACAAGCTGAGCTTCAACCCTCAGCAGAAGATGGCATTCAGCAAGCTTGGCTCGTTTGGAGTACCTCTCGCACAGATGGGAGAATTCCTGGACTTGGCAGTGCAGCCAGAAGGCACCTCAAAGATGGACAAATGGCTTCAGGGAGACGATGAGAATCCACAGCATGTCACCGGCATACCGGTAGTATGGAATCAGGATGACAGCCGTCCGGATGAATTCCAGATGTGGATGAAAGCAATGCGCCAGACCGAGAATGAGAACCTCGCAGGAGCAATCAAAGACGGATCGGGTGTAGCCCTGAAAGCTGACCAAAACACAGCATTTGACATCGTACACATGGTAATGGACAACCTCCAGACCATCAAGATGAATAAATTCACTCTACTTACATCATTAAAAGCAGGAGGCGATTAAAAATGGCAGAAGTTCAACAGAAAGAAGCTGGGGGCAAGAAAAAAGGCGCCCAGAAAAAAATGACGATTAGGGTAGACTTTACCCCGATGGTCGACATGAACATGTTGCTCATTACGTTCTTCATGCTGTGTACGACCATGATCAAGTCTCAGACGCTCAACATCGCGCTCCCTTCCAATGAAAAAGTACAGAATGAAGAGAACATGAGCCAGGCATCTGCAGACGACGCAATCACCATCATCATTGACGCAAAGCGCAAGCCGGGCAGCTTTATCCCCGATACAGTCAACGGCAGAGTAGTCAATGAGATCTACTACTATGACGGCAAGCCATGCAACGGCGAAGCAGTTCCAACAGCGGAAAACAACAACCTTAAGAAAGCTGACTTCGTCGGCTCTAAGGATGAGTCAAAAGACATCCGCCGTATCATCCAAGACCGTAACAAAGATGTCTGGAAAAAGATTGAGCTTCTTAAGAAGGACTTCCGCGACGGCAAGATCACACAGGAACAGTTTGACGAAAAGGCCAAGCAGGTGCGCAAAGACGAGACTTTAAAGAAACCGGTAATTATCATCAAGTCTACACCTGAGGCTTCTTACGGAGCCCTCGTTGAAATGCTTGACGAGATGCAGATCAACTCAGTATCCAAGTATCAGATCGACAACATGAGCCGCATGGACTCGACGATGCTTATTGAGTTCCAGAACCGCAATCGGTGATGTATGATTTATTAACCTTTAAGACAACAAGAAAATGGCTAAAAGTAGTGTAGATCTTACATCGAAAGAATGGCGCGACATAGTATTTGCCGATAAGAACCAAGAATTCGGTGCATACGTAATGCGTGCACAGAGTGACAAACGTCACAATAAAGCATTCGTCATCCTCCTTGCAAGCTTAGTAGCCCTTATAGGAATCATCATCGTATGGGGCATCTATAGCGACAAGATGGCTGAAAAAGCAGCAATCGAAGCAAAGCTTCAAGCAGAGAAGATGCTTGCAGCTCAGCTTGAGCAGATGGAGCAGGAAGAACCGGAACAGGAAGAGCCTGAAGAGCAGAAAGTAGAAATCGAAATCCCCGAAGTTCCACAGGAAGTATTGGCAACAGTACAGGTGACTCAGATCGCCATCGTAGACGATGTGAAGAACGAGGTGATGGAGATGGAAGAGCAGCTTGAAGACAACACAGCTCGTGGTGTCGTAAATCAGGAAGGTTCTGATGATGCTGATAAGTTTAAGGCAGTTCAGGAGCAAGTTGTGGTTAAGGAACCGGAACCAGTGAAACCCAAAGAAGAGGAAATCTTCCAAGCGGTAGAACAGCAGGCTGAATTCCCGGGTGGTATGCCGGCCCTCATGAAGTGGCTCAGCAGCAACATCCGTTATCCGGAGGCAGCCCAGCAGAACGACGTACAGGGTAAAGTAATCGTGAAGTTCGTCGTTGAAAAGGATGGTTCTGTATCTCAGGCTACAATCCTCAAAGGAGTTGACAAGGATCTTGACAAAGAGGCACTCCGCGTCGTAAACAAGATGCCGAAGTGGCAGGCAGGTAAGAACAACGGTGTAGCCGTACGTTCATACTTCACCCTCCCGGTTAATTTCCGTCTGCAACAGCAGTAATCCCCTACCCTATCATAGAAGAATCCCGCATCTTTTTGGATGTGGGATTTTTTTGTGCGTGGGGCGTGGGGCGAGGAGCGTGATGCGTGGTGCGTAGTTGGTGATATCGATTGGGAAAGTGTTAAAATTTTACTGATGTGTATAAACCAAAATGCGAAATAAATGTTAAAGTAGTATAGAAACCCTAAAAATACTAAAAGACATGAAAAATATTGATGATCCCCAGACCGGCCAACCGAAGGGATTTCGCATTGGCTTCAACATCTTCATGATGATTGTTTATATCGTAGTAGGTATCCTGTTTTTTACAGGCTTCTTCAACATTGATAATAAAGCCATAAGCTATTGTGTAGGTGGCCTACTGATAGCATACGGAATTTGGAGAGGAGTGAGAATGTATATTGTCAACAAAGACGAATAGCTCACCAAGTGACCGAATCAAACAAGACTCAAAACCATGAAGAATCATAATTATTCAAAAATCTCATTAAAAGCATTGTCGCTTGGACTAATCCTTGCGGCATTTGCCATATCTTGCACCCCCATCAAAAAGGGGGAATATGCGGATGGGAGTGCCACCATGATGTGTGACGACGGTTTCCGCCAGATATTGCAAGAGGAAATCGAAGTGTTCGAATATCAATATCCCAACAGTGCTATCATCCCCTACTATGTGGATGAACAGACTGCAATGGACTCACTGCTTGAAGACAAGACGAATCTCGTAGTGACTACACATGAACTCACACAAGACCAGATCAAATACATTAAAGATAAGTATCGTCGCGTCGTAAGACAAACGTGTATAGCTGTAGATGCTGTGGCACTCATCGTCAACAAGGATAATCCGGTGTCATCATTGACTCTTGACGATGTCAAAGCAATCATCGAAGGAAAGATTTCAAAGTGGAATCAGCTTGCAGTGCCCGACGAAGCAAACATCAAACTCGTGTTTGACAATCAAGGCAGTTCTACGGTCAGCTTCATGCGAGAGAAATTCCTTGGTGAAAATGGGAAAGTGTCAGATAATCCCAATGCATTCGCGCAGAAAGACAATGCAGAAGTATTCGACATTGTCAAAAAAGATAAAAATGCAATCGGCATAATCAGCGTAAGCTGGCTTGGCTCTGATCTTCAGGAGGCAAAGAATGTCCCTGTAGACAAGAGAATGGAAGAATATGCCGTGGAGAATGATACGGTTGCCACAAACCTCACAACAGAGGTCAAGATATTGAAAGTGTCAAATCCTGTAGAAGAAAATGACTATTCTACAATTGGCTATATGCCTTACCAAGCTTATATCTTCAGCGGAGAATATCCACTGTATAGAAAAGTCTATATGATTAGCACAGCGACAAAGAGCAGCGTATTAAACAGTTTTTATGAATTCACGAGAGGCTTTATTGGCCAGAAGATCATATCAAAGACAGGCATTTTGCCCTATAAGATGAGCACACGAATGGTAAATTTGAAATGACACAGCAACGCCATCGCCTACTTAGCCTCGACGTCATGCGAGGCATGACTATAGCCCTTATGATCGTGGTCAACAACCAGGTCGGAAGTGGCAGAATGTTTCCATTCCTCAACCATGTGTTGTGGGATGGACTTTCTTTTGCAGATTTAGTATTCCCCTCCTTCATGTTCATAATGGGGGTATGCTCTGCCTTTTCCTTAAATAAACTACCGAAAAGAGAAGCCGTGCATAAATCCATAATACGTGGATTTAAAATCATCATTGTCGGAATATTATTGACATGGATAGCACGCGGCAGTCATGGAGTGGAAAAGCTAATGGAATTCGAAACTTTACGGCTTACGGGGGTGCTTGTCCGCTTAGGAGTATGCTATATGTTTGCGTCTCTTATCTATATAGCATTAGGACCGGGAAAGAAAACTATTTGTACCATAGCCGGCATACTTATAGCATACACTGCGATTCTGATAATTTTTGATGGTTTTCAATTGTCGGAAGACAATATAATCGCAAAAATCGACAGGTCAATTATCGGTTGCGAACACATGTATCATAAACGAGTGGGAGACACGCGTATATGTTTCGATCCGGAAGGTCTTCTGTCAAACTTGCCGGGTATAGCACACGTGTTGATAGGCATGCTATGCGGAAACATCATAATAAAAGGTAAAAGTGACCTTTGGAGAGTAGTGGCAAAATTATCGCTCATAGGAGGAGGATTAATAATACTTGGGTTCTTTTTTAATCCTATGATTCCTATCAACAAGAATCTATGGACTCCAAGTTTTGTATTCGCTACATGCGGCGGAGCTGCAGCGACTCTTGCTATACTTCTTTGGATGCTCGATATAAGGAAAATGAAGATTGGATGGTTTGTCAAGCCAATGTGTGTCTTCGGGCTAAATCCTCTTGTGCTTTACTGCTTCAGTTATCTGCTCGAAGAATTTATTGGGAAAATAGAAATCAGCGGACTCTCATTTCCTTCATGGTTTTCGATGATATGTGGAGGCAACGAGTTTGGATCGCTTGCATATTCATTATTCTTAGTAGTTGTGTGCTTGGCAGTAGGATGGCCATTATATGTGAAGAAAATTGTTATAAAACTTTAAAAATAACATTTTAGCCAAAATTTTCATAAAAGAAGACTAAACTTGCCCAAGAAAAATTTGTCAACTTCATAGAAAATCGCTAAATTTGCAGTTGCGAAATTGGAAAGGAGAAAACTCTTTCAAAGAATTACGCACAAAATAGTAACCGAATAACAAACATAAAACCGTATATTAATGAAATTAAGAACATTATTCGCTGCTTCACTTGCGGCAATCGCAATGAGTGCATCAGCCCAGACTCATTTGGAAGGTGCTGAATACTACAAGGCAGACCAACTCGACAATGCAAAAGAACTTCTTTTGCGTAATTTGAACAATGCCGGCACCGACAAAGCAATCGCCAACTATTATCTTGGTCTCATTGCCATCGATGAAAACAAACTTGACGAAGCTCAGAAATATTTCGAAGCAGGCGTACAAGCCAATCCGAATTATGGCTATAACTATATAGGACTTGGAGGCATGGCTCTTAAGAAGGGCGACAAGAAGGCTGCAGAAGATCAGTTTAAGAAAGGAGAAAGCCTAATTAAGAAAGATGCAGCTGCAGAAATCGCCATTGCAAGGGCATATTATGATGCAGATCCGGTAGCATACGCAAAGGAAATCGAAAAGAGAATTGCAAAGGCACGTAAGATCAACCTTCAGGCTCCTGCAATCTACATTTTTGAAGGCGACCAGGAAAAAGACAAAAAGAACTGGGGTGGCGCAGCCGGTAAGTATGAGATGGCAAAGGGCTATGATGCAAATGCAACAGAAGCATACGTGAAATATGCTAACCTTTACACTCAGGTGAATCCTCAGTATGCAATCACCATGCTTAAGGAACTTCTTTCAGTGAATCCGACTTCTGCGCTCGGTCAACGTGAGCTTGCAAATGCATACTACAATAAGAAAGACTATGCTGATGCAGCGCGCGAATATGGAGTATACGTAAAGAATCCTAACCACTTCAAGCAGGACGAAGACCGCTACGCATTCCTTCTCTTCTATAGCCAGGACTATAAGAATGGTTATGACTATGCATCTCAGCTTCTTGCAGCTAACCCCGGCAACTTCACAGCTCGCCGCTATCAGTTTATGAACGCTGCAAACCTTCCTGAAATGGCAGATCAGCTTGTGCCGATGGCAGAGGAACTCCTTGCTGCACACAATGCCAATCCCTCTGCAAATAAGTTTGCCGCCATCGACTTCACCCTTATTGCAGAAGAGTTTACCAAGGCAAAACGTACAGACGAAGCAATGGCTGTACTCCAGGAGGCAATAAAGGAAATGCCTGACAACGCCAACTTCGACAAGCAGCTTGCCATGACATATCTTGAAGCAAACGACTTCGCCGGAGCATCCGACGCCTTTGAAGGTTACATCGCAAAATTGGAAAAGCCAGACTTCAATGATTATAGCCAGCAGGCTACATTCAGCTTCTATGCAGGAGTGGAAAACAAACAGGACAATGCGGCAAAAGCTGAGGATTACTTCAAGAAGGCATATGACTATGCTACCAAGATGGAAACAGCTCTCCCAGGCAACTATAAACCATATAAAATATATGGAGACATTGCAATGCAACGTGCTACTTCTGATGCAGAAGTCAAGACTATTGCTTTCCCCATGTATAGTGAAGCTGCAACTCTTATAGAAAAGAGCGAGAATCCTTCCCGCTATGCAAGAGACGCAAAGCCTATCTACAACTACCTCGGCAATTATTACCTTGACCAGAAAGATGTAGCAAAGGCTAAGGAATGCTTCAACAAATATCTTCAGTATGATCCGGACAACGAGACCTACCGTAAGTTTGTAGAAGGTCTTAAAGATTGATAAATATAAGTCAATATCGACTTCTAAAACTGATATACATTCGCCCCTCAAATGAGAGGCGAATGTTTTTTATGTCTAAAAATTCTTAAAATTTTGCTTATTTTGTAAAAATTAATTAATTTTGTGTTTTATGAGGGGACAGAGGATCAACGATTAACTATAAACGATCAGCTATCAGTGATCAATGAGAGTAGAACAACAATTTATTAATATATATACCATATAGGTATGGCAATAGAAATTAACATAAAGAAGGGACTTGACATTCCCATGGAAGGGAAAGCCGAAGGGAAGCCGGAGCCAATCAAGGCGACTCTTGTCGGTATATGCCCCGAAGATTTTCCGGGATATACCTGGAAATGCGATGTAAAGCCAGGCGACGCCGTGACAAAGGGCATGCCACTCTTCCACGCCAAGGAAGCTGAGGCTATCAAGCTTGTATCGCCTGCTGCCGGAACAGTAGAAGAGATTCGCCGTGGAGAAAGGCGCAAGATCCTTGCTGTTACCGTAAGAGTGAGCGAAGAAGACTCCAAGAATCCAATTGAAGCGGGAAGCCTTATTGAAAAACTTAAGCAAAGCGGATTATGGGCGATGATGCGTCAGAGACCATTTGATGTGGTGCCGGCTGAAAATGCGGAGCCTCGCGACATTTTCGTGACTGCATTTGACTCCTCCCCTCTCGCAGGCAATGTCATTCCGACACACATTGGGGAATATCTTGAACCGGGTCTTGAAGCATTGAAGAGCCTGACAAAAGGGACAGTCTATCTTGCAGTGCGTCCGGGACAGGGATTGCGTACAAAAGTAGCAAAAGTGCTCGACATGATAGGTCCACATCCGGCTGGAAATGTAGGCGTACAGATAGCCGCAGTAGCTCCAATCAATAAGGGGGAAACAGTGTGGACTTTAGATGCAGGCACTGTAGCGAGATTGGGCATGCTTGTCAAAAAGGGATATTGCGATTATCGTGCCGAAGTAGCCATCACAGGTCCGGCTGCTGTCAAACCCAAAAAGGTGCTTACAGAAATAGGAGCTTCTCTTAATGAAATTTTAAAAGGAGAACTTAAGGAAGACACAAGCGTCAGAGTAATCTCAGGCAATGTACTGACCGGAACGAAAGTGAATCCGGAGACTGACTTCCTCAGATTCCCCTATCGCCAGATCACTATCATCGAAGAAGGGGACAAGGCTGATGAATTCATGGGCTGGGCTTCTATGAGTCCGAAGAAATTCAGCATCAAACGCACTTTCCCCGCTTTCTTGAGAGGGCTTGAAAAGCCATTCAACTTTGATGCCCGAATCAAGGGAGGTCACCGAGCCATGATCCTGAGCGGAGAGCTTGACAAGGTGTTCCCATTCGACATCTATCCGGAATATCTCATCAAAGCTATGATGGCCGGAGACTACGACAGGATGGAGAAACTCGGCATCTATGAAGTGGCACCCGAAGACTTTGCACTTCCGGAATTCGTAGACACATCGAAGCAGGAACTTCAGAAACTGACACGCGAAAGCCTTGAGAAACTGCGCAAAGACAGTTAAAGATCAACGATTAACTATGAACGATGAACTATAAACGATCAATGATCAAACATTAACGATTAAAGATCAACTATAATATATGAGTAAACTAAAAGAAAAAATAGACAGCGTGAAGCCGCTGTTTGAGAAAGGGGGAAAATACCATTCCCTTCACTCAGTGTTTGACGGCTTCTACACGTTTCTATATACACCCAACGAAACATCAAAATCGGGTGTACACATCCACGACTCAAACGACTCAAAGCGCACGATGATCACTGTAGTGATTGCCTTGCTGCCATGCTGCCTCTTCGGCATGTGGAATGTCGGGTATCAACATCATCTTGCTACCGGAGAATGCCCGGAATTCTTAGCACAGTTCTTCTATGGACTATGGGCTGTAATTCCACAGATTCTGACAGCTTATATCGTCGGGCTTGGCATAGAATTTATTGTGGCACAGATGCGGGGACACGAGATTCAGGAAGGATTCCTCGTATCCGGCATTCTTATTCCAATGATCTGTCCGGTGAGCACCCCATGCTGGATGCTCGCAGTGGCAGTGGCTTTCGCGGTGATTTTTGCCAAGGAAGTATTTGGAGGCACCGGCTATAACTTCTTGAATGTAGCTCTCGTCACCCGTGCTTTCCTCTTCTTCGCATACCCCTCTAAGATGAGTGGCGACAGCGTCTTTGTAAGCCTGGGCAATTCCGCTCCTGTAGATGGATATTCAGGAGCAACTCCCCTCGGACAACTTGCCACATCCACCGGAGAGAATATGCATATATATGGAGTTGACGGCCAACTTCTTGACCTCAGCAACTTATTCTGGGGCACAGTTCCCGGAAGTTGGGGTGAGACTTCAACATTCTGCATACTGATCGGAGCTGTAATTCTTCTTGCCACAGGGATGGCAAGCTGGAAGATTATGCTTTCAGCACTTGTAGGAGGTTTAGGCATGTCATGTCTTGGCTATGCTGTAGGAAATCCCACTTATCCGGTAAGTATGGTCTATCCTATTGATCAGCTATGCATGGGAGGCTTTATGTTTGCGATTGTATTTATGGCAACCGACCCGGTGACAAGCTGCCGCACAGAGACCGGCAAATGGATCTACGGATTCTTAGTGGGGGCAATCGCCATGACGATCCGCTTCTACAACACCGGATATCCGGAAGGTGCAATGCTTGCTGTATTATTGATGAACTGCTTCGCACCGCTCATCGATTGGTGTGTAGTCAACAGCAATATACGTCGCCGTATGAAGCGACTTGCAGCATGATGGAGTTATTAACGCTTAATAAATCAGATTACGATGAAAATCAATAAAGAAAACAACGTATATACGGCGATATATGCGGCTGTGCTCGTAATAGTGGTGGGATTTGCCCTCGCCCTCGTCTATCAAGCGCTCCGTCCGGCTCAACTTGAGAATATTGCCAACGACACCAAGAAGCAGATACTTGCTTCTGCACTTATTTATCCGACAGGGACTGAGACAATCGGGCAACTTTACGATACACATATCAAAGACAGTTATTGTGTCAACAGCCTGGGAGACAAAATCGAAGGAGAAGCAGCCCTTGACGTGAACATGGCTACCGAAATAAAGAAACCTGCCGACGAAAGGGTTTTGCCGGTATTTGTATGTTCTACCGACAAAGGAGTGAAATATATCGTACCTGTATATGGAGCCGGATTATGGGGTCCTATCTGGGGCTACATTGCAATGGATGCCAACGGCAATGACATCTATGGCGCTTACTTCGGACATCAAGGTGAGACTCCGGGACTTGGTGCTGAAATTGAAAAGCCACAATTCAGCAGCCAGTTTGAAGGGAAACCTATCTTCGGAAGCAACGGAGATTTTGAATCAGTGCTTGTGGTCAAGAAAGGTCAGGAACCAGCCGGAAAAGCTTACGTAAATGCCGTCAGCGGAGGCACTATCACAAGCCAGGGAGTTCAGAAGATGCTTTACACTTCACTTGAACCTTACACCGCATTTTTCAAAAATCTTGAAAAGGAATCTAAAAATTGATAATTATGGGAAATATCAGAAAAAGACTCGAACCGCTCATCAATCCTCTGAGCAATGACAATCCCGTGATTGTCCAGATTCTCGGTATCTGCTCCGCACTTGCAGTGACTGCGAAGCTTCAACCCGCAGTCGTAATGACTATTTCAGTGCTTGCAGTGCTTGCACTCTCAAATGTGATTATCTCCATAATGAGAAATACCATCCCTACTTCAATACGAATCATCGTGCAACTCGTAGTGGTAGCAGCCCTTGTAGTGGTAGTGGATCAAGTGCTGAAGGCTTGGAATTATGAGGTCAGCAAGCAGCTGTCAGTCTTCATCGGACTCATCATCACCAACTGCATCATCATGGGTCGCCTTGAGGCATTCGCTCTCAACAACACTCCATTCAATGCTTTTCTTGATGGTGTAGGCAATGCACTCGGATATGGCATAATACTCGTAATAGTAGCCTTCTTCCGCGAACTCCTCGGAAGCGGAACTCTTTGGGGCTTCCAAGTGATACCTCAAGCACTATATGATCTCGGCTATCAGAACAATGGCATGATGATCCTTCCGCCGATGGCACTTATCACTGTAGCCTGCATCATTTGGGTTCACAACAGAAAGGCAAAATGATGAAAATCGATAACGAGAAAACGGAAAAGAAATTATGGAAAATCTAAATTTGTTTATACGGTCGATTTTCATCGACAACATGATATTCGCCTACTTCCTGGGAATGTGTAGTTTCTTGGCAGTGTCGAAAAATGTAAAGACAGCTTTTGGACTTGGA
The DNA here is from genome assembly GCA_029060725.1 of Muribaculaceae bacterium. Taxonomy (GTDB): domain Bacteria; phylum Bacteroidota; class Bacteroidia; order Bacteroidales; family Muribaculaceae; genus Lepagella. The sequence continues at coordinate 26,488 of JAIDTL010000143.1, read as the reverse complement.
GTAGCAGTGACTTTTGTACTCACGATTGCGCTCCCCATCTGCTGGTGTATCAATCAATATATCCTCATACCGGGATCCTTGTCATGGCTTGGCCAAGAATATGCAGACACCGACCTTAGTTTCTTAGGACTTATCATGTTTATCGCAGTTATTGCAGCCCTTGTGCAGATACTGGAGATGGCTATTGAGAAATATACTCCGGCTCTCTACGCAAGTCTTGGAATCTTCCTTCCGCTGATAGCCGTAAACTGTGCAATCCTTGGCGGCGTGCTCTTCATGCAGCAGAGAGAATTCTCCAACGCGTGGACAGCTACCGTATATGGAGTCGGATCAGGTATAGGATGGCTCCTCGCCATTACAGCTTTGGCAGCTATCAGAGAGAGACTTAACGATGAGGTAATCCCTGCTCCGTTGCGTGGCACCGGCATCACATTCATCATCACAGGACTCATGGGAATTGCCTTCATGAGCTTCCTTGGCATTAAACTATAAGAAATAATGCATAATTCATAATTCATAATGCATAATTGTTTGTCGCTGAATTTCAATCGAGAACAATTTTATGATACTACATAATTATTAATTATGAATTGTGAATTATGAATTTTTATGAACAGTATCTTAAAATGAAATATTATGATAGTATGGCATAGTGTAATAGCGGCTGCACTGATATTCCTTGTGATGGTATTGGTACTTGTAGCCATTCTGCTCCTCGCCAAGAGTCGTCTCGTGAAGAGTGGAGATGTCACCATCAGCATCAACAACGGACAGAAAGCCTTAGTGACAAAGAGCGGGAAATCGCTTCTTATGACCCTTAACGATGCCGGAGTGCATCTTTCCTCCGCATGTGGCGGTAAGGGTTCTTGCGGTCAGTGCAAGTGTCAGGTAGAAGAAGGTGGAGGCGAAATGCTTCCTACAGAGGCTGTCCATTTTACTCGCAAAGAAATAAAAGAGCACTGGAGACTTGGATGCCAAGTGAAGGTGAAGAGCGATATGGAAATCCGTGTCAGCGAGGCAGCTCTTGACGTGAAGGAATGGGAATGCACCGTCATCAGCAACAAGAACGTGGCAACATTTATCAAGGAATTCATCGTGGCACTTCCTCCCGGTGAACACATGAAGTTTATCCCCGGAAGTTATGCTCAGATACGCATTCCGAAATTCTCAATGGAATATGACAAGGATATCGATAAGGCATTAATCGGACCGGAATATCTGCCTGCATGGGAACAATTCGGTCTGTTCACTCTCAAATGCACCAACGACGAAGAGACAGTACGCGCATATTCGATGGCTAATTATCCCGAAGAAGGAGACCGAATTATGCTTACAGTGCGTATTGCCACTCCCCCATTCAAGCCGAAACCACAGGTTGGCTTCATGGATGTGCCCCCGGGCATAGCATCAAGTTATATCTTTACGCTTAAACCGGGCGACAAGGTCATGATGTCGGGTCCTTACGGAGATTTCCATCCGATCGTAGACTCCGACAAGGAAATGATATGGGTCGGCGGTGGTGCCGGTATGGCTCCTTTGCGTGCACAGATCATGTGGCTCACCAAGACATTGAAGACAACAAACCGCAAGATGGATTATTTCTATGGTGCACGTGCGCTCAACGAGGTGTTCTACCTTGACGACTTCCTGCAGCTCGAAAAAGAATTCCCGAATTTCCACTTCCATCTTGCACTCGACCGTCCGGATCCGGCAGCCGACAAGGCTGGAGTGAAGTATACTCCGGGCTTCGTACATCAAGTGATGTATGATACTTATCTTAAGGATCATGACGCTCCGGAAGAGATCGAATACTACATGTGCGGTCCCGGTCCGATGAGCAACTCTGTCAATAAGATGCTCTACGACCTTGGAGTGGAACCGGAATCTATCCATTATGACAATTTCGGAGGGTAAATAAAGCCATTAAAGCCCTTAAAGCCCTTAGAGCCCTTAATAAATTAAATAAATTATGAAAAGAGATAACGAGATATTTGATATCATCGACCGCGAGCATCTTCGTCAGCGTCGCGGTATCGAGCTTATTGCAAGCGAGAACTTCGTCAGCGATGAAGTGATGCGCGCAATGGGAAGCTGCCTGACAAACAAATACGCAGAAGGATATCCCGGCAAGCGCTACTACGGCGGTTGCCAGATCGTAGATGAGGCTGAGAATGTAGCAATCGAAAGAGCAAAGAAGCTTTTCGATGCTGAATGGGTAAATGTGCAGCCACACTCTGGAGCACAAGCAAATATGGCAGTGTTCATGGCTTGTCTGCAGCCGGGCGACAAATTTATGGGAATGGACCTTAGCCATGGCGGTCACCTCAGCCATGGAAGCCCGGTCAATTTCTCAGGACTCGTGTTCCAGCCAATCAGCTATACAGTTAAGGAAGAGGATGGCCGCGTGAATTATGAGGAGATGGAGGAGAAAGCTCGCGCAGAGCGTCCGAAACTCATCATTGCAGGCGCAAGCGCTTACAGCCGCGAATGGGACTATGCCCGCATCCGCAAGCTCGCTGACGAAATCGGAGCAATCTTCATGGTGGACATGGCTCACCCGGCCGGTCTTATAGCAGCAGGACTTCTTGAAAACCCGGTGAAGCATGCTCACATCGTCACCACTACCACCCATAAGACCCTCAGAGGTCCGCGTGGCGGTATGATCCTCATGGGTAAGGACTTTGACAATCCTTGGGGCAAAAAGACACCTAAAGGGGAAATCAAGAAGATGTCTGCCCTTCTCGACAGCGCTGTGTTCCCAGGAGTACAGGGTGGACCTCTCGAGCATGTAATTGCCGCCAAGGCTGTGGCATTCGGCGAGGCACTTCAGCCTGAATGGAAAGAGTATGCACTCCAAGTGCAGAAGAATGCCAAGGTGCTTGCAGAAGAACTTTCAAAACGAGGATACAAGATCATCTCCGATGGCACTGACAACCATTGCATGCTTGTTGACCTTCGTACAAAGTTCCCTGATATGAGCGGAAAGAAAGCAGAGCGTGTGCTTGTAGAGGCTGACATCACAGCAAACAAGAACATGGTGCCATACGATAGCCGCAGCCCGTTCCTGACTTCAGGACTCCGTTTCGGTACAGCAGCCATCACAACACGTGGAGCCAAGGAGGATCTTATGGTAAAGATAGCAGAGCTTATCGACCGAGTACTCACCAACGCAGACAATGAGGAAGAGATAGCAAAGGTACGTCAGGAAGTCAACGATTTGATGAATAACTATCCGATGTTTGCTTACTAATTTTTTTAATGCATAATTCATAATGAATAATGCATAATTACAGACGATAAATCATTAAGCCATGGCCCCAAAGCCATGGCTTGATTATAATCTAAAATACATAAATCTAAAAAAGCATGTTATCATAATTTTCTAATAGCATAAATATCGAGAAAATCTCATTATGCATTATGAATTATGAATTATGCATTTCTATAAGAGCTATGAAATATTTTGTGACAGGGATTGGGACGGATGTTGGTAAAAGCTGGGCTACGGGATGGCTTGCCAAGCGATATATGGATGAAGGGAAAAGTGTCATCACTCAGAAATTCATTCAGACAGGCAATGTCGGATATAGTGAGGACATTGAGGTGCATAGACAAGTCATGGGAATAAGCAAGACTCAGGAAGATCTTGAGATGATTACTGCGCCGGAGATATTCAACTATCCATGTTCTCCGGATCTTGCCGCCAAGATTGACAAAAGAACTATAGATTTCAGAAAGATTGAAAGCGCAACGGAGATCCTGGAATCTCGATATGATATAGTGTTGATAGAAGGAGCCGGAGGCGTAATGGTGCCACTCGAAGGAGAATATCTGACAATAGATTATATCCGCGACCACCGATTGCCGACAATAGTGGTCACCAATGGTCAGTTAGGCTCAATCAATCATACTTTGCTGACACTGTATGCGATAAAGCAATATGGAATAGAATTAGCAGAAGTGATCTACAACCACCACTTCGACAAAGACCCGATTATCTGCGCCGACACCATCGAATATCTGAAAAGGTATCTCGCCGACCACTTCCCCACCACTCTCTTTTCAGAAATGAATTCCATAGTGTAGGGATGCACGGCTCGTGCGTCCTTTAACTTTTTTGAATTCTATTAGGGATGAGGGGCATCGATGGTGAGGATAAGGGGGCGGTAGGTCAGTTCGGTTGGGAGCGAAGTGAGAGAAACCGATGAGGAGTGGCGGCGCGGGGAGACTCCGGTGTGGCGAAGATGCATCAGCATTTCTCTGGAGGATGAGAATGTCAGCGTTCTCTCCCACTCTTCTACTCTGACAGCCGGAATCTCTTTATATTCTTCTGCGGTATGGTATATGAGCGGGCAGGGTCTGATTTCGTCGAGTTGATGAAGATTTCCTCTGACGAAGGTGGACATTACAGCACATCCACCGGGATTTAGATGATCTCTCACTGTATTTATAAACCCTAAAGGATCTGCAAACCATTGAATTGTGGATGCACTAAGGATTATGTCGTATTTAACCGAAGATTTCTTTAGCCATTCTTCTGCATCTGCAACAATGTATTCTTCATTCTTTGCAATGCCGAATCTGGGAGTCGGCAATAAATCTATGAAGGTTGCGTTGATTGGTTTGACAACATTTTGCCAAACATCTGTCAGCAGTCCTCTTCCTACACCTATTTCGAGAAGAGAATCAACCGGAGATTTTCTATCATATAATTTATTTCTGAGTATTTCTCCTATCCTATTGCATATTTCAGCTTGTACGATGGCATTCTGTCTGTAGGTATCAGCAGCAATGGAGAAGCCCTCACCTATCGAAATATGATTAGGAATAACTTCATTTACGATTTTTGAAATGTCAATGGCATGAGAAGATTCGACTTCAACTTTCACTGCATCCGGATATCCATCCCAAAATCTTTTTAGATTATCAAAAGGGAAGATCCTGTCTTGCTTGGCAATGTATACCTTATTCCATTGAGAGGTAGGTTTGGAAATGCTTTGAGCAACACTTATCGCATGAAGTTCTTCTTTAAGGATATCTATATCGGGTGATTCCGGAAGCAATGGCGCTATCCGGGATAAAGTGGATCTATCTCCTGCCATGCGACGATGGAACTTTTTCAATGATTCGACAGACAATGCCTCTGCTGTAGAATCAAACACTACAATTGGAATGCCGAAATCATCAGAGACCGGAATTAGGGAACCGCATATTGCGATCTTAGCAACTGCCTTTATATCACATAAAGAAGCTGCAAAAACTCCGAGAGAATATGCAAATATATAAATTGTAGAGTATTGAGAAGGCAAATCTGGCATCGACATGTCGCGGTAATCACTTACCACCGCCGTATCCCAACCATCTACAATACAGTCTTTGTAATACCGAGAGTCAGTTGACCAACCGGTAAATAAAAGTATGAGGCGCGTCTCCGCGCCTCTCTTAATGAATTCTATCTTCACAGCAAGAAAATTTCATTAGAAAAGGTATGCCAAGTTCACCCTGAAACCATCAGCGCGTGCTGATAAGTTTTCGAGCTTCACTGTTCTTGTAGCGTAACTGAGTCCCCAAAGGTAGCCCACAGAAATCTGGAATTTCTGAAACAATTCGCATCCAAGGCCAAAGTCAAGGGAAACAGTACCTATAGGTTGCTCAAGAGCCTTGCAATTACCTGCCACATTGAAAGAGAAAACAGGACCTGCGTATGCGAGAGGCGCAATTGTCTCTTCAATACCTTCGAGACGAGTATACTTAAATCTCAGGTGAAGAGGAATGTTGATCGTATGCAATGCAACATTTTCATTACCGAAGCCATCGCTTTTCCACACCTCCCATTGACCAAAATTAATTTTTGAGCTGCGCATACCGTACGTAAGCCCGGTATCGACACCGAAACCGATGCCTGGAATCATGATTTCTGCCATGATTCCGGCATCAAAACTGGTGAGCATGTGAGTCTCAAGGAGAGGCTCTTTCCAGTGAAAATTATTGAAATTAATGCTTGCAGTAGGGCCCCAACGGAGTTCTGCATTTGCTCCTAAGCTACACAATATAGCAATCAGGGCCAAAACAAGTTTCTTCATCAATCAAATTGTTTGTTTAGAAAAGATAAGCGACGGAAACAGTCCAGTAGTTTTTCTTAACCTTAAAATCTTCAACAGGAATGTCAGGTATTCCGGGAACATACTTAGTATATTTCGATACATTGTTAAGGCCGATGCAATATCCGCCTTCTACCTGTAGATGGCGCAAAAGCTCGACGCCGATACCGATATTCCATCCCACCTCGCATTTTTTATCCTGAACATTCTGAAGAACGTTCTTGTCAAGAACGAACAGGAAGTCGGGGCCAGTGTAGATGATAGGAGAGATAAACTTTCCTACCACGGGAAGTCCAATTTTCCACTTGAGATTGACCGGAATATCCAGAAAGTTCTTGTTGTTGTAATATTCTTCTTGTTCCTTTGCGACATTCTGGCGAGCATACAGGATAGATGCATCAGCACCAATATTTATGATTGGAATTGTGAATTCCGCCATTACACCCGCCATCCAGCCTGTCTGGTTGTTAGGGTCCTTCAACATATTGCCAGCTTCCTCCAAGGTCTTGATCTTATAGTCAAGCTTACTGAAGTTTAGACCGGCTTTCACGCCGAAACGGAAATCTGCAGAAGCATATCCGAATGAGAAGATGGCTACGAGAGCCACCAGAAGAGCTTTGTGGAATGTCTTCATAATTCTTTTGGGTTTGGTTAATATTCAGTTTATAGTTTTAAAGTTTTTAGCTAATTCAATCTATTGACAAGACTGAAAGATTGCCAATTCAGTTGCAAAGTTAATAAAATTCTTGAAGAAGTCAAAAAAAAATTGTAACTTTGCATTAGATTTCGACGAGAGACACCTCATCATGGTCATTTTAAAGAAACAATTCTAATAAAATCGGGAGATGCCTTCCATCTTAAAATAATAAAACCTACGTCAATAAGAAAATATCTGACATGGAAATATCAATATCCAAACAGCAACTTGCTTCCTTGCCGGCAGCTCAATTCCAGGGTACTATCAAAGTAGTAGATGACCCCGGGATGGTAGATTATGCCATAGAGAGACTCCGCAAGTCAGACCTTATTGGATTTGATACAGAGACCAGACCATCTTTCAAGAAGGGTCAAAGTTATAAGGTAGCGCTACTCCAACTCTCCTCAAATGATGAATGCTTTCTATTCCGCCTTAATAAAATCGGAATGCCTGAGCCTCTGAAACAGCTCCTTGAAGACAAGAATGCACAGAAAGTAGGTCTTTCCATTCATGATGATTTCAGGAATCTTCATAAGAGCTATGATTTTGAGCCACAAGGATTCATAGAGCTTCAGCAGTTTGCCACCCAATGGAATATAATAGATAAGAGCCTTTCAAAACTCTTTGGCATTCTTTTTGGCAAACGACTTTCCAAATCTCAGCGACTTTCCAATTGGGAAGCGGATCAACTTGCGGAAGCACAACAACATTATGCAGCCCTTGACGCCCAAGCTTGCGTGAAAATATACAAATATCTTAATGCGGGCCTTTTTCACCCGGAAGAGTCTGAATATATCATACAACCAACGGAGGAAGAAATATGAGAAAATATAAATATATCTGGCTTCCTGCTCTATTAGCTATCTACTTTTGCTTCATGACAGTGTATTTTGGGCTTGATCTGCTTCGCGCCGGCGAGACTCTCAGATTCTGGGGTACGATAGGAGCTGAGACCGCAGTCTTGATTGCATTGGTGTTCTTCTTGAAGAAGAGAGAACGCCTTCGCGCTGAAAGAGAAAAAGATATCGCTGACACTGAGAAAAGACATCAGAATCCATGATATATGAAGATATCCTTTCCTCTCTGAAAGAGGAAAAAAGGCTCAGGAGCATACCCGATGGGCTGGGAGGACTTGATCTAATAAGCAACGACTATATGTCGCTTGGAGCAAGGTATTCCCAATTGTGCGGGATTTTTTTTGATCGTTATGGTGAGACACCAATGACGGCTTCGGCTTCGAGGCTTTTACAAAGAAACCAGAAGGAACACAATGCCTTGGAAAAGATGCTTTCCAAACTTTATGGGAAAAGCATTCTCTTGATGAATTCCGGCTATCATGCCAACACCGGTGCTCTTTCAGCCCTTTCAATTCCCGGGACACTAATCGTAAGCGATAAACTTATCCACGCATCTATGATTGATGGCATTCGTCTTGGACATGGAGATACAGCCAGATTTGCACATAATGACATGGGGATGCTTCGGAAAATACTTCAAAAGAAAGCTTCATCATATAAAAGTGTAATAGTTGCAGTTGAATCCGTCTATAGTATGGACGGGGATCTTTCACCTCTTGAAGAACTTGTAGCAATCAAAAATGAGTATCCCAATGTATTGCTCTACGTAGATGAAGCTCATGCGTTTGGAGCATTTGGTGATAAGGGGCTTGGATTGGCAGAGGAACTTGGCATTCTTCCGGAAATAGATATCCTTATAGTCACTCTCGGCAAGGCAGCGGCAGGATATGGAGCATTTATTGCCACTTCAGAGACTTTGCACTCTTATTTTATCAATTGCGCAAGGAGTTTTATTTTTTCGACTGCCCTTCCCCCTTCGATAGTGGCATGGGATAAGTTTATGATAGAAAAGCTCATCGGAATGAGAGATGAGAGGAAATATCTACGCGAATTATCTGAATGGTTCAGGAAGAGAGTGGAAGATATTACGGGGATGGAATGTCAGAGTCGGAGCCAGATTATACCCGTGCATGCCGGGAGCGCTTCACGTGCGATTGAAATGGCAACTACATTAAGAGATGCCGGGATTGATGCACTTCCGATTCGTAGGCCTACTGTAGCAGCCGGGACAGAAAGGTTGAGACTGTCGCTTTCAGCAGGAATGACACGTGAGGAGCTGGAAACAGTGCTTGCTGCAATAAACAGCATAGGACGCACGAGCATTGCGTCCCTACAAGGTCAACTGTAATCTTCTTTTTGGAATCAAGGATTACTGTGATGAGTATTCTGAATATGTATGAAGGGATAATGTGCCGTCGGAATCAAGCGTGGCGTAAGAGAAGGTTTTGATCCATTCTCCAAGTACGGTCAAGTCGCAAGTGTCGCTGAGCCTTATTTGCTTCAGTATATGGAGATGGCCATAGATGAAATGGCTGATATCAGGATGCTCTTCAAGATATTTGCGAGAGAAAGATTCGAGTTGATCAAGAAGAGGATGCCATTCTTGTCCGGCTTCGCGACCGGTCTCACGGCTATGATGACTCCAGCTATAAGCAAAAGGTACTGTCCATCGAGGATGAATTGCAGAATAGAAAAATTGGCATATTTTTGAGCGAAACATGGAGCGAATGAACCGGAAACTCCAGGGATGCTCCCCTACTCCATCGCCATGAGCCATATAAACCTTTTTTCCGTAGATTTCTTCAATAAGACTACCATCAATCACCCTTATTCCCAATTCATTCGGAATATAATCGAAAATCCAAATGTCGTGGTTGCCTATGAGCCATGTTATCTTGATACCGGAGTCTGAGAGTTCGGCAAGTTTACCGAAGAATCGCACAAAACCGCGAGGCACGACATAGCGATATTCATACCAATAGTCGAGAATATCGCCTAAAAGATATATCGACTCTGCATCATGTTTTATGGAATCAAGGAAGGATACGACTCTCTTCTCCGACTCTCTTGAGTCGGGGAAATAAGGGGCACCGAGGTGCAAGTCGCTAAGGAAATAGGTTCTCACAGGAAACCGAGTTCGAGTTTAGCTTCTTCCGACATCATTGATTGATCCCACACAGGATCGAACACCAATCGGAGATCTACTTTTTCAGGACCTTTTATGCTGACAAGTTTCTGGCGGACATCCTCAAGGATGAAATCAGCAGCCGGACAGCTTGGAGCAGTAAGAGTCATATCGACATGAAGAGTCTTTTTATCCACTTCATAGTCAATCTTATATATCAGACCGAGATCGTAGACATTTACAGGTATTTCCGGGTCGAAGACCGTACGAAGCATTTCAATAGCTTTCTCCGTGATTCGGAGTTCTTCAGCGGTATTTTCTTCTATGTTGGTTTTTTCTTCTTTATTTTCCATTTTCAATAAACTCTTTATAGTTGAAACAATCTGAAAAAGATAATAGTTTCTTGGGTATTACTTTTGTATACCATAAAGCGCCTCTCCGAGGCTACTGTGCCTTTTCATATAAGCCCAGACTGAAGTCTGGGGTTTGTACATAATCGTCAGGTCTCCAACCTGACAAAATCAGAAGTCTACTTTTCTTATAGAAACCCAGACAAAATCAGGATTATCTCATAATCGTCAGGTCTCCGACCTGACAAAATTAGTTGTGGATTTGCTTCAGGATTTTGATTAGCTTGCGGGCGAGGGTACGAACTTGATCGTCGGAAACTGCAAGGAATGGGGGCATCAGGTAGGCGTTATGGGCAAACGGACGAATCCATACACCTTCTTCCACACACAACTTTTGGAATTCTCCCAACCATGAGATGTATTCGTAAAGTTCGATTACGCCTATACCTCCAAGCACTCTGACTTCCTTGACAAATGGAAGCGCTGCAGCCGGGGCAAGTTCATCTTTAAGGATTGATTCTATTTCTTTGATCCTTTTTTGCCATGGGCTTGCGAGAAGAAGCCGTGTACTGGCAAGTGCCACAGCACAAGCCAAGGGATTTCCCATGAATGTAGGACCATGCATTATGCATCCGGCTTCACTCGACGAAATCATCTCAGCAACTTTTTCTGAAGTGGCAACTGCAGAGAAAGTCATGTATCCTCCTGTGAGAGCTTTGCCTATGAGCATTATGTCAGGTTCGACCCCGGCATGCTCCCAAGCAAAAAGTTTTCCGGTTCGTCCAAATCCTGTAGCAATCTCATCAAATATCAATAGAATACCCCTTTCGTCGCACTCTTTGCGGAGTTCTCGAAGATATTGGGGATGATAGAATCGCATACCACCGGCACCTTGCACTATGGGTTCCAGTATCACGGCAGCTATAGTATCGCCATGCTCATCGAGAATCTGACGCATTGAATCGAAATCTTTTGGATTCCATTCATCATGAAAACCGCATTGGGGGGCATCGGCAAAAAAGCGGACAGGGAGAGCCGGTCCAAAAGCACCGTGCATACCCGTCACCGGATCACAGACCGACATTGCATTCCAAGTATCACCGTGATATCCGCTCTTTATGGTTGCGAAATTGGTACGTTTGGGATCATTTTGTGCTTGGACAGCCATCTTCATTGCCACCTCGGTTGCAACAGAACCGGAATCTGCATAGAAAATTCGGTTCATTGTCGGTGGCAGAATGTCGAGAAGAAGTTTACCAAGTTCAATGGCAGGTTGGTGAGTCAAGCCGCCAAACATCACATGGCTCATCTTTCCGATCTGATTTTCAATAGCTTTATTCAGCACCGGATGATTATATCCATGAATGACACACCACCAAGATGACATGCCATCTATCAATTCTCTTCCATCTTCAAGAGTGATAACAGCACCGTCGGCATGATCTACCTTGTAAGTTGGGAGAGGATCATGTGTTGATGTATATGGGTGCCAGAGATGATCTCTGTCAAAACTATCATTGAGCATAAGAGTTGTTTTTTACGGTGCAAAATTACTAAAATTAATGCATAATTCATAATGCAGAATGCATAATTTAAAAGCAAAAAGGGCCTAACCTCCACGGTCCAGCCCAATTTATGAGTTTCTACAGGTAAAAAATCTTAAGGTAAAAAGATTGTTTAGATTCTGAGTGCAAAGATAAGGCAAAAAATCTTTACCACCAAATTATTTTTGACAAAATGACATAAATATGTTGCATAACATATAAACTGCCCTACATTTTGATAAAATAGGTATTGATTTTTTTGCATTTTTATCAGAAATATGTTTTACAACATAAAATTTACATTACGCAGCGATACCACAATAAGTCCCTTCAAGGAGAATTGAGATTATCATTTTTATTCGGAGCGGAGATGATCGATGGGGTTGGAGCGGGCTACTCTAAGAGTATTTACAATGACTACTGCCATTATAAGAAGAAGGAGTATTAATAGGCAGGCAATCATACTGAGTGGTGAGAGGGAGACCCGGTCAGTGAATTGCGAGAGCCAACGCTGACCAATAACCATTGCTGCGGCCCCCCCTAAAACGAGCGACGGCAGAGCCACTTTCAAAACATCAACGCAGAAAAGCCTTACTATCTTCCAAGCATCAGTTCCATTTACCTTTCGAATTGCTATTTCCTTAGCACGACGGTTGACTTCATCACCGACATATCCTATCAAGCCAATGAGCGCTATCAGGATAATCGCTATGCCAACGACCATAACAGACATTCCAAACTTCTTGATGACATTACGCTTTGCATCTATACGCATTTTATAAGGAGTAATGTAGATTTCATCACCATCATTTATTGAATCGAGAACTTTTTGAGCAGCACTGAGATTCTCCGGAGTCAATTCAGTGAAACGAATGAACACGTTGCCTCTGACTCTCTGAGAGGGGAAGAAGACTTCTGCACGGCTATCGGCACTTCCGCTCTCAAAACCACCACGACGGATATTAGGTATTACTCCGACAATCGTATACACATGCATGGGCTCATCTTCATTCCAGTTGTGGCCGGTAATATATAAATTCTTTCCAATTATATCATCATCTGTTTCTCCAAAATATTTCTGCAAAACTTCTATCATCTTCTCATCTACAATTATTTCATTGATAGTAGAATCAGCATTATGATTAAAATTTGAGCCTTGCAAAAATCTAATACCAAGGACATCAAACAATTCTGAATTGACAAACTCTTGGTCTGTAATATTTACATTGTCATCATTATGACCTTCAGTCCATATATTATTGCCATTCCACACATCTGTAGGATCATTATCTGCTGTAGCAATCCCTTTGACAAATGGAAGTTTTTTCAATTCTTTCATTACTGTCGATGTTCGTTCTTCAGACATAGGGTAACGGTAGAAAATTCCAATATTTTCATAGTCTAATCCCATATCAAGTTTACCTACCATAGAATACTGGCGCCAAACTAATACGAGCAAACACATAACCGTACCGGTAGCGAAAAACTGAACAGCTAAAAGTGCCAGTTTCCAAATCTTTCTGCCATACACAGCCGGGCGGAATGCCTGCGAGACAGGAGTATTACTATATATGATAGAGGGAATAACTCCGGTAAAAATTAGCAATGATATGCAGACAATACCTTCAACAATCCAGACTTTCCCAGTGGAGAACAATTCTTTCGGAGTATATCCCAGCAATTCTTTACATGTGTCTGAAAAGGAAAAAGCAAGAAGAATTGCTAAAACTAAGGATATGACAAGAAAGAATAGACTCTCCATCATCATCAACTTGAATATAGTCTTTTTTCCTGTTCCATAGCATTTTCTAATAGCCATCTCCTTTCCACGGGCAGCCAATTGACCTATTACAATAAGGAGATAGTTTAAACCTGCACACATAAGCATGATTAGTGCCAAGAGACCAAGCATCAATGACATATTTCTTACGCCTTCCTGCGAACTATATAAACCGGCAAAAGGGCGAAGCCATATTTTGAAGTCGAAGACTGAGAATGCTTCATCTTCTATCTTGGTCTTTAGATGCTCTACCATCTTCGAGCTAACCTCTAACGGATTAAATCCTTCCGCCAACAATGCATAGCTTCTGTAACGGTCATTTCCTATGAGAAACTCTGATCCATCGTAGATGAATTTCCCTATGGTTGGCATACTCATATAGATGCCATTGCTAATAGAAGAATTTAGCGGATAGTCTTCATAAACACCACCTATAGTAGCTTTAAAATCATCTCCCCATTCCTTTACAGATAGGTGCTGTCCTATCACATCACCACCTATTTTGACGGCAAGTGAACGAGGGATCATCACTTGATCTTCCACTGCAAGAACTTCATGAGGATTGCCTTCTACTATGTCTGTTTGCAAAACATCAAAAAAGCATGTATCAGCCAATAACACGTATGGCACATAAAAAGACCGTCCATCCTCAAGCTTTACTTTTGCATCTTCAGTAAGCACAGTTGTCCTAGTAGCCACTTCAATTTGGGAAAAGATTCGTTGCATCTCCGGCGCTATGCCTCCGGGAGTCTGTGGATATTCCTTATATTCTCCATTTTGAACGACACTCTCCGTTATGCGATAGATCCTGTCAATATTTGGAAAGAAGGAATCATAGCTCTGCTCGAAATAGATCTTTGCCACGAGAAGAAAACCCACGGAAAGCCCCAAAGTGAGACATAGTATCTTTATAAAGTTACGACGAAGGTCGGAAGTAAAAAACTTAAACATGGCATCAGATCATTTGAAGGTTATCAACTATCTGCCCGTCATAGAGGTTGATCACACGGTCAGCAACTGTCGCATCCCTATGTGAGTGAGTCACCATCACAATCGTAGCTCCTTCTTTATGAAGTTCTGAAAGCAGTTGCATCACCTCAGCACCGTTCTTGGAATCAAGATTACCGGTCGGCTCATCGGCAAGTATAAGACCGGGGCGACCGACAATAGCACGGGCAATGGCAGCACGCTGCTGCTGGCCGCCAGATAATTGTGATGGGTAGTGCTTTGCACGATGAGCGATACCCATTCTGGCTAATGCTTCATCCACTCTCTTATTCTTCTCTTCACGTGTCAAAGACAGATTATTGAGTGGAAGCATGACGTTTTCTCTAACAGTCATCGTATCAATAAGATTAAACGACTGGAATATGAAGCCGATGCGCCCTTTGCGATAGTCGGTTCTGCCACTCTCCTTAAGGCAAGCCACTTCCTTTCCATCGAGTTTATAACTTCCCGATGTCGGATTGTCGAGCAAGCCAAGGATATTGAGGAGGGTCGATTTTCCACAACCGGAAGGACCCATTATGGCTACAAACTCGCCGTCTTCTATTGAAAGAGAGACGTTATTGAGGGCTACGGTCTGAACTGTATCAGAGCGGAATACTTTTTCTAATTTTTCGATTTGGATATTCATAGTTGTAGAGTTGTTGATTTAATCATGATTTATCATGTTGCATCATGATTTATCATGATATATCATGAATTACTTTTTTATGTGATTAATTATTGATCTTTATTTCGTCGGCTTCTCCAAAGTCGGTGTAAGAGCTGATGATCACTTTCTCGCCAGGAGAGAGTCCTTCGATGACTTCGTAGTATTTGGGATTTCGTCTGCCAAGTGTGACCTCACGCTTATGAGCACTTTTGCCATCTGCATCCATTACATAAACGTATTTTCCTCCTGAACTTTGGAAAAATGTGCCTTTATCTATCATTATTGCCTTCGAAGGACTACCCAAAAGGATGTCGACAGGATAGGTCTGCCCTACTCTTGGTTTCTCGGGAGTCATTCCGATAATGGCAAGATCTGCTTTGAATGTTCCATTTACCACCTCCGGATATACCTTTGCAACAGTCACATCAAATTCCTTTCCTTGGCGACTTGCTTTCCCTTGAAGGCCTGGCTCGACACGATCGATGTAATGCTCATCAATTTGGACTGTCAATTTATAATTGTCGAGTATATTGATCTGTCCTACCTGCTGCCCAGCTGAAATATTTTGTCCGATTTCTGCCGTGAGACTACCGAGTTGTCCACTGTATGTAGCCCTGATATTCAGGTTATCTGCACGCTGGCGCACAAGCATAAAGTTTTCTTGCATATTATGAAGGCTCTCTCGCATCATTGCCACTTGAACTGCTCGATATGCCGAATCCTGACGAAGTCTGTCTTCAAGAAGCTTTAGATTTTCTTTAGCTAATTCAAAATCTTCCTGAGCAGTAAGATATTCCTCTCGCGAAGTCAAATCCTCATTGAGAAGAGAGCGCTGTTGCTCAGCTATCCTGCGTTTTCTATTGAGTTCTGTCCGAGCAGAAAGTATATCGCGTTTCACTTGAAGACGATCGTTTTCCATAGCCAATTCCGTATCTCGAAGCATATTCTGCTTCTCTGCGAGTTGGGATTCAGAATCAAGTATCTGCTGGCGGAGAAGGGGATTACGAAGAGTCAGGATTACATCTCCTTCATTCACCATTGCCCCCTCCTCAACCAATTTCTGATCTACTATACCGGTTTCGAGAGCAGAAACCTGCACAATCAAACCAGTCTCGACTTTACCAGAAAGGTGAATATAATCGTTAAACTCACCTTCCGTCACTTCACGCACCATAAGATTTTCTTTATCCGTCTTATAGGATGTGGTTTTAGATGCTGTCACCGCCAACGTTATAGCGACGGCAAGGGCTATGAGTATTAATGAGGGGATCGCATATTTTCGGAGTCGCGGATTTTTTCTTTTTATTTCTGTGTCCATTTTTGATTTTTTTATAGGGGAGTTAGGGGCTCTAAGGCCTTTAGGGGCTTTAGGGGCTCTAAGGCCTTTAGGGGCTTTAGGGGCTCTAAGGATTTTATTGATTGTTGATGAGAGGATAACCTTGATAGTAGCGTAGTGTGATTTCTGAAATTACTTTCTGAATCCTTTTTCCGGTGAGGTTAGCTTCAGCCTGAGCAAGCTTTGAGGAAGATGTGTATAGGTCGAGGGCTGAGACAGCACCTAATTCATATTTTTTTCTCATAGCTTTGTAGGCAATTTGCTCAGCTTCAAGCCGTCGGGAGGCAGCTGTGAGTTCTTCTAATGCTGCTTCATGATCAAGTCGGGCTTCTTCAGCTGATTGATTGATTTGATACTGAATTTGCTCTTGCCTTATCTTACTTTCATTTAGCTGTATGGATGCTTTCTTCACCCGGTTTGCATTAGCAAGACCATCAAATATTGGAAGAGAGAATGAAAGACTAAAATATTCACCCATATTATCACTAAATTGCCGGGGAAAAGATGGGAAATCAGTTTTAACTCCAATCATACGATAGTAGGATGTAGAAATACCGGCTCCGAAAGAAATCTTAGGACAATACCCACCTTTTGCGGCACGAAGATACATGGCATCTTCTTTTACAGCCATATCAGCTTCCTCAATCTCAGGGAGAATACGAGTCACATCAGAAAAAGGAAGATAATTTAAATCTACATCAATATTCAAATAAGTATCCGACTGTGGCATTCCCATTGCTGTGCGCAGCGAGAGATGAGCTTTCTTCAACAAATTTTGCTGATTGACTAATTCATATTGGTCAGCAGCAATTATAGCCTCAAGTTCTGCAACATCTGCCCCACTCTTTGTGCCAAGTTTGTGAGAATGACGAGTTTCTTCAAGGTCGGTGGAATCTCGCCGAAGTTGCCGTTGCATTTGCTCCACCATCGAAGTGCAATAAGAAATGTTGTAAAAGCTTTTGATCACTTCAAGAGATACACGGTCTTCTTCCACAAGTTGTGCTTTTTTCTTACGGATTTCAGCGGCTTTAAGAGCTTTGAGATTGTTGATCCGGACAAGTCCGTCGAAAAGAGGAAGCGACATTTCGAGTCCGAAACCTGTACCTAATGTCTTTTTGTTATCGTAGGTATTGGTTTCGGGGTCGATGTTGCGACCAAAGCTCAGGCTTCCGTTGCTCCCAAGTCCAATGTAGGGCATTAGGTCGGATGCGCCTAAGCGTTTATTAGCATTAGCCATGTCTGTCTCAAGACGGCATATTCTATTGGAATGGGCATGGGAGCGTGCATAGATTAGGCAATCATTGAGTGTCATCGGCTTCTCTATTTTCTCTTCCTCAGCATAGATGCTCTGCGGAGGAAGAATCAATGACAGGAATGTCAATATGATTGAAGATGGTTTCATATCAGAATATTTGTTTGTCGTTTACGCCGACAAAATTACTGCCACTCTGACTTGACTCCAAAAAATGCGTTGAAAAACGCAAAATTCCAATTCATTTTGTCTAAAATTTCGACATTGTGCCGAATTTTTAGACACCATTTTCAAAACAAGTTGCTAATTCAGAATATTAATATTATCTTTGCATAACTAAAATTTGAGATATGCCTAAGATATTTGAATACTTTGGATTCATATTTTACTTTTATTCCAATGAGCATGAACCAATACATGTTCACGTTCAACATGGAAGTACTGAAAGTATTTTCGAATTAATCATGATGGATGGAAAACTGACAGACATAAATATTCGCGAAAAAAATGGAATACAACCCATGTCTAATAAAGATAAACGAACAGCCAAAGAATTTATAGAAAAATATCATAAAAATATAATAGATAAATGGGTCAAGTTCTTTGTTATGAAGAAAGCGGTAAGAAGCACCAATATAACTAAAAAAATCTAATAATATGACTCCGAGCATTAAAATTATTGAAGCTAAAGATTTAGGTAATCTGCAAATTCTGATCCTTTTCAGTGACAATAAACAAAAGACCATAGATATTGGTGACTTTATACGTCGTCATCCACATCCTCAGTACAATAAGTATCTTGATCCGAAACGATTTCGGAAATTTTCAATTGAAAATGGGAACATCGTTTGGGGAAAGAACTGGGATTTAATTTTTCCTTTAGATCAATTGTATTCTGGAAGCCTCATTTGATGAAAGATCGATTACTAATAATTGATGATAATTCGGCTGTAAGGGCTACTCTTAAGCTACTGCTGAGTGATGAATTTGAGAAGGTCGATGCCATCGAGAATCCGGCGATGATTGCTGCTCTTTCATCGCCAGGCAGCTATGATGCAGTGCTACTTGATATGAATTTTGACAATGGGAGGCTTGACTGTAGCGATGGTCTTTTCTGGCTTGAACGTCTGAAAGGACTTCCAAATCCTCCTGCCATCGTTGTAATCACTGCTTTCGGAGATGTGGAGATAGCTGTTAAGGCAATGAAATTGGGGGCGGAAGATTTCATAACCAAACCTTGGGATAATGATCAGCTAATAGAAAAACTTAGAAAAGCTATCGATAAAAACCGTCAGGTTCGCCAGGACAAGGAGGCTGCCCGACGTGCATTTCAACTGGAGTCAGCAGAAAGCGAAAGTCTGCACCTGACTCTCGATGAGGTCAAGAAGCGGCATATACGTAGGGTCATTGACAGTTGCGGAGGAAATCTCTCTGCGGCTGCCCAACAACTTGGAGTAAACCGTCAGACTCTTTACAATCTATTGAAAAAATGAAAAGGTATAGACTGAACATTGCCTTGCTAATAGCCTGCATTGTAATAAGCGCAAGCGGAGCTACTCTACTTTTCATTAACGGATTGTGGGCACAAGGATGTCTGGGTTTTATTGTTACCGCGCTGTGCATATTTGCTTTATGGCATCTTCAATCCCGGTTGATTGGCACGATGTCAGCATTCGTAAATGCTCTTGAAATGAACGACACCACTACAAGGATAATTCTTGGCGGGGATCATGAACTCCTAAAGATGTCGGAATCTATGAACCGCATATCAGACATCTACAGCGAGAATATGCGAGAGCTGCAAACCCGGAAATTATATTATGACAGGGTTTTACGAATAATGACTCATGAGATGCGCAACGGTATTACTCCCATTGTATCGATAGCTGCAGATATGGTAGCTAAACCGGAACGATATCAAGGGAGGAAGTTTTCTGAGGCATCGCATTTGCTACTTTCTCAAGCAGAAGGTATACATCGGTTTCTTGACTCGTACTATAAGTTGACACACCTCCCTGAACCTAAACTCGAACCGGTCAAAGCCGGATATTATTTCCATTCATTGAAGCGGCTCTTCAAAGCGGAACTTGACAACAGGAATGTGACGGAAGAGACAATTTCGTATACTGTTCCTGAAGATATGATTTTAAATATTGACACTTCGCTGATAAATCAAGCTCTGATCAATCTCCTTCGCAATGCTCTCGATTCGCTTCCATCTGAAGGAGGGAAAGTCGAAATAATCCTGACAGTTTCAGACTCCCATCCTTATTTGACTATCAAAGATAATGGCTCAGGAATGACCCAAGACACTATTCACAATCTCTTCCAACCATTCTACACAACCAAGCCGAATGGAAGTGGAGTCGGACTCTCCATCACACGCCAGATAATCCAAAAACATGGTGGCGAAATCCGAATCCAAAGCCAACCCAATAAAGGCACCAGCGTCTTTATCACCTTATCCACATAATCTTTTTTATATTGTGATGTCACTTTTTGGGAGAGGGATGTGTCTTATGGATGAGACGCCTCAAAAGAATGACATTAATAACAATTTAAAATAGTAGATTATGGAAGATGTTTTAATTCCTATCTTTGTGGCATGTGTGATGCCCATTGCTATAGTACTTATCGTAGCACTCAGAAAGTCCAACACAGTCAATAAGCGTAGCGAAATCCTTATCAAGGCTATTGAGGCAAATAAGGAAGTGGATACGGATAAACTTATCGAAGCAATGAAAGAACCAACGAAATCGCCACAAGAAATCCTTAATGCGCGACTTCTGAGAGGATGTATGTTTTCACTGATAGGTTTAGCTTTGGTAATTGTCGGGATAGTAAATCTCGCTAATGGAACAGAATTCAGTGCTGACCCAGTCACAGTGCCTATGATGTTCGGTGGAATATCGCTTGCAATAGGGATAAGCTATCTGATTGTATATTTCGTGACACGCAACCAGACAGAAACCACTGAAGATAAATAAGATGACTCGAGAGCAGTTCATATCACATGTGGAGGGTACACAAAAAGCATTCCGTCGCTTTCTTGTGGCCCTTTGCTGCGGAGATTCTGCGCTTGCCGACGACATTGCCCAAGAGTCATACCTGAAAGCATATCTTTCTTGCGATATCATCAAAAACGAAGATAAATTCAAAGCTTGGATTTTCAGAATCGGCTATACGACGTTTATAAATCACAAACGTTCCGAAAAAGTTTTCACCGACTATGATGAAGCCCGAGACATACCATCTACATATTCATCAGACTCTTCATTTCGCTATCAGGCACTTTATTCTGCATTAAACAGGCTTCCCGGAAAGGAACGAACATCTGTTTTATTATTCTACATGGAAGGCTATTCCATCAAAGAGATTGCAGAGATAGAGGAATCTTCGCAAGACGCAGTGAAGCAGCATCTTTCTCGAGGACGAAACCACCTCCGCACTTTGCTGAATCCATAACCCTATAACCTCATAACCCTATAACCCTTAAGTCGAACAAAGTGAGACTTAAATTTTAATTATGGAAGACGATAAAATTAAAGATCTATTCAAAGAATTTGAGCCTGAGCTATCCTCATCTTTTCAGTTTATGGCTAAACTGCAAAAGAATATGGAAGCTGTAGAGATTATCAGACGTTACAATGCAGCGCAGAAACGGCGCAACAAGTGGGCGGTTGCTATCGCGGGTGCCTGTGGCTTTGCTATGGGTGTAATTCTCACCTTGCTTTTCCCATTGATTTTAGATTGGGTCTCTTCTATTAAGATTTCCTTACCCCTAATCAGTGCGGGCACTATGAGCATTGACTTCAGCTACATCGCTTGGTTTTTGGTGGCAGCAGTATCCGTTTTGACATCTATAAGCGTCTATGAGTTAGCATCTGCTAAATTATCACCTAAGTTAGTTCAGTAGTTATCATACAGGATCCACATCATAGTGAATCTGGGAAGATTTAATCTGAGGAGTAGGAGCAAGTCGCTCATACACCTGACGAAGTAGAGTCTTAACCTTCTTCATAGAAGCTCCGGATTCTACTTTCAGCATAATCTGCTGGATATACCAAGTGTTGACCCTCGAGACGAACGGTTTCTCCGGTCCAAGCACCCTCCCACCAAAAACCTCTCTCAAAGCCATAGACAGCATAACTGCGGCGGTATCACACGTTGCAGCATCTTTATTGCGTATATACACATTGATTATCTTAGTAAAAGGGGGATACGCGTATTTCTGACGTTCTTCCAGTTCCTCCTTATAATAAGACATATAATCATGATTCTTAACATGCTCGAGCACGCGCTCTTCTGCCTTAGTAGTTTGAATAAGCACTTTTCCCGGTTCTTGCCGACGCCCGGCGCGTCCGGCAACTTGTTCGAGCATATTAAATGCCCTCTCATTGCTACGGAAATCCGGGAAATTTAACAGAGTGTCTGCATTTAAAACCCCTACAATCTTCACCTTGTCAAAATCCAGTCCCTTTGATACCATCTGCGTCCCGACAAGAATGTCAGTGCGATGATCAGCAAACTCTTCTATCAGATCCTGATAAGCCAATTTATTACGGGTCGTGTCAAGATCCATGCGAGAGACCTTTTTATCGGGAAATTCTTCCTGCACTTCTTCGGCAATTCTTTCGGTGCCATAACCATATTTCTCAAGAGTATTCTCTTCGCATGCCGGACATAGATCCGGCAAAGTCTGGGTATAACCACAGTAATGGCATCTCAACAACTTGCTTCCCTTATGATAGACAAGGCTGACATCACAATTATGGCATTTGGGACTCCATCCACACGTCTGGCACACGACAACCGGAGCAAATCCTCGTCTATTCTGAAACATTATAGCTTGCCACCCTTTATCGAGCACATCTTTCGTCTGCCGACGTAATGGACCGGAAAGAATACCTTTCACATCTTTTTGTTTTCGCATCTTTCTCATATCGACCACCTCTACTTCCGGAAGAGATGATCCTTCGTAACGCTCAGACAAAGTAACTAAACCGAATTTACCGTTCTCTGCCTTCCAAT
The DNA here is from genome assembly GCA_029060725.1 of Muribaculaceae bacterium. Lineage (GTDB taxonomy): Bacteria > Bacteroidota > Bacteroidia > Bacteroidales > Muribaculaceae > Lepagella. The sequence goes on along the minus strand of JAIDTL010000143.1, from coordinate 3,758 downwards.
AAGTTTCTACAGAAGGAGTTGCCGAACCAAAAAGAGTCCTTGCCCCATGCATAGATGCAAGCACTGTCGCTGCATCTCGAGCATTGTAACGCGGAGCAGGATCGAATTGCTTGTAGGATGACTCGTGCTCCTCATCTACTACTACGAGCCCTAATCTTGAGAAGGGGAGAAACACAGAACTTCTCACTCCAAGCACCACCATTGGCTCATTTGTAGATAGAAGGCGATTCCATATATCTACCCTTTCACTATCAGAGAATTTTGAATGATATATAAGCAGGCGGTTGCCAAACACTTTCTTAAGTCGATCGGTAAGTTGCGTGGTCAAAGATATTTCCGGCACGAGATATAACACTTGATTTCCTTGATCTAAGACTTCTTTGATGAGATCGCAATAAATCTCTGTTTTTCCAGATCCGGTCACTCCATGAAGCAATGTTATGGCATGATCGCGGAAAGAGTCACGAATCTCTTTAGCAGCCTTAGCCTGGATTTCAGAAAGAACCGGCATCTCTCCCACTTCTTCCGCACCGGAATCAAAGCGATTGATCTTATCCTTGTAAATTTCCAGAATTCCTTTGTCAGCCACTGCCTTCAATACAGCCGGAGAAACTCCTGTCGTCTTAAGCAAAGTATCTCGCTCCACATCCCTGACTTCTTCTCCCTTAATCATAAACTTTGACAGGTCAAGATAAGCCAAAAGCACTGCTTGCTGCTGGCTACTTCGCTTTGTCATGTCAAAAAAGCCGTGCAGTTTTTCATCATCATGACGCTGGCACAGCAGACGCACCTTAGTCACTGTCTTCGGTCGATATTTCTCCACGACTTTCTCATCCACTTTAACCACTCCGGCTGCCAACAACGCATTTACATGAGGAGCCACATTCTTGACGCCAAGGGCCTTTTCCAAGCCTACAAGAGATTCTTTGCCGGAATGCTGAAGGGCAGCTACTATCTGAGACTGACGCTCGGTGAGATGAATGCCCTCATCACCATCAAACTCATTATTGAGAGTCACCACACTCTCGCTTTCAATCTTCAGCCCTGTCGGCAAAGCCGCCTTCATCACATCTCCGACTGAACAAAGATAGTAGTCGGCTATCCATTCCCAAAACTTAAGTTGAGGGTATCGGAGTGCGGGATGCGGGTCAAGAACAGCCATAATGGGTTTAACCTCATAATTTTTTGGAGGTGTCTGGTCAATACCGGATACGATAGCTGTATAATATTTCTTACGTCCAAACTGGACGAGAACACGAGAACCGATGCCCACCATGTTGCGGACATCTTCAGGCACAGAATATGTAAAAGTACCTTGAATGGGAAGCGGAAGAATAACTTGGATAAGCATCATTCTGCAAAATTAACTAAAATAATGCATAATTCATAATTCATAATGCATATTTTTCTCTACTCATTTCCCTTCTACTCTCCTATCTCCATAAATTTGCATATATCGGGAAAAATGATTAAATTTGCAGTCTGAAAAAGCAATCAACCCAATAACAACAGATAATTATGAATCTTTTAGCAGGAAAGACAGCCCTCATCACCGGTGCAGCACGTGGCATCGGCAAGGCACTCGCCCTCAGATTTGCAGCAGAAGGCGCAAATGTAGCATTCACTGATCTCGTAATAGATGAAAACGGGAAGCAAACAGAAGACGAATTATTAGCCCTCGGAGTAAAGGCAAAGGGATATGCTTCAAACGCAGCTGATTTTGCCGAGACAGAAGAGGTAGTGAAGCAGATAAAGGAAGATTTCGGATCAATCGATATTCTCGTCAACAATGCAGGCATCACAAAAGATGGCCTTATGATGCGTATGAGCGAGGCACAATGGGACGCCGTGATAGCAGTCAACCTCAAATCAGCGTTCAACTTCATCCATGCAGTTCTTCCGATCATGATGCGTCAGCGCAATGGATCTATCATCAATATGGCATCTGTAGTGGGTGTACACGGCAACGCCGGACAAGCCAACTATGCAGCTTCCAAGGCTGGTCTTATCGCGCTTGCCAAGAGTATCGCGCAAGAAGTTGGTAGCCGTGGCATCCGTGCCAATGCAATTGCTCCAGGCTTTATTGAGACTGCCATGACAGCTGCTCTTCCGGAGGAAGTTCGTGCTGACTGGTGCAAGAAGATTCCACTCCGTCGCGGAGGTCAGGTGGAAGATATCGCTAACGTTGCACTCTTCCTTGCAAGTGATATGTCAAGCTATGTGACTGGTCAGGTGATCCAGGTAGACGGCGGCATGAATATGTAAAAATTACTTATGAAATACGCAATCATAGTCGCCGGAGGGGTAGGAAGCCGCTCCGGCGATTCTCTTCCTAAACAATTTCATTATATATGTGATCACCCCATGTTGTGGTGGACATTGAAAGCATTTTGTGATGAGGACCCTGACACGAGACTTATCGTAGTGATTCATCCTGATTTTGTCGACTACTGGAAAAATTTATCAGAAAATGATTGCCCTCCACACACACTGACTTCAGGGGGAAGCACGCGCAAAGAATCTGTTGCAAAAGGACTCGCGCTGATACCTGACGGCATCGAAGGACTTGTGGCTGTACATGATGCAGCCCGACCGCTTGCTTCAAAAAAATTAATACGTGAAGGATGGGAGGAAGCAGCAAAGCACAAAGCAGTGATTCCAGGGCTTCAGATGTCTGACTCCTTAAGAGAAGGAACTAAGGAAAACAGCAGGAGCGTAGACCGATCAAGGTTTTTCGCAGTACAGACGCCACAAGTGTTCGATCTCAGGCTGCTAAAAGAAGCTTACGCAAAAGCTGAGACCGCACTTGATGAAGTATTTACCGACGATGCAAGCGTAGTGGAATGGGCTGGAAACAATATATATATATATGATGGAGAGCCAACAAATATAAAGGTGACATACCCGGGCGACTTCAGAATCGCAGAAGATATTTTATTAAACAGAAAGCAATGACACCGGTCTACGAAGACAACCATATCATCATCGTCAGAAAAGAAGCCGGGGAGATAGTGCAAGGTGACAAGACCGGCGACACTCCTCTTTCAGAGACAATCAAGATGTATCTTAAAGAGAAATACAACAAACCCGGCAATGTATTTTGTGGTGTAGTGCACCGCATAGACCGTCCTGTGAGCGGACTGGTAATATTCGCAAAGACTTCCAAGGCTCTGACAAGACTCAATGAAATGCTAAAAAAGGGAGAAATACACAAGACTTATTGGGCACTTGTAGAAGGGAAACGAAAGGAAAAAGAGGGAATGATCGAATCTTGGCTTCAATCAGACGGCAGACTAAACAAGACAAGGGTAGTAGATAAAAATACTCAGGATGCTAAACTATCGAAACTAAAATATAGGGTTATTGCAGAAGGAGACAGATATTCTCTACTGGAAGTGGAGTTGCTGACAGGACGCAAGCATCAGATAAGAGCGCAACTTTCGTCTACCGGCACTCCTATAAAGGGGGATCTGAAATATGGAGCGAAGCGTTCGAATCCCGGAGGTGGCATATCATTGCTTGCCAAGAAAATTGAGTTCATTCACCCTGTCTCAAAAGAAAAAATAGAGATCAAGACAGATCCTCTACCAGAAATGTTGCCGATTCTTGAAGTATAATTTGGAAATCGGATAAATTTTTGTTAATTTTCCGAGTTTGACACTTTTGGCTGCTTATATGCAGATATACAGCATCTTAGATACTGTAAAAATGTAGTAATCAAAATCCGCAGGCGTATATTTAACTTTTCTTAACCTTCC
>JAIDTL010000142.1 GCA_029060725.1 Muribaculaceae bacterium | reverse complement strand
TAGCGGGATCGAGAATTGAACTCGAGACCTCCGGGTTATGAATCCGACGCTCTAACCAACTGAGCTATCCCGCCATTTTTTATTTCTGATGCATTCAAGAGGTCTCTCCTCCCTTTTGCGAGTGCAAAGTTACTGCTTTTTTTTCAACTGACCAAATTTTTCAACTCTTTTTTTTCAAAAAAAAATTCATTAACTTTGCAAGTGATTTCTTAAAGAATAGCACTAAAATACATATTTCATTACAACACAACAAATTGAATACTTTCAAAAAAAATAGTAAAATCGTCGGATATCTGCGCCAATTGATTGTCGTGGGAGTGTCTGTAGTATTTTTTTCATCTTGTAGCACAGGAATTGAAAGCACGCCCAAGATAAAAATGAGTAAGGAGGAAGTAAAAATGATGACGAAAAGCGCGGAGCAGACATTAGCGGAAAGCCTACGCGGCACTCCCCTATCCTCCTGGGAGGAAGGGAAAAGATTTCTTGCCATGTCTGACCGAACCATATATATTTTCGAGCCGACAGAACTAATGTCTTCTCCGGCAGGCGAAGATATAACCGGTAGAATATTGACTTTTAAGGGAGTCGACAGCTATATCAATCCGGATCTCAAGGAAGAGTGTGTGATAATATTTTCAGATGGGTCCAACACCTTCCGCTATAGGACCAAGAAACCGACATCGCAAGCTTTGAAAGAGATCGAAAGCAACAAAATTCCTTTGCTTTCTGATTTGGACCTGATAGACGCATGGAAAGAACAAATATTGGGAAGGACAATGTGGACAAAGAGCAATCTATGGTATGACAGCAATGGCAACCGACAATCAGGATTGAAATATGCCAAGGTGACCATTGCAGATGTATTGCCAAGCACGGGAGACTTCCCCATGAACGTCAAGATAACCGGTCAAAATGGAGAAGAAGCATATATCAGGATGAATTATACTTCGGATGCGCACGACAGCCGCAACTTTGCGTCAGACTTCTTCCTTACTGATCCTAAAGGAAAATATCAGCATATATCAGATGAAAACTGGAAGCTCATACAGATGGGAAAAATAGGCCCGGGAATGACAAAAGAGGAATGCAAACTCTCCATTGGCAATCCTGACGAAGTAAGGTCGGGCCACAATCGCTCTCAGACGCTTGATATATGGCAATATAATGATGGAACATACCTGATGTTTGAAGATGGACTATTAACAAATTTCAGACAATGACAATAGAATACGATAAAGACCTGACTGACCTCACGACTTTTAAGGTAGGCGCCAAGGCAGCCATATATGCTGAATATGAAGATGAAAAAGATCTGCTGAGACTCAGTCGCACGCCGGAATTCATAAACAATGAGTTCCTGCATATAGGGAGTGGCTCGAATCTTCTATTCCTAAGCACATTTAAGGGGATAGTGCTTCACTCAAAGATAAAAGGCATTCAAAAATACGTAAAAGATAGGGAAAATGTCTTCGTCATAGCAGGCGCAGGCGAAAAATGGACTGATCTCGTAGATTGGTGTATCAGCCACGGCATAGCAGGGTTGGAAAATATGGCTGGAATACCGGGCGAAGTAGGAGCCTCCGCAGTGCAGAATGTCGGGGCATACGGAGCTGAAGCCGGAGATTTCATTCATTCAGTAGTATGTTTCGACACAGAAACGAGGAAAACTGTGACACTAAAGCAAGCGGATTGCATGTTTGGATATCGGGATTCCATTTTCAAGCATAATGCCAAGGGAAAGCTAATAGTGATGCAGGTAAGCTATAGACTAAGATACGACACAAGAGCAAACAATCTTGAATATGCACCGCTTAAGAAATTTGCCGAGACATTAGGAAGGACTCCATCTACTCGCGAACTTGCAGATGAAGTGATCAGACTTCGCGACAGCAAACTGCCAAATCCGGCTCTAATAGGAAGCGCCGGCTCTTTTTTCAAGAATCCAGAGGTAAATAAATATTTTTTTGAGCAGGAAATAAAACCACGCGGCATTGAAATGCCCGAATATCCTGCAAGTCAAGAAGGGAAAGTAAAGCTTTCAGGGGGATGGCTCATAGACCATGCCGGTCTAAAAGGATACAGAATTGGAGGAGCAGAAGTATGGCCTAAACAAGCCCTTGTAATAGCAAACACCGGAAACGCAACAGGGGAAGACGTGGCTCAACTTGCCGATCATATCATAAAGACTGTCAAGCTTAAATACGGCATAGAGCTTCGTCCGGAGGTGAATTACATTGATACAAGAATCAAAGTCACTATTCTTGGGAGCGGCACTTCCAAGGGTGTCCCGGAAATAGGATGTACATGTCCTACTTGCATGTCGACTGACCCAAAAGACAAAAGGCTTAGATCCTCAGTGCTTGTAGAAACCCACGGAATGAAAATATTGATAGATGCATCTCCCGACCTGCGCCAGCAAGCACTGCGCATCGGATTGAGTCAACTCGATGCAATATTGCTTACTCATCAGCACTATGACCATGTAGGAGGAATAGACGACGTACGCCCGTTTTGCATAGAAAGTGATCTCCCAATTTACACCAATCCTCAGACTGCAAACGACTTAAGGAGGCGCTTAGACTACTGCTTCAGGCAGGTCCCATATCCCGGAGTTCCAAAACTTGATCTGCATGAGGTGGGGCTGCAGCCATTTATGATCAAAGGCTTAAAGATTGAGCCGATTGAAGTGATGCACGGAAGTCTTCCGATATATGGATATAGGATTGGAGATTTTGCATATATCACAGACATAAAGACAATCTCTGATGAAGAAAAAGAGAAGCTAAAGAATCTTGAGGTGCTCATCTTAAGTTGTCTGAGAGTGACTCACGAACACTTTGCCCACTTGATTCTTCCAGAGGCTTTAGCCCTCATCGAAGAACTCAAGCCAAAACGCTGCTATCTGACTCACGCATGCCATAATCTGGGCAAGCATGAAGAAATAGCTAAGATTTTACCTTCCGGAGTGGAATTTGCTTACGACGGAGAAGTGATAACGATTAACTAATAAATCTCATACATCATGAACAACGGAAATTTTCCTCTCAAGGTAAGACTCGCCATAATGAGTTTTCTTGAATTTGCCGTATGGGGAGCCTATCTCACATCATTAGGTAATTATCTTGGACGAGTGGGGCTTGCCAACGACATCAAATGGTTTTATGCCATCCAAGGAATAGTGTCAATCTTCATGCCAGCCATTATAGGCATAGTAGCCGACAGATGGATCCATGCACAACGCATGCTAAGTCTTAGCCATCTTATAGCCGGCATTTTTATGGGAGCAGCCGGCATCTACAGCATGATGGCTGGAGATCACGTAGAGTTCCATACACTCTTCTGGTTTTATGCCGTATCAGTCGCTTTCTTTATGCCTACCATAGGCCTGAGCAACTCTGTGGCATACTCAGCTTTGACCAAAGCCGGGCTTGACACAGTCAAAGAATTTCCTCCTATCAGAGTATTCGGCACAATCGGATTCATCTGCGCAATGCTCTTTGTCAACTTCACCCAGTACCAGACCAACTATTGCCAGCTCATCACATCGGCAATACTTAGCGGAGTGCTTTGCATCTATGCTTTGACACTTCCTGATTGCCCTACCAACAAGGCAGCCTCCAATTCGATCTCAGATATGCTTGGACTGAAAGCATTCTCACTCTTCAAGCAAAAGAAAATGGCTATATTTTTCATTTTCTCCATGCTTCTTGGAGTGAGCTTGCAAATCACAAATGGATATGGCAACGTCTTTATCACATCATTCAAGGAAGTAGCAGAATTTGCCAACACATGGGGCGCCCAGAATGCAAATGCATTGATATCATTATCGCAGATGTCAGAGACTCTGTGCATTCTTATGATTCCATTCTTCCTGAAGCGAATCGGAATCAAGGGAATGATGCTGATGTCGATGTTCGCATGGGTGGGGAGATTCGGCTTTTTCGGAATAGGCAATCCGGGTGAGCTTGTATGGCTCTTCATACTCTCAATGATAGTCTATGGCATTGCATTCGATTTCTTTAATGTGTCTGGATCACTTTATGTAGACCAAGAAACAGACCCATCGATAAGGAGTTCAGCCCAAGGTCTGTTTATGATCATGACCAATGGCTTGGGAGCGACCATAGGGACACTAAGCGCCGGAGCAATCCTTGAGAAACTGGTCTTCACACAACCGGCAGGGACTGCACAAATAGACGGATGGCATACCAGCTGGCTCATCTTTGCAGCATACGCCTTTGTGGTGGGAGTATTATTTGCCATCATCTTTAAGGAAAACAGAAAAGAAAATATCAGTAAAAGCCAGGCAGCCGACAAGAATGGGCTTGCAGCCGGGGGGATTATTGACGACAAAGACCAAATCTGACCATGATTCAATTTTATGCTCCCGAGATAGAGAGCACAGGAGTACTTCCCGAAACCGAATCGGGGCATTGCTGCCGTGTGCTCAGGATGAAAGAGGGAGACAAGATTACTGTGACCGATGGGAAAGGACACCGGTTTGAATGTGTCATCCTTGACGCACATCCGAAACATACATCAGTAGAAATTCTCACCACGGAAAAAATCCACCCCTGGTGGGGATTTCAACTTGATCTATGTGTAGCCCCATCGAAAAATGCTGACAGGATTGAATGGCTTGTAGAAAAGGCTGTAGAAATAGGAGTGGACAGAATCATTCTCATGAAATGCAACAGGAGTGAACGCAAGACACTCCGAACCGACCGGCTTGAAAAGATAGCGATCTCAGCCATGAATCAGTCGCTAAAAGCAAATAAGCCGGAAATCATCGGGCCGATCGGCTTTAAAGAGATCGTCACAGATGGATTCGAGGGATTCAGATGTCTTGGATATTGCGATGACACCTATCCCCTACTTAGTTTTGCAAACGAGTACAAAGGAGGTAATGTAAGGATACTGATCGGTCCGGAAGGAGACTTCAGTCCTGAAGAAGTAAGCATGGCTGTAGAAAATGGCTATTTGCCAGTAACGTTTGGGGGCAGCCGCCTCCGATTGGAGACAGCTGCCCTCTATGCTTGCGTTGCAGCCCATGTAGTAGGCGACAATATCAAGATTTAGGATTGTCGATGATCATAGGAGTCGGAAGGCCGAATACGCTTTCTCCGGCAGGAAGCTGACGGCTCATGACACCTTCGAGGATGGTAGCACGACTTGACTCATTCTCGAATACGAATAGATTGAACTTGGTAAGCATCACAGCCACGTGTTCGAATACAGCTGACTGAATTCCTTCGTATGGAATCCAAGCAGAAGTGCTTGTGAAGCAATATACTTGGAATGGAATGCCATGTTGAGTCTGCTGAAGGGTATTTACAAAGAGATCATCGACATTAGAAATATTTGGATTGTTCATCAGCCACATCTTCATATAAGCGCGGAACATACCGAGGTTAGTGTCGATAGTGCCGTCAGCCAGACCTTCAGGATTATTGACACAATACTCTTTCCCGGCAGCCTTCTGAGCTTGCTTCTTTTCAATCCACTCTTTCATCAGAGGTATCTCAGCAATTTTAGCTATAAGATCAGGAGTAGCTTCCACCACACTTTCACAATCGATAAGATATGTCCTTGCAATGCGACGAGTGTTGCTTTCCTGCATAGGAAGATATGTAGTGAACGAACCGCTTATAAGATTATATGGAGGCACAGAAGTGACCGTCTTATCCCAGTTTTGAATTTTCACCTCTGTAAGAGAAACTTCCAGGACTGTACCATTGGCATTTGTGCCGTCTACTGCAATCCAGTCGCCGACATGGACAGAGTCATTTTCAGAAAGCTGCACACCTGCCACAAGACCGAGAATAGAATCTTTGAAAATCAACATCAAGACAGATGCAAAGACACCTAAACCGGCGAGCAGCGTACCAGGAGATTTATCGAGAATAATTGAGACTGCGACAATTGCAAAGAGAATCCATATAAGTCCACATATAAGTTGGACGAGCCCTTTGAGAGGCAGATGCTTTTTATTTTCTCGTTTGTCGACGTGATTCCAGATTATATAGGTAATAATGGTAAGACAACGAGCTACTATAAATGAAAGGAATATCCATGTGAATCGGGAGAGCCAGCTGCTAAGCGCAGAGTGCGACTGCATCGTAAACTGGATAAAAATGAGGAAATAGAGGGCAGGAATAATCCTTGAAATCTTATGGAAGAATCCGGCATTTCGGAGATCGGAATAAATCGGATTACTCCATCTTTTGCCTACTTGGTTTACAATAAAGAGAACTACCAATTGAGTAATATATCCGATGCCCCATGAAATTGCGAAGACGAGGATAGAATACACCCACAGTTCAAGAGTAGGATGATGAGAAAGGCCGAAAAGATTGAAAATCCAATCTACGATATTCATGATCAATCGAGCTATGGCATAAGTGCCATCTTCAGTTCCTAACATAGTAACTTTCGGAAGCTTTTCCGCCACTTCGGTAGGAATCAAGCAAAGGAATGTGTGTGCGTTCATAAAGGAATCGTGTTAATATTTATATATTAGTGTAACAAATTGTAAAGAGAAGGGTTCAATGAAGACAGATGATACAAAAAAAAAATATGCACAATTGAGAAATGAATGTGCAAACACGCATTTTCCTATTACAAAGATGTAACAAAATTCAATCCAGTGATAATCAAAAACTTGAAATAATATTAATTATTTTTACCACTAATTTTAAGTATTTTTTGATACATAATTAGGTTTGCATGAAATATTTTTGTAACTTTGAACATTGAAAATTTAAAACACGAATAAACAGCATATATGGAACAGACGCTCGTCATACTTAAACCCTCAGCGATAGAACGCGGTCTTGTAGGAGAAATCCTTACTCGCATCCAGAATAAAGGCCTTATCATCACGGGCATGAAAATGATGCAGCTTGACGAAAAAATCCTTCGTGAGCATTATGCACACCTTGTAGACAGACCATTTTTCCCTTCTATCGTAGAGTCAATGACAGCATCTCCTGTGATCTGCATGGTGCTTAAGGGAGTGGACGCAGTAGAAGTCTTCCGCAAGATGACGGGAGTAACCAATGGAAGGAAAGCTGAACCGGGCACCCTTCGCGGTGACTACTGCATGAGTGGACAAGCCAACATAGTCCATGCATCCGACAGCGTAGAGAACGCGAAGATCGAGATCAACAGATTCTTCAAGCCGGAGGAAGTGCTCGACTACACTCCATCTAATGTGAAGTTCCTTTATGCTGATGATGAAATATAATTATAAAAGAAGATGAAAAAGCTCAATACTATAATATGTTGCGCACTCTTGTCAATCGTGCCATTCGCAATGACGGCACAGAAGAAAGGTGCATCCCACGCAGCAGCACACAAGCAACTTCTTGCAAACGCAGCATCATCTAAAGACAAGATTAAGCTTATAGAACAGAATACATTCATCGACCTCATTGATGATGACCTTGAGCCGGAGCTTGACATCTATACAGAAGGCTGGAACTCAAAAAGCGTAAACCCCTTCAACGAAAAAGATGTCCCCAACACACAAGTCATCGACGTAAGAGGATTCACAATGCCACACAATGGTCCGTTGACTTCCCCATACGGATATCGCAAAAGATTCGGACGCATGCATAAGGGTGTAGACATAGGCATCAAGAGCAATGACACTATATGCGCAGCGTTTGAGGGTAAAGTTCGTCTCACAGCATACGAAGGCGGTGGCTATGGCAACTATATAATCGTACGTCATCCAAACGGACTTGAGACCGTATATGGACACCTTAACAAGCACCTCGTAAAGCCTGGAGACGTAGTCCGTGCAGGCGATCCTATCGGACTCGGTGGCAGCACCGGTAGAAGCACAGGTCCTCACCTCCACTTTGAGACACGCTTTATGGGCTATGCTATCAACCCTGCCGCAATCGTTGACTTCGCCAACAAGACAACACACACAGACGAATATACATTCTCAAAGACAACTTATACCAAGGCCCGCAATTTTGCTCCAAGCAAAAGCAAACGTGAACTTGCAGCTGATGATGCCAACACATATAAGTCAGGCAATAGCCAGATAGCTTCCTACACAGTGAAAAAAGGGGATACTATCAACAAGATAGCAAGAGCTCACGGCATGTCGGCCACATCACTCAGAAAACTTAATGGACTGGAAACTTCAGATGCCATCAAGATTGGACAGGAACTTAGATTAAAGTAAAATATTGTAAACAATAAACAGTAAACAATAAGTAATAAACAGTGAACAATAAACAGTAAACAATAAGTAAAATAATTAAACATATAAAATAATAATGAGTGCAAGCGAAAATTCGCTTGCACTCATTATTTTGTTGCTTTTTTATTAAATAAAATTTACACGTAAACCTTATACATACCAGCCACGTTATACTGACAAAGAACAAAGACTGAAACCTTATAAAAAGATTTAACTATGAAAACATTATCTATCATCAGCTACGCTATAGGATGCATACTCCTAATGATCTCATGTTTCACTGTAAGTATCTCCTTGACATGGTGGCTCGGAGGAATTGCAGTAGCCTTCTTAATCGGAGGATGTATCTTCCAATTCAATGTGGTGAAGGAATCTCAACATCACAATAAATACTATTGAATTTTTAAGTTAGCCCGATGCAAAGTATCGGGCTTTCCTATGTCGATAATTTCCAGACCATCTTGAGACACACCCTTGATCTTAAGGTCGGAGATTCCAGACAGGAAGAAGTCCATAATAGGAAAAGCTCCGGAAAAACCTCCATTTTTCATTATTGAGAAAACTTCAGGCGACATTATATAAATGCCGCTGAATGCTAATATTTTGTCTTCTTCATTAATAATGAGGTTATCGGGACGAATATGACCGGTCTTAAGATTAACCCAGCCTTTAAGATTGAGACACTTGTCGAAAACCAGTCTTCGGTCTGATTTCCTATCAGACACGAGAAGAATGATGTGAGCGTCAGATTTCTCAAACGCGTCATATAGCTTTTTGAGATCGGCGTTAGACAAGATATCAACATTATGCACAAGAAATGGACGAGAGTCTTTGGCGAGGAAAGACTCTGCATTCAGAATTCCCCCACCGGTATCAAGCAACGCCTTCGACTCATGTGAAACATTTATGTTCTTGACAGGAAGTTTTTCCTTTTGAATGAACTCGATTATTTGGTCGGCGAAATGATGTACATTAATTGTCACTTCGTCAAATCCTTGGTCTGCCAGACGCTCGATGACACGCCGCAGCATAGGAACTCCACCTACCGGGACTAATGCTTTCGGATGCTCATCAGTCCAAGGCTTGAGTCTTGTGCCTAATCCGGCACACATGATCATGGTTTTCAATTGTAAAATAGTTTTAGCAAGTTTAGTCTAAGGATTTTCGATATGAGAGAGTCGGACATCCGCTTCAGGGAATAGTTGGCGAATATGAGCAGCTGTTTTCTCGGCACTGTAGACAGATCGGTGCTGCCCTCCAGTACAGCCAAAGCCTATTAGAATATGAGTAAATCCGCGGGTGATATAACGTTCTATGGCAGGATCTGTCAGCGACCAGGCACCTTTCAGAAATGCTCTGACCTCTCCTCTACTTTCAAGAAATTCTACAACTTCAGGATCTTTTCCTGTCAGTTGCTTATATTCATTGTATCTCCCGGGGTTATGAAGCGCCCTACAATCAAATATGAATCCACCTCCATTTTCACTCAAATCTTGAGGATATCCTTTTTTATAGGAAAAAGAAAAGATATCTACTACAAGCCTACCATCAGATTTCTCATTTTTTAAAGACCTGTCGGCTACTATGGCTATTGCAACCTTTTTTAATTCCGGATAGCCGTCTAATATACCTTTATATATAAGATCGGAGAGATTATCAAGAGCGTTAGGAATAGAGAGCAGAAAATGTGACTTTTTTTGGACAAGACCACGAAATCCGTATGCTCCTAAGACTTGGAGAGTCCTGAAAAGAACCATTTCATACAAATTAGCAGTCATCCGCTCTTTTTTCTTGGAATCATTCTCGCAGTAAGCAGAACAATAGAAATCGAGCATAGACATCTTGAAATCGTCACTAAAACCGGCTCTTGCTTGCCAGAGGAAAGAGACAGCATCATAAATCGACGGGCCTTTTCTGCCTCCTTGAAAATCTATGAAAATCGGGCCATTAGACGTCAGCATCACATTACGGCTCTGACAGTCGCGCATCATAAACCCACAAAATTCATCCGAAACGGAGACAAGAGCATAAGCCAGACGTTCGAAATCATCTTCCAGACGATCCTCATCAAAGACAACTTCCTTCGGCTTCAGATATTCATATTTGAAATAGTTAAGATCCCACAGAATTTGCCTTGTGCAGAAATCTTTATTCATACAATCATCCTTCCATACATCCACAGGAGTCTTCTGCAAAGATACAAGCCTTGTCAGCGTATCCTTAACAAGAGACTCGACATCTTCATCATTAAGAGAAGAGAAAAGAGACTTGTCGCCCAAATCCTCCTGCAAATAAGAATGGAAGTCGGCAGAGACAGCAAATATCTCAGGGACAGCGCGTCCGAGACTCAGAAAATCTTGAGCCAGCCTCACAAAGCATCTACCCTCAGCAGAATCTCTGACAAAAGTGCCTATGCATGAAAAAGACTCTCCATACATCCGGAAATAAAGACGGTCGGACCCGCTCCCCGTGATTGGCACCATCTTTATCACAGATTCATTATAGTGCTCTTCAAATAGATTTTTAAGAGCAATCTCGGCATTGAAAACAATGGAATCAATCATGATTATTATTTGAATTTTTATAGCCTTAACGCCATAGATGTGTTAAATCGAACACAAAATTAGTGAAAAATGTATGAATTTTCGCAAAAAGATTTGGAATAATTGCGAGAATTTCCTAATTTTGTGTGATAATCCTGTTTTGGCGATACAAACAAAGACAAGAGTCGCGTATGATCAGGAAAAATCTGAATCTGAATAAACAGAAAAACATAAATTAACTCGTAGTTTAGACATGGCAACAATCGACAATTACAATTTCGCCAACAAGAAGGCGATTGTGCGAGTAGACTTCAATGTGCCTCTTAATGAAGACGGCACAATCAGCGATGACACCCGCATCCGTGGCGCCCTTCCGACACTCAAGAAAATCCTTGCAGATGGAGGATCGCTCATATTAATGAGCCACATGGGCAAACCCAAAGGAAAAGTCAATGAAAAGCTCAGCCTTTCACAGATCCGCGAGGCAGTGTCAAAGGCACTCGGTACGGATGTAAAGTTTGCACCGGACTGCGCAAAGGCTCAAGAGGCTGCAAAAGACCTCAAGCCGGGAGAAGTGCTTCTACTTGAAAACCTCCGATTCTATCCTGAAGAGGAAGGGAAGCCAGTAGGCATCGACAAAAACGATCCTGCCTACGAAGACGCCAAGAAAGAGATGAAGAAGAGCCAGAAGGAATTTGCAAAGACACTTGCAAGCTATGCAGATGTATATGTCAACGACGCATTCGGCACAGCTCATCGCAAGCACGCTTCCACAGCTGTCATTGCAGACTATTTTGACGCCAATGACAAAATGCTTGGCTACCTCATGGAAAAGGAAGTGCAGGCAGTAGATAATATCTTAAAAGACATCAAACGTCCGTTTACAGCTATCATGGGTGGCTCTAAGGTGTCTACTAAAATAGGTATCATCGAAAACCTCATGGACAAAGTCGACAATCTCATCCTTTGCGGTGGCATGACATATACATTCGCAAAGGCACAAGGAGGAAATGTAGGCAACTCCATCTGCGAAAACGACAAACTTGACCTTGCTCTCGACATCATGAAGAAAGCAAAGGAAAAAGGTGTGAATCTCGTTCTCGGCACAGACTGTGTAGCAGCTGACGCATTTAGCAACGACGCCAACACTCAGATTTGCTCAGTAATGAACATTCCTGAAGGATGGGAAGGTCTTGATGCAGGTCCGGACAGCATCGCAGCATTCCGCGAAGCAATCATCCCAGCAAAGACAATTCTCTGGAATGGACCTGCAGGCGTATTCGAGATGGAAAAATTCACAGTAGGTAGCCGCGTAATAGCAGAAGCTATCGTAGAAGCAACCGACAACGGAGCATTCTCGCTTGTAGGTGGAGGCGACTCAGTAGCATGCGTCAACAAGTTTGGACTTGCAGACTCTGTAAGCTATGTTTCTACCGGCGGAGGTGCGCTTCTTGAAGCCATTGAAGGCAAAGTGCTCCCCGGCATCGCAGCCATCAAAGGGGAATAATATCATATCCGGAGTGGACAATGTCCACTCCGGAAACTTTACACATACTACCTTAAATATCCTAAGACAGCAAAAACTCAAACGAAAGCCTGATTTTTTTCAATCAGTTAAAACTTCGATTTATAGTTAATTAGCTTGGAACAGCAAGAAATAAGAAAAAAAACATAAAAAAAACTATAAATTTTTTTTCGATTTAGATTTGTTTATTTTGATATTTTTGGTAATTTTGCATTTGGAAGTCGAAAAGACAGACCAAAACCAAGAAAATACAATTTACTAACAATTTTAATTAATAACAACCCAAACTAATTACATCTATGGCATCTAACGATCCCAAGAC
>JAIDTL010000141.1 GCA_029060725.1 Muribaculaceae bacterium | reverse complement strand
ACGTAAAAACATAAAATGCAAAGTATAACCCTTAAAATAATAAATAACATGAATCTATCACCCAAAGACCTCGAGACCCTCGCAAAAAGAGGAATTTCTGAGGCAAAACTCGAAGAGCAACTAATTATGCTCAAGGAAGGTTTTCCTTTCCTAAAGATTGAGGCAGCTGTGACTCCCGGACACGGTCTTACAGTACCATCCCCTGAACTTATCCAGCAGAGCGAGGAAATGTGGAAGAAATATCTCGCCGGCGGTGCCAAGGTCATGAAGATGGTGCCGGCAAGTGGAGCTGCATCACGTATGTTTAAAGACCTTTTCTCTTTCCTTAACGGAAAGAGCAATAAGCCTGACAATGACTTCATAAAGAAATTTTTCGATAATATCGAGAAATTCGCATTCTTTGGAAAACTTAACTTCCTGTGCCTTCAACTTTTCGGTTATAGCGTAGCAAGCCTAATCAAAATGGGAAGATATAAAGATGTGATCGACGTGCTTCTCAACAAGGTAGGGCTCAACTACGGCAAGCTTCCTAAGGCCCTCCTCGAATTCCACAAGGAAATGGGAGGAAGCCGCACTCCGCTGCAGGAGCATCTTGCTGAAGGCGCGCAGTATGCAGCAGGAAAAGATGGAAAGGTACATCTTCACTTCACTGTATCAGAAGAGCATGTACCTCTCGTAGAGGCAAAACTTGAGGAAATCAAATCACTAATGGAGCATGCATACGGAGTGGAATATGACATCACTTTAAGCGTGCAGAAGCCTTCAACAGACACTGTAGCTTCGAATATGGATGGCACACCGTATTACGAAAAAGAAGAACTTTTCTTCCGTCCCGGTGGTCATGGAGCACTTATTGAAAATCTCAATGATCTTGATGCTGATGTGATCTTTATCAAGAATATAGACAACCTCGTTCCGGATGCACTGCGCCAACCGACAATCACTTATAAGATGGTGCTCGGAGGTATCCTCGTAGGAGTGAAGGCAAAGATCGACAAGTATTGTGAGAAACTTGCCAAGGGAGTTCCATCAGGCGAAGAGATGGTAGAAATGCTTGATTTCTTGCGTCACAAACTTTGCGTAACTCACGACAAGGCTTCCGAAATGACACCGGAAGAGCTTCGCGACTACCTCTTCAGTAAATTCAACCGTCCGACACGTGTATGCGGTATGGTGAAGAATGAAGGAGAGCCGGGTGGAGGTCCGTTCCTCGTATATAATCCTGACGGCACTGTAAGTCCTCAGATTCTTGAGTCATCCCAGATCAATCCAGACGACAAAGAGGCTCAGAAACTGCTTAAGGAGGCAACACACTTCAACCCGGTTGACCTCGTAGTATGCACTAAAGACTACAAAGGACAGAAATTCTATCTTCCGGATTATGTAGACAAAGCTACCGGCTTTATATCTATCAAGAGCCGTGAAGGTGTAGAAATCAAAGCTCTCGAACTTCCGGGACTCTGGAATGGCGCTATGAGCGACTGGAACACCGTAATGGTGGAAGTACCGGTAGAGACCTTCAATCCTGTAAAGACTGTCAACGACCTGCTTCGTCCGACACATCAGCCTTCATGATAATGCATAATTCATAATGCATAATGCATAATTGGCTTCGCCCAAGCTGAAGCAAGTCATAAGGCATAATCAGTTTACGCTGAAAAAATCCAATAATAATCAACGGCTACTTCCTTACCAGGAGGTAGCCGATTGATTTCTATTCGTTTGATTTCTATTCTTAAGTGACGGATTGACGAGATGTGTTAAAATTTACTCTTTGATCAGCCACTCATCAATGCAGCGGGTCTTGGATGAGAATGAGCTGCCAATGAGTATAAGCTGGCGCCCGTCGCATTGGAATTGACGAGCGTAATGACGATCCTCTATCTGCTCCAAAGCCTCCCGAGCGGAATGATCATATTTCAACTCTATGATATATATATAATCGTCTGTCTTGATAGTGATGTCGATACGCCCTTCAGATGTATGCGATTCTGCAGTCGTATCCAGTCCGATAATATCCATAAGAAGGAAGAAAGCGTTATGAAAATTGTTTTCACTTTCTATCTTAAGCGCATAGTCCACTCCGGCGAAATAACTCTGCAAACATTTCATGGCATCCTCCGCCTCACCAAGTATAAAGTGAGTCACCATATCACTTATAATAGTTTTTGTCTCAGATTGGCGGTATCTAAGATAGAAAGGCACGAGGACACGGTAGAAACCATCCTTAACTTCCTTGTTGGGTATACCAAGCCGAAATTTACGGACTTTCTTGTTGTAATTTTTAATTGTCATATACCCGGCTTGATACAGCAACGCACGTGGATTAGGATCAAGCAGATCCAGACCTAAAAGATCATCACGAGAGCAATAAGCATCAAAGGTATTCTCAAGATTGACGTTTGCCTTCTTCAGCACTTCAGCCACGAGAGTCGGAGTTCCCGTGTCATTCCAATAATTTTCAATTTTTGAGAATCTCAACGCATTGAGTATCGACCATGGATTATAGATGTCGCTTCCCTCCTCAGCAAACCTATAACCGTCGTAATTGCTTTTAAGAAGTCGACACACGCGTTCAAAAGATATCTTATTTTTTACTGCTAAATTTTTTATTCCCGGCTTTAGATTATCATACAATTCTTGCTCTGTGATTCCACAGATATCAGCGTATTCATCCGAGAAAGTTATGTCAACAAGATTATTAAGGTCGGAAAAAATACTCAATTTGCTGAATCGGCTCACGCCCGTAAGGAACACAAGCTTCAGATGTTCCGCCGAACTCTTGAAATTAGAATAAAGCGATGCAAGGTGTGTACGATAATACTCAAGAGTTGCTTTCTTATTAATATTTCCTACGAGAGGCTTGTCGTATTCATCAACAAGCACTACCACTTCTTTTCCAGTCTTTCTATGAGCAGCCTCTATAATGGTTTTAAACCTTTGAGAAATAGAATT